>NZ_JAKCFI010000009.1 GCF_021412625.1 Myxococcus stipitatus | reverse complement strand
TATTACCAGGCCATCCCCATGATGAAGGAAGAGCGCTTGCGGCCCCTCGTCGAGCGCTTCGCCGAACTCCTCCACCGCCACCCGGTCTTCCAAGAAGCGCTCGGCTTCATATGAGGGGATGGCTCAGGGGACTGCTGGGGCCGTTAATGGCGTTGGAATCCTCCGTCGCGCTAGAGGCCCGCATAACCATAATCAGGTGCTGGTCCACGAGGTGTCGGTGGCCTTCGGTGAGCGCATTGAAGTTGATGATGCGTTTGGTCGGGTCGGGGTCCAGCGGCGTATCTGGAAATTCGAAGTCCTCCGAACTGTAGTTCTTGTGAACCTTCATTCCAGTAATGCCCTCGAATAACGAGGCGCCTTCGGACACCGTGGGATAGCTTGCCGAGTCGGTTGGGAATCCATTGAAGAGATGGAAATCAACTAGCATAGGGTCTGGGTCCACGCGCGTGCCGGAGGCCACGAAGCCTCGATATTCCTCATAAAGACTGAGGCCATCTCCGGTGTGACCATCGCCTCCACCAGGAAGGACTTCATCGTCCTCGATGTCATCGGAATCGAGCTTGCCATTCGACGCCTTCCAGGAGTCGGCGATGTAGGAGAGGGGATGTCGCATGGGAATGCGCATGGGCTCTCCGCTGCCCCGGAATCGAGCGACCAGGGTTGACCCATCTTCGAGAAGTGCTTCCGCTGTGACTTCGCCATAGGCTCCCCAATCGAAGGTGGAGAGGGTCGCGGTTGCGAATTCATGGAGCCCGGGCGGGGTGCTCACTGTGTCCATGTCGACGAACACGCGGTCCGCGGATAGGGTGTTACGGGTCGCTTCGAACTGGAGATCTCGTGGGCTGTTTTGGGGATCGGTCAGCGGGGAGTTCATGGCTGTGCCAGGAACGGTCGAAGAACGGAGCAGCTTGAAGGTGATTTTTGTGGCTTTGGGGAGGGGGTGGGAGGAACTGGTTGGGGTTGGGTCGAGATGAGCCTCGAGCTCAAGCAGTGCGCCCGGCTCCGTGGGCTCAGTTCCGATGCCGTTCCAGAGGACTGCCTTCGGACGCCAGGTGTCGAATGGATTGCCATTGGTCCCGTCGACCGCGTCAATAACCAGCTCTACTGTGGGTCTATTCGAAAACCGCCAAGTGACTGTCTCCTGGTAGTAATGGCCCTCGCCCAGCTCTCCCCCGTCGGTGCGAGAGCCATAGAGGATATAGCTGCCTGGAGTGGGACCGGTGGTCCAATTGCTTGATTCCCAAATCTCCGCGTAAATTTCGCCGCTGGATCTAACAATGGTCTCTGTGGGGGGGGCACAGCTTTCGGTTTTGGTTGTGTTGACCGAGGATTCAGAGATGAAGTCGTCCGGCTGAGGATTGACGAAGGCATAGTCGCCTTCGAAGTCAATGTCAGCGTTGATGATGCCCCCAATTGAGCCCGATGCGAATGTTTTTGATGTGTAGACTGTGGTGTAGGCGCACTCGTTGCAGAATTTGGAGTACTCGTCGCTTCGGAGGGAGTATGTTCTTTTGATGTTGAATGTGGTGCCGGTTTCGTTGGAGGTCACGTCGATGGTGGTGATGCCCTTTCTGGTGTCTGTTGAGCGTTCAGTGGCGCATCCAATAGTGGTGTTGCTGCTGGAGTCTCCCCATTCTTCATGGACATAGGTTAAACTCCCATACCAGATGTCGTCATCAAGCTGCATTGACTGTTGAGAGAGTGTGGGAGGATCTCTGACGGGGCCGCATCCGAAAATGAGTCCGCTAAGGGTGATCAATAGCGATATCTTGCCAGCGGAGGCGATGTGGGGATAGGTGGGCAGAGGGGGCGGGTGTCTGTTCGTGTTCAAGTGGGCTCGATTGGTCATAATGAGTGGGGGCTGTCCGTTGGAAAGGTGCCAGGGACATTTGTATTCTGCGTTGCCTGGATTTCATTCTATTTCCAGGAATGAGATTTGCAATTTTAATGGGCATAGGACGGAGAGGGCCTCCGTTGAGAGTGTCGGACTGGCGCGGAGGGACCAAGGAGGGTGGGATGCCTCCTGTCAAATCTGACAGCGGAGCTCGGTTGAGCCGATCCGCCATGCATGATCTACTCAGGGGATGGCCCGACCGATTTCCGAGGACTTAGGTCGACGCATCCTTGATGTTCGTGAGGAGAGCGGCAATTCGTACGAAGAGTTGGCAGAGGAGTCCCGTGTGGGCCGTGCGACAGTAAACCGGGTGCTGCGATTGAAGCGGGAGACGGGCCAGGTGCAGCCGCGCGCCCCCTATGGCGGGGCATGCCGAAGCGGGTCGCCGACAACGAATTGCCCCGGGTGAAGGCCCTGGTGGATGAGCATGCGGGCACGACGCTCGCCGAGCTCGCCGTCCTCATGGGCAAGCACCAGGGCTGCCCAATGAGTCGACCCAAATTGGGTCGGATAATGGTGCGTCTTCGGGGCCTCGCGAAAGAAGAAGGGACTGGTCACCAGCGAGCGAGGGCGGCCAGACGTCGAGCAAGAGCGAGTATAGGACGGATAGGAGCCCAGTTGAGGGCGGCGGGCTGGTGAAGAGGGGCCGAGGATAGCTGCGGCCGGGTGCCCTGGGGGCTGTGCGCCGGGCCGGAGCAGAGGCCGTGCCGCCCCTCGGGGCACATGCCGGCCCAAGCGGCCCAGCCAGGCGGCAGGCCGCAGGGGCGTGGGCTTACAGGTCACAGTGGGTGCTTGGGGCTCAACACCACGCGCTCTGGGGTGGACCCTGTGCCGGGGCCAGCTTCGCAGGCCGCGAGGGCAATACCAGGTGCTTCCACTGTCGCAGCCAGGGCCGGGCTCTCCTCCTCCAGCCCCAGCTCCGCCCCCGCTTGAGGGAGCCACCAGCACAACGGCGATGACCCACACCGCGATTCAAGAAGGCGTCGACGGGAAGGTCGTCGAATGGATGGAGCACGTCACGGACGAGCAGTACGACGCGGCGCTGGCACCACCCGCCCCCGCATCGCCCGCACGCGGGGCGATGACCGTACGCATCGCCGAGCTCGACATCGACCCTGCTCGGCTCGAGACGTACCTGGCCATCGTACAACCCTAGATGACGGAATCCATCGCGAAGGAGCCGGGGGTCGTCGTGCTCTACGCCGTGGCCTCAAAGGAGGACCCGGCGAAGCTCACGTTCCTCGAGCTCTACGCGAACGACGCCGCCTATGAGCTGCACCGCTCGACGCCTCACTTTCAGCACTACCTCGAGGCAACGAGCGAAATGATAGTGTCGCGTCGGCTGCGGGAGGCCATCCCGATTCAGCTCAGCGCCAAACCCCTCCCGCCCGCTCCCTGAACGAATGAAGGAGACGAACCAGCAGGAGGAGCATGATGCAAACGCGTAAGCTTGGACGACAAGGACTCGAGGTCTCAGCCATCGGCTTGGGCTGCATGGGGATGAGCTGGAGCTACGGGCCTCCGAAGGACAAGGGGGAGATGATCGCTCTGCTCCGCGCGGCGGTCGAGAAGGGCGTCACCTTCTTCGACACCGCGGAGGTGTATGGCCCGCTCGTCAACGAGGAACTCGTGGGCGAGGCGCTCGCTCCGTTCCGTGGTCGCGTCGTCATCGCGACGAAGTTCGGGTTCGCCCCGGCGCAGGAGGGAGAAGCGCGGTGGAGTGTGCTCAACAGCCGCCCGGACCATATCAAGCAGGCCGTCGAGCGGTCCCTGAAGCGGCTGAGAGTCGACGCGATCGACCTCTACTACCAACACCGCGTCGACCCGACCGTGCCGAACGAGGACGTCGCCGGCGCGGTGAAGGACCTCATCCGCGAGGGGAAGGTCAAGCACTCCGGCCTCTCCGAAGCCGGGGCGCGAACCATTCGTCGCGCGCATTCCGTGCAACCCGTGACCGCGCTGCAAGGGCTTCCTGACGGGAAGGCTCGCTCCGACCACGACCTTCGAGTCTTCGGACTTCCGGAGCACCCTCCCCCGATTCAAGCCTGAGAACCTTCAAGTGAACCAGGCATTCGTGGAGCTTCTCTCGAGGATTGCCCAGGAGAAGAACACCACGCCCGGCCAGATCGCGCTCGCATGGGTGCTCGCCCAGAAGCCTTATATCGTCCCGATTCCTGGCACGACAAAGCCGGAGCGCATGCGCGAGAACGCGGACGCAGTGAACGTCGTCCTCAGTGCAAGCGAGCTTCGCGAAATCGAGGAGCGTGCCTCGAAGCTCGAGCCGATGGGTGACCGGTACTCGCCCGCCCAACAACGCATGATCGACCGTTAGCGGTGGCGCACCGTTGACTCATGCCACGAAGGGCTCGTTGCTCGTGGGGGATCAGGTATGAAGGCCCCACGCCTCGAGCCACGGGCTCGTGGACGGAAGGACTCGTCTCGGAACGGAGAGAGTCCCTCTTCATGGAGCATGAGATGGCGAGTCTCGGTGTGTCGAAGGAGCACCTGCTTTCCCGCGGAGCGGCGAGGTACAAGGACCTTGTCTATCTGGCGATGCAGGACAAGAAGCTGCACAAGAAGTCCGTCGCACACACGCGGCTTGGAGGCGTCTACAAGGGCGCGCTCGGCAGCGTCGCGGACCTTCCCTGGAACGTGGCGGGCATGTGTGTCGCGAAGGAGCCGAGCGAGAAGCTGGTGGTGGTCTCCGGCGACGGGAAGGTCTTCACCTACGTGGGCGGAAAAGAGGGCTCGGAGACGATCTCCAAGCCCTCGGACCTTCGGGGCTGCGCGTGCATCGCGGGGCAGGCCCATGCCTTCGGCATGGGGCGGGAGGTCTTCCGACGCGAAGGGGAAGGGCGCTGGCGCGCCATGCATGCGCCCAAGGCCAAGGGCGACCAGGTCGTGGGGTTCGAGGCGCTCGATGGCTTCGATGCGAAAGACCTCTACGCGGTCGGCTGGGACGGGGAGATATGGCACTGCGACCAGGGGGCGTGGACGCAGTGTTCGAGCCCAGCCCAGGTCATCCTGACCGCGGTGTGCTGCGCCGGAGATGGACAGGTCTACGCGGGCGGGCAGTCAGGGACGTTGTTGCGTGGGCGCGGGAACAAGTGGGAGGTCGTCAAGACGGGGCTGGGGGAAGACCTCTGGGACATTCGGTGGTTCAGCGGGCGCCTCTATGTGGCGACCCTGAGCGCGTTGTATGTGCTCGAGGGAGGGACGCTGGTGGCTGTCGATTTCGGCCGCAATGCCCCGAAGAGTTTCTACAAGCTGACTGATGCGGAGGGCGTGCTCTGGTCGATTGGACAGAAGAACATCTGCTCATTCGACGGCGCTGAATGGCGGCGCTGGGAATGACGTAGCCGGGGGGGGCCTCCTCCGGCCCCCCTCGCATGCGGCGACGCGTTGTCGCCGCCATGTACCGAGTTGCTGGGTTGGATGCAGGCCATTGCCCTCACGTGCTCACAAGAAGCGGGCGCGGAGCTCGGGCGTGGGCATGCGGCAGGACTCGGCCTTGCCGAACAGGCGGTAGCGGTTGCGCGCGATGAGTCCGTAGACGACGTCGCGCAGGGGCCTGGGCACCAGCATGAAGGCGTAGAGCAGCTTCCAGGCGCCGCTCAGCCGTCGCACGACGCGGAGGGCCGCGGTGGAGCGCTCGTAGATGCGCCCGTCCTCCACGAGGATGAAGCTCTGCGGATCCATCTCCGGAATGCGCCCCACCGGGGCCAGGAGCGCGGCGGCCTGCTCGGAAAGTATAGGACGGATAGGAGCCCAGTTGAGGGCGGCGGGCTGGTGCAGAGGGGCCGAGGATAGCTGCGGCCGGGTGCGCTGCGAGCTGTGCACCGGGCCGGAGCAGAGGCCGTGCCGCCCCTCGGGGCACATGCCGGACCAGGAGGCCCAGCCAGGCGGCAGGCCGCAGGGGCGTGGGCTTCCAGTCCTCCGCCCCAGGGTTTCTTGAGAGGATGAGCGCCCAGCTCTCGGCCTTCCAGTGGCAAGCCGTACGGCCTGGCGCTCGTGACGTCCACCTGGAGCGTGCCCCGTGCCACGGTGTACCGGCACCGGGCCCGTCGTCAGGCCCAGGCCCTTCCGGCGGCCCGGCGTGGCCCCAAGACGGCATTGACGGACGAGGCGCTGCTGGAGGCCATCCGCGGCGTGCTGGCCCGCTCGCCGTTCCTGGGCGAGGGGCACCGCAAGGTATGGGCCCGGCTGCGGGCCCATGGCGTGCGCACCTCGAAGGCCCGCTGCCTGCGGCTGATGCGCGAGGCGGGACTGCTGGCCCCGGGCCGTGCCCGCCGGGGGCTGGGCCCTCGCCACCACGACGGCACCCTCATCACCGACATGCCCGACGTCATGTGGGGTACCGATGCGACCTGCACCGTGACGACGCTGGAGGGCCAGGCCACTGTCTTCATCGCCGTGGACCACGCCACCGCCGAGTGCGTCGGCATCCACGCGGCCAAGGTGGGAAACCGCTTCGAGGCCCTCGAGCCCATCCGCCAGGGCGTCAAGGCTCGCTTCGGCGCGTACGGTCGGGGCGTGGCAGCGGGGCTGAGCATCCGCCACGACAACGGCAGCCAGTACACTTCGGAGGCCTTCCAGAACGAGCTGCGCTTCCTGGGCGCCGCGTCCAGCCCGTCCTTCGTCCGCAGCCCCGAGGGCAACGGCTGCGCCGAGCGCTTCATCCGCACCCTCAAGGAGCAGCTGCTCTGGGTGCACTCCTTCTCCACCGTGGAGGAACTGCGGCAGGCCCTGCTGGACTGGGCTCACCGCTACAACGAGCACTGGCTGCTGGAGCGCCACCACTTCCTCTCGCCGAGTCAGACCCGGCGGGAGCTGATGCTGAAACAGGCGGCCTGATTACGACCAACCTGGTGTCTCAACAATCCGGTGCGGTACACAGTCGAGCCCCAGTTCTATCCACCGGTCCGTCAACGGAGCACCGATGATGCTCCTTGGCTCAGGGAATCCCCAGAGTGGAGTTACGACCAACCTGGTGTCTCAACAATCCGGTGCGATACAGTGAAGACCTGGTTGGAAAGCCATGGACTTCGTCAGGGATTGGGTCGGACTCTCTGACTGTCGGAGTTCCAAGTCGGAGAGTCGGCTGACGGCACGTGCCGCATGAGCTGACTTGACTCTTCTCGACACCCGGGTACCCCTTTGGTACGCGTGCTCAGGTGCGTTCCGCGAATACCTCCACCATCCGGCCCTGGTGGCCCCTGGTGCTCATCGCTTCGGGGGCATGGCTGTTGCGCATCGCGGGCTTCTTCCATCGGGGCGGCGCCCTGGGGCATCCGGTGGACTACGACGAGGGCGTCTATTTCAGCGCCGCCGCACTTCTTTCCCATGGCGTATTGCCCTACCGCGACTACTTCTTCGTCCACCCACCTGGGATTGCCGTGTTGCTGGCGCCGGTGGCGGCGCTCGCGCGCGGCTTCGATGCGGCGCTGGCCTTCACGGTGGCTCGCTGGCTCATCCCGGGGCTCGGGGCGCTGAGCACGTTCCTGTGCGGACGCATTGCCCAGGAGCAATGGGGCCTCAGGGCTGGGGTCGTGGCGGCACTCGCCTATGCGGTCTTTCCCGAAGCCGCGGCCGCGGAGCGCGGGCCCTTCCTGGAGGCATTCCTCAATCTCTCCTGCCTTGGCATGGCATGGGTCTGGCTGCGGAAAGGCGCGGAGGATTCACGGTGGAAGGGAGACCTGCTGGCCGGAGTCCTACTCGCCACCGCATGTGCCATCAAGCTCACGGCGGGCGCCTGGGTCATCGCCGCGGTGTGGGCTCGCGGCATGGCTGGCCAGGGAAGACGCGTGCTGCGGGTCCTGCTCGTCGCGGCGGCCGTGGGCCTGGCTTGGCTGGGCCCCTTCTTCGTCCTCGCCCCATCCGCGATGTTCGATGGCCTCCTTCGCTTCCAACTGCTGCGCCCTCCTGATGGCGAGCTGGGGGCCTGGTCCCGGCTCCTCATGATTCTGGGGGATGGACGCGTGGGCCTCTCCGTCCTCTGCGTCTGGGGGCTGGTCGTGGCTCTCTCCAGGACCCGGCGAAGGGAGGCTGTCGCCGAGCGCCTCTTCGCGGCCGCGTTGGTTCTGACGCTCGCGACCTTCTTGTCGTCGAAGAGCTACTGGACGCAATACAACGCCCATCTGGCGCCCACCATGGCGGTCCTCGCGGGGTTGGGGGCTTCCGTGTTGCTGCATTGGGCAGACACCCGTTCACGTACTCGGTTCGCATTCATCGCCGCCACGGTGATGCTCATCGTCCTCTCGCCGCTGCCCTCGGCCATCCGCTCGGCGAATCAGCGCGACCGTTTCCTGCTCGCGCTCGGGAGTGAGCTTCGGGCGTCCGTCCCCAAGGATTCGGCCCTTTGTACCTTCGAGCCGGCTTGGGCCATCGCCGCTGGGCGGCTTCCTGGAATCCCAGAGGGGACTCCCGTCCTCGTCGACCCTTACGGGCTCATGCTGAATGATGCATTGACCTCACCCGCGACCTTCGCCTCCGCGGGCGCCGCTTTCGAGGATGCGCATTCGCAGCGAACCATCCTCCCGCTGCTCGCGCGCTGTGACGGCCTGGTGCTCGAAGGGCGTGGGGAATGGCAGCTGTCCCCTGCCAGCGAGCGATGGGTCCAAGAGCACTTCGTGCGGGAAGGAGCCTTCTGGCGGCGCACGGCTGAATGACGCTTCGCGAAGGTCATCCCCTGGGTACAGGCACTTCAGGGGGGGCCTGTCGCCCGACTGGATGGTCGATACTTTTGGAGCGCTGGAACATCATCTTCGTGTGACAACGGACACCCGAGCCGGAAATCTTGTCTCGTCGCGACTTCTCCCGCAGTGTGAGCAGTGAATTCCGGGGGCTAAACACCTGGAGAGGAGAAGCGGCGATGAACATGCGCGGGTCGATGTGGGTCCTTGGCTGTGGCGTCCTGGTTTCGTGTGGTGCCCCGACGCAGGGCGCAGAATCGGAGGGGCTCGGCACTCAGGGGCAGGGGCTGGCCCAGGTCTTCACCGTGCAGGCGGACTTCATGGCGGCCACCGGGGCCACCCTGGTTCCGTTCCCCGCGGACGCGTTCGCCGCGTATCCCGACCATCCCTCGGGGGCGGCGTCGAGCTGCGTCCTGACGCCACCGGGCATCGACCTGCCGTGGGGCTCCAGCGCGCCCACCATCAACGTCCTGGCTCCTCGCGCCAATGCGTGGCTGTGCTTCGTCGGGCCCGGCTGGAACCACAACAACACGAATCCCCTGCCCGTGAAGCCCACGATTCTCGCCAATGGCGAGGATGACTTCGAGATTGCCTTCCTGCGCCCCGTCTCGTCCGTGGGCCTGGAGCTGCTCACGAACCGCCTGGGCCAGCACAAGGTGACCCTGACCTTCACGGACGCGACCCAGGAGGTCTTCGAGGACGCGGTGCTCGACACGAACCCCAATGCCTTCGAGTTCGTGGGCTTCCAATCCTCCAAGCGCATCCGGTCCATCTTCATCGACACGGCGGGCGGCGCCTCGGTGAACGAGGGCATCGCCGCCATCTGGACCGCCCCGTAGGCCTGCCGTCTCTCGGCGACGACACGGAGTAGGGGGCCCGTAGGGACCACAAGTCCCATTGCCACGGATGTCGCGGTCGACCGGGCAGGTCGGTGTGTCTTCGTTGTCGCCGCGACTCCATCGCCACACGGACCGCGGTCATGAGGACGGGAGGTGGCGGTCTCGCGAGGAAGGAGCGATGCGTTCGCAGTCTGAGCCGGTGGCGCGGCTACAGCTCCGGGAACCTCGCCTTGCACAAGGCCATCGTCTCGGCGGCCAGCTTCTCCAGGGACTGGACGCGAGGCCGCAAATGGCTCGCGTCCGTCCCGAGGCCCGAGAGGGCCTCCGTGACGATGGCCGAGAAGCGGGCGGGGGCCAGCGGGAAGTCGTCGACGAGCGCAAGGGAGCGCTTCTCGTTGATGCAGTAGCGGCCATTCAGGGCGAACAGAACCTGGATCATCGTGGAGACAGCGCGAAAGGCGCACCCGGTGACGTAGTACACGTCGCCGCGCTCGATGGCCTTGTGGCTCGTCTCCAGGGCGAAGCCCGCCTCCCAGGCGAAGCGCTGGACGATGGATTTCGCCAGTGCCTCGGGATAGGGCGTCGTCAGCGCTTGGAGCCTGGCGAAGACGCCGTGGGCATCGACGAGGGGCCGGGCGATGTGCGCCTCCCCCATGTAGATGTAGCTGTTGAAGGAATGGGGATGCCCCGGTTGGTAGTTCGCGGTCCAGTGGCCCTGGCGGCAGTCCGAAATCGTCTGCTCCACCTTCGCCACGTCCCGGTAGAGCCAATCCACGCGAACACCTTGGATGTCGAGCCACGCTCCTCCGTTGATCCAGGGCCCCCAGTCACCGAAGGCGGTGACGGCCTCGGCGCGGTGGTGGTCGTCCACCTCCCCGGCGAGCGTACGCAGCTCGACGAGGGAGGGCGGGCGCTCCGGGTGGTAGTAGATGCCCAGGTCGATGTCGGACTTCGCGTCCGCGTCGCCGCGTGCCTGGGACCCTCCGAGCACCACGGCGAGGACACCGTCGATTCGCCCGAGCCGTTCGGCCAGCTCCCGTGCGAGTTCATATCTGTCCACCGCGGAGCCCTCTTTCGTCGTCATCCCCATTCCCTCGTCGCGAGCCAGGTGAGGGCCTCGCGGCGTCCACGCATCACTCCTTGGGCCGGGGCGCGTTCGCGAGCACGGACGCGGCCTGCTTCCTCCAGCGCGCCACGGTCGCCTTCCCTGAAGCCCACTCCTCCATCACCAGCCGGCAGCCCGTCTCGGTGATGGTGCCCACCTGCTTGGAGCCCGCCCAGACGACGATTGCGTTGTCATGGATGCGCAGCTCGAAGCTCCCATCCGGGGCGATGATCGCCGCGGAGGCCCGTCCTGGCTCCGTCACCCCCGGACCCGGCGGAGGGAGCGGATGCTGCAAGTCCGCCGCGACATGGCGCGAGGGGCGCTTGAGCGCCGCGAGCAGCTTCACCGGAAGCGGCACCGTCTCGTACTTCGTTTCGGTGGGGTCATAGCCCCCGGGAATCGCCGCGAACAGGCGCATGGGGGTGAGGCCCCAGAAGTACCGCTCCTCGCGGGGGTCGCTGCAACTGTCGCCGGGGCACCGCTTCTCGAGTATCGGGTCGAGCGCGGCCTTCGCCTCGGGGCCAAGCGCGCTTTCGATGGAGGACTCGTCGCGGTCGTTCTCGTGGTCGTAGTACAGCCTCGTCACGATCGAACGGTCCCTGGTTTCGTTGGGGCCATGGCAGGACTCCTTCCAGAAGGTGGAGTCATACGAGATGAAGTCCGGGCCGGCATACAGGAACTCGATGAGGGTTCCCCCCGTGCTGCCGTCCGCGCAGTTGTTGTCCCTCGCCGTATACTCTTCGTAGTCCTTCCGCGTGAGCGTGCTCGCGGGACTGGTCACGACGTTGCCCTCATACGCATCGACGACCCACCACCCGTCCTTGCGTGGCACGGCGAGCCCCTGACCCAACGGGGTGATCTCCGTCGCGGTGATGAAGTAGGTCTTGAGCACCTCTCCTGGCATGGCGAGCCCCACCAGGACACCCCAGGGGCCCTTGCCCGCGGTCTTCGCTCCCTCGGGTTGCTGGAGCCACTCCCACGGCTCCCGTTGCTTGACGAGCGTCGCTTGGAACGACGGCTGCTCGAAAGAGTCGTTGGTGAAGTTCGCGACCCGGGTGACCTGTCCCGTGAAGGGGTCCTCGACGGAATTTTGCAGACCCAAGGTGTAGCTGGCCGGCGCTGTCTTGCCATTCGCCTGGAAGGTGCCGGTGATGGTCGTGACGATGCCGGGTTTGTACTCAGTCGTCTTGAAGGAGGCCTCGCCCAGCGCGAGCTTCATCTCCTCGCGAGGAGGGCGGCGGACGGCGGGATGGTGGATGACGAGGTCATGAAAGGAGACCGAGAGCGCCACTTCCGGCTGCTTCCCGCTCTCGATGACCAGCGTTCCCGAGATGGTGCCGGTGATGAAGGAGCCGTTGGGGGGGCGGAAGCTCGAGTGCTCGGGCACGATGAGCCAGGTCTCGGCGGTCGCCGCCACGGGGGCCAGGAGGACGGCGAGGAGCAGCATGGCGGTTCGCGGCGGTCTTGGCATGAGGATGCCCATCCTGCGGCCAGTGCTCGCGGTACTTCAATGGGTGGGAGCGCCCACGTACCTCTCACCACAGGCGAACCCACCCGGTCGCGCTACAGCAGGATGTCGCCAGCCGAAGCCACCTCACGGATGTTTCCACCCCCCGGACCCGCCCCCAGCGGGTCGTGCGCCGCGAGCGGGCCGAACCCGAGCCGCGTGAGCTGCGCGACCTTGGACACGGGCACCTGGTACGTCCTGAACTGCCCGTAGGTGAACTCGAGCTGGGTCAACAGATTGGCCTGACTCACGATGTATGCGGTGGCGCTCAGCTTCTTCCCCGTGGTGACCATCACCGCGACCTTCCAGAAGGCACGCGGCAGCAGGATGCCTCGGTATTCGGGGTCGCTGTCGCGGAAGAGGGGGCCGGTGAAGAGGATGGCCTTGAAGCCCTCGTTGACGGCGTTCTCGAGGATATAGTCCTCCAGCTCCAACCAGATGCGCTGGTTGAACGTGGCGTGCTGGGGCGAGCAGTTGGTCCAGAAGAACGTGTCGCGCTCGCCCGCCATGGCCATGGTCTTGTCGCCCCACGCCGGGTCCAGGCGGCGCGTCAGGTGACCCCGGTCCAACTGGTTGTTCGTGTAGAGGTCCCCGCCCGCTTGGTGCTCCCGCGCGATGCGCGGGTCGAAGTACCACTGCTCCTTTCCCTTGCGCTTGATGGCCTGGGCCGTCTCCCCGTCGATGTTCGACGCCGTGAAGAACGCCAGCCTCCGCACCCGGTTCATCGCCACGGAGTAATGCGTGTAGTTCAGCACGTGCTTCGACGGGTCCGCGAGCAGCGGCGCGAGCAAAGATTGGACCCCCGTGACGTCGGGCAGTGGCACCGCCAGCGCTCCCTTGCCGAGGAACTCGGGGTCATATCCCTTGCGCGCCTCCAGGTTCGTGGGGGTCTCCTCCGGGGGCGCGTCGAGGGACGGGCCCGGACGTGGCGGCGCCGTGGGGGCGAGCCCCGGCTTCACCAGCTGGAGTGTCTGGGCAATCGACTCGCTGGACAGCGCGAGATTCGCCTTCAGGTACTCGCCCGCGTAGTGCAGCCCGATGACGCACCCCGATTCCAGGTCCACGATGGGAGAGCCAGAGCTGCCGCCCAGGGTGGTGGCGTTGTGCGTGAACGACTGCCCTTGGACGAGCTTGATCTCCCCGGGCGCCAGCCGCTTCACGCCGTACACGTTGTCGAAGATGCGCGCCATGTCGGTCGGGCTGTTGCGCTCCGGGTCGTAGGCCGGATAGCCGACGGCGGCGATGAAGCGGCTGCGCGTCGGCGTCCCCACG
This sequence comes from Myxococcus stipitatus, assembly GCF_021412625.1. The sequence continues at coordinate 348,961 of NZ_JAKCFI010000009.1, read as the reverse complement.
AAGAGCGGGAGCGGCGGAGGAACGTCCGCCCCGGGCTCGACCTCCAGCAGCGCGATGTCCGGGGCCTCCTGGGTCTGTGGCGCGACATAGAGGACCCGCTTCACCTGGACCCGTCGCACGGTGGGTTGAAGGTACTCCGCCGCGAAGTTGATGAAGACGCCATAGGGGACACCGAACGGGTTCCGCCCGACCTCCCACCCCTGGTCCGTCGTCACCGCGAAGTGCACGGCGACGTGCCGGTTGGTGACGGCGATGTTCGGCGCCACCATCCAGGCCGTGCCGAGCCACTCCCGCTCGTGGTTCTCCAGCTCCACCCGCCCCACGGAGCGCACGATGCGCTCCAGCTTGAGTCGGTGGACCTCCAGCAGCGCGCGCCAGGTGTCCGCGATGGGAATGTCGAAGGTGTCCTGCTGCACCAGCAGCGAGGGATAGCCGAAGCGCTCGACGATGGCCTCGAGCCCGCGAATCGGAAGCCCTGGCGGCGGAGGACCCACCAGCTCCAACCGCAGGTCGCGCCGCGTGGGGATGACCTCCACCCCCTTGTCCCGGGGCATGGACTCCAGCGCCCGCGCGCCGAATGACGCCACGGGCGTGTCTGGCTCCGTGATTCGAATCCCGAGCCGGCGCTGCGTCTCCTGACGAAGCGAGATTTCGAGGCCCCGCTCGGACGTGTCTGCCTTCATGGCTGTTCCCTCCCCAGACAGCGTGAAGCCCGGCGCGGAACCCGAGCGACGTCGCCCTCGGTTCCGGAAGGAGATCCTGCCACCGGCAACCCGGGACACGGAGGAGGCGGGGACGGGGAACTGTCGAGGAAAGGACGCACCGGGATGGAATCCAGGCGACGCGTCGCCCCGTCCTCCCAGGCAGGTTGCGCCGCCACCCGGTGAGGGCCGGTGGCGACGCGGGGACTCCGACTTCAGCTCACTGCGGGTTCGTCGCGTCGGTCTCGCCTGGATGCCGACCTTCCCATGAGGCGCTCCGTGTCTTCAGGACTCGTGAAGACCCGTGCCGTCACGGGCGGGCATTTTCATGATGCATCGAGGATGTTCGTGAAACCCGATGACAAATCTCCGCGAATGTCGGAGGCGGCCGAGGTGTGGACGGGTCTTCGAGGCCCCCACGGGTGGTGTGGCCGTTGTGGATTCGGTTACTGTTTCCCTCGGGGGCAGGGGTCCACGCGCTCTCTGGAGGGCTCGATGTCGATGTCCACGCGCTCACGATGGATGGCCTTCTTGGGGGTGGTGGTCTCGCTATCGACCGCCGCGGTGCTGCGAGAGGGGCTCCGTTCGTTGGAGTACCTGGGGCCCTGTGGCCCGGACGAGACGGCGTTGCCGAGCATTCGTGGATGGTTGCGCACGCGGCTGTGGCCCGGGGAAGAGCCGCGGGTGCGGCCCCTCCTGTCGCGGGAGGAGCTCGATGAACGGCCACCTCCCTTGCCATCCACTCCCGCGCCTCTTTTGAAACCGGAGGCGCCGACCCTGAATGGGACGGGGCGCGTCGTCGCGTGCGTGCACTCCGAGGCGACGGGTGAGCCGCTCGAAGGCGTCTCCGTCACACTCCTGGCGCCGGACGGGCCGGAGGGCTTCATCAGGTTGACGCGAAAGGTCGAGATGTCGGCGTCCACGGACGAGCAGGGCACGGCGCTCCTGCGTGACGTGCGCGCGGGCATCTACCACCTCTGTGCGAAGGGGCCGGGGTACCTCGAGCATTGCGAGCCGAACGTCGGACTGGTGGCGGGAGGGACGCTGAGCCTGACGTTCCCCATGCGGGAGAGCACCACCCTCCGTGGCGTCGTCCTGGCGCCGGATGGGACGCCCGCTCCGGATGTCTCGGTCGAGGTGTTCCTGGACATGGATCGGGAGTCCGTGTTCGGCACGACGGATGCGCAAGGCCGCTACGAGGTCAGGGACCTGTGGCCGGCGGAGGGCATCGTGAATGTTCGCTGGATGGGCAACGAGTCGCTTCGGCGCAGGGTCGTCCTCCGGGAAGGCGAGAGGGAGGAGCGGCTGGATATCTCCCTGAAACCGTTCGTCCCCGTGACGCTCGTTCCGGAGGGGCCTCGGAGGTGGAAGACGCAGCTCGAGGCGCACATGGTCGATGCCACCCTGGCGCGCCAGGAGGACGGTCGCTGGACCGGACTGGTCGAGGCTGGGGACCATGATGTCGCCTTCCATGGGCCCAACGTCTTCTACAATGCTCGGACCGTGACGGTGACGGAAGGGGCCTCCAATGTCTTCCGGCTCCCCTTCAAGGTGTCGATGAAGCAGGGCCGCGTCCTGAACTGGCCCAGGGCCGACCATGTCCCGGAGGGCTTCGAGCTCGCGGGGCACGTGGTGAGGGAAGATGGCGTGCCCGTGGATGGCTTCTACGTGTCGGTGCCGCAGTGGTGGAACGGGTACTACAGCAGGAGGTGTGGCAACTCGGGCGATAGCTTCTATCGCTTCCGTTTCAGCGGCTCGGGGTTCGTCGTCCGACCCCAGGCGGAGGGCACGCAGGTCATCCATGCGTGGACGGAGGATGGACGCGCGGGCTCCATCACCCTCCCGCCGGCGGAGGAGGGCTCGCGCGTGGTGGCGGACATCGTGTTGAAGGAGACGGGGGGAGTCCGGGGCCGGCTCTCGTTCCTCGATGAGTACCTCGCCGAACGCTATCGCCAGAGCCCCATGGTCAACGAAGAAGCCGTCGTCGTCGACAACTGGTGGCTGGGACCCACCTTCCGTGTCGACCCCGATGGGACGTTCTTCCTCGCTGGGGTCAAGCCAGGAGAGTCCTCCCTGGGAGGGCTGCTGCACGAGGGTCCCGACCGGTCCGATTCGACCCGACGCGTCTTCGTCCGGCCCGGTGTCGTCACGGAGCTGGGAATCATTCCCAGGGTTCCTGGGGGGCCGACTCCTCCATGGCGGGAGGGCGCCTCGCCGTGAACCCGCCTCGAGCGTCGTCTCCACCCGAGGCTCTTTCACGGCGCTCACGGGGCGAGACAGACAGCGTCGGTCTTCACCGCCCAGAGCGACGAACCGGTGTCGCCTGTCGCGAAATAGGCATGGGCGCGCGTGTGGAAGAACGTTTCGCTCCTGAAGGGGTTCGTGTCCAGCAACTGGGGCGAGGAGCCGACAGCGCCCTCGACGAGGTCGACGACGAGGCGCGCGCGGCCGCCAGTTGGAGCAGGGTTGAGTCGCGGTCCGAGGCGCGGAACAGCCGCACGAGCCGGCCCGAGGAGGTCAGCTTCATCAACACGACGCCCTGCTCATCCTCACCCAGCCTCGCGCCGAAGACGAAGTCTCCATGCTCGGTCCTCGTCGTGGGACCGACATGGCTGGAGGGCAGGCCTGGGTTGAGGTCGGCGATGAAGGCGGTGCCCTCGCGCGTGCCGTCCGTGGACCACAGCTCCACGCCGCGCGTCGACGTGTCCATGCGGAACAGGAGCTCGCCCTGGTGGAGCCCCAGCGGCACCGGTGGGCCCTCGGGCTCCCACGAGATGATGAGCGCGTAGGTGCCCTCCGGCGTTCCATGTAGAGCGTGCCGTCCACCTCGGTCATCTCGCGCACGCGCTCGGGACCGAAGTCACCCAGGTGGATGGGGCGCTGGCAGGACTCGCCATGGGGCCGCAGCGGTGCGCCGTCGGGCATCATGTCGTCGGCGCCTCCGGGGGCCGTGTCGCAATGGACGACGCCGAGCGCGGCGAACATCAGCGGCAACCGTCTGAAGCCCATTCCCATGGAAGGCCCCCTGCGTCGCGAAGTGGAAGACCTCGCGTGGCAAGGGATGCTGGGCGGCTCCGGGGGCGCTGACACCTGCTCGACGGGAGGGGCGGTGGTGTGCTCCCGACCCGGGAAGAGGCCCAGAGGGCTCGGAGGGAGGGGAAGACCGGGGCTCGGATGGACGCCTGGACCGCGCTGCCCTTCCACGGTGCTTCCGGGGGCAACCCGGGCCGTGCGGCGGCGCGTGGGCGTCTCGCCGGTCGTCCGGAGCGGCGCGGTGGTTCACCTGGGGGCCGCGGCTGACAGGGCCTCCGGCGTCCCCGTCACCACGAGCCGGTCCATCGCGCGGGTCATCGCCACGTAGAGCAGCCGGGCCTCTTCCTTGGCGTCCAGCTCCTGCTTGTTGGGGCGCCCCACCCCTGGGATGGCGATGGCCGGGAACTCCAGGCCCTTGCTGGAGTGGAACGTGAGCACCTTGATGCTGTCTTCGCTCGGGGCCAGCGGTGACTGCCGCGCGAACTTCCCCACCCACTGGAAGGGAAGGTGGGCCCTGCCTAGCCGGCGGACGACCGCGTCGCCCACCTCGTAGCTCCGGTAGAGCACCGCCATCTCGTTCCAGCGCAGCCCCTCCGCGTGGAGCTGCCGCAGCCGACCCGCGATGTAGTCCAGTTCGTCCTTCAGCGTGGGCAGCGCGAGGACCTGGGGCGGCGGCCCGTGTCGCCCCGCGCTCAGGGGACGCAGGAGCGGCACGCCGTCATCGTCCGCGTCCTCGGGCGTGAGGACGTGCCTGGCGAACTTGTACGCGAACTGGAGGATCTCCGCCGTGTTCCGGTAGTTGAGGTGGAGAATCGTGGTCCGCCCCTGCGCTTGGATTCCCACGCTCTTGAAGCTGAAGCGCTGGTGTCGGTAGATGGACTGGGCGTCGTCGTACAGCAGCAGCAACGAGTTGGTCTCCGGCGTCACCATCTGGGCGACGAGCTTGAGCCACTCGGGCTCGAAGTCGTGGCCCTCGTCGATGAGGACCGCGCCGTACTGGGCGCGCGGGATGAGCCCCTTGTCCACGGCGGCGATGACGCGCTGGACGAGCTGCTCCGCGTACTCCGCCCCCGACAGTCCCTGGGGCGGGAGCCCCGCGTGGTACGTCACGAGCTGCTCCCGGCACCACTCGTGGAAGCGGCGCACGTCCACCTGGCCGGAGACGCCGCGTGACTCCAGGTGCTGCGCCAGCCAGCTCGCCAGCGAGCGGTTGAAGCACAGGACCAGGATGGGACGCTGAAGCACCTTCGCGAGCTGCACGCAGCGGTAGCCCAGGATCATCGTCTTGCCCGAACCCGCCACGCCGTGGATGACCCGGTGCCCCTCGCCCAGGCTCCGCGCGAGCTGCTCCTGCTGGAGGTCCATGACCTTGATGAGGTCGGGTAGGGTGCTCTCCAGGTGGGGCTGCTCGAACATGTCGAGCTGGGCGCCGCTGATGCGAATCTCCGGGAAGATGTGCCAGCGGACCCGGTCGAGCTGGGGCAGCGACAGCGGCTGCGCGGGGACCCAGGGGAACATGTTCCACAGGCGCTGCTGGAACGCCTCCGGCTCCACGTCCTCGGACATCTCGTCCTTGCAGATGACCCGGTCGGGCGGGAGCACCTCACCCAGCTTGCCGTCCTCGAACTGGGCCCGCGTGATGTTCGACAGGACCACGCCGTGGCTCCAGGGGAGTATCAACTGCCCACGGCGAGCCCCTTCCGCATGGCGGAGGACCGGGTCCTTCTGGAGCAGCGAGGCGATGTCCTGGGCATACCCCCGCGACTGTTCGAAGGGATTCGTCACCTCCTTCAAGCCAGACTCCGTCAGCAGCGTGGCGTGGGCCTTGTCGATTCCGCGCAAGGCGTCGCGCTTCCAATCCTTCACCTCCAGGACGAGGATGCCCCGGCGTGGATGCAAGACGATGAAGTCCGGATGACGCCCGTTCCGGCCGATGGGCACGTCGTACCAGAGGAGGTAGTCGTCCTCGAGCTTCTCCTCGAGCCGTCGCGCCAGACGCTTCTCCCCCGCCTGCATCCGAGGGAGGCATTGGTTCAAGGCGGGGATGAGTGTCGCCATGGCGACATGCTAGCAATTCTGGGGATGCCATGAAGGCGGGGCGGAATTCGCAAGTGCCGGGTCCGCGCCGTGGCGCGATGGTTTCGCCACGCAACGACTTCCAGCCATGACTCAACCATGACGGTCCCATGGCCGTGCCCATGCCGCGGCGCGGAGACGACTCCATAGGGTGGTCCATGACAGCTCCGTTCATCGTCCCCCAGGGGCCCTCCGGGCCCACCGCGCGAGGAGGCGCGTCGCAACCCACCATGAATTTCACACTCACGGGCCTCTGGGCCCACATGGGTCTGTTCGCCAAGGGCATCGTCGTCGTCATGGCCCTGATGTCGGTGATGTCCCTCGTCATCCTGGTCGAGCGGGCCCTCCTCTTCCGGGCGTCGAGGCGCCAGTCGCGGAGGTTCGCCGCGCGGCTCGGTCCGCTGCTCGCCCAGGGGGACTTCGACGCCGCCCTCGAGGCGAAGCTGGACAAGGACGTGGGCTACCTGGGGCGCACCATCCGCGCCGGGTTGACGGCGTACCGCATCTCCTCGGATGACACGCGGGACGAGGTCATGGAGGCGGTGGCCCGGGGCCTGGAGCGCCAGGCCCAGCGCGAGGTGCAGAGCTTCAAGCGGGGACTGGGGCAGCTGGCCACCGTGGCCTCCACCGCCCCGTTCGTCGGACTGCTCGGCACCACGGTGGGCATCGTCACCGCGTTCCAGCAGATGGGGGAGGCTGGCGCCGGAGGCATCAGCACCATCTCGACGGGCATCTCCGAGGCGCTGGTGACGACGGCCTTCGGCCTGCTCGTCGCCATCCCCGCGGTGATGGGCTACAACTCCCTCCAGGGGTGGGTGGACGCCCGCGCGGTGGACCTCGCCGAGTCGAGCAATGAGCTCCTCGACGCCGTCGCCCGGGTCCTCAAGCGCTCCCGCGTCGTCGCCACCTGACCCGCACCCCCGCCGCCGGAAGCTTCGTCCGCGCGGTGAGGGGAATCCATCCTGGGTTTCGTTGAAGGGCCAGGGCCGGAGACGCGCGACACGATTCGCGCTCCTCCGGCCCGCAACCAGCCCTGTAGGGGGGGAGATCCAGATGATGAAGCTCCGGAAATCAACCAGCGCGTGGACCCACGCGGCGCTCACGGGAGCCTTGCTCCTTCCCGGCGCGGTGCTCGCGAACGAGACCCATGTCTACGGCATCGCCAACTTCGGCAGCGCGGCGAGCGGGCTGTGCGAGGCCAGCTCGCACTCCGTCCACACGAAGTCCGCGGCCGAGTTCGCCGACTACTTCAATTCACTCAGGAGCGATGGCCTCTGGTCCGACGTGCGCGTGCTCAACAACACGAACGCGCGCACCAACCTCTGGAAGGACGCGTCGCTCGTCCCCGCGGCGCAGGCGGAGGACACGCTGGCCAACGCGGGCGTCGACGACGCGGACGTCCTCTTCATCCACACGCACGGCGGCCACAACAAGACCTACAACCGCAGCTGGCTCGTGATGGGCAGCAACGTGAATGGCTGCAACGCCATCACGGACCTCCACATGAACCTGGGCAACGGCAAGCTGAACATCGCGGTCGTCAAGGCGTGCCAGTCCGGCGACTTCGAGGTGTGGCAGGCGGGAGGCTATGACGCGCTCGCCCAGACCAACGGTGGCTTCACCGTGTGGAACGCCTTCCACGGTGACTCGTCGTGCGGAAAATTCGTGAAGCGCTACGTGCGCCACTACGCGCGCAACTCGAAGAGCACGGGCGTGGGGGAGAACTGGATCGACCAGTTCTACGACCGCGACCGGGGCAGCAACAACGACGACTGCCCGGTGTCCATCGTCTACGGGGATACCAAGGCCAAGCGGGTCAGGATGTTCGAGACCGGGGGCTGGAGGGACCGTCAGAGCACGGGCTCCAAGAACCACTCCACGTTCTTCGGCGTGGCCGAGTGCGACCCCAGCAACGGGATGAAGCTGCCCACGCAATGAACCCGCCGCCCTTTCCGCGAGAGCTCCAAGCCATGAACACGCACTTGCTTCGTTTCCTGACCGTCCTGCCGCTCACCGCCCTGCTCGGCTGTGACAGCGGCGTCCTCGTCGAACCGGAGGTGCTCGAGGCCCAGCGCGCCAGCGCGGCCATCGACTTCGTCTTCGATTCCACCGGCATCGCCACGCCACCCACCGGCGGGCTCCCCACCACCCTGCTGCCTCGGACCGCCTTCAACGACTCGATGTTGCAGGGGGCCCTCATCGGCACGACCGAGGGGTTCTTGGACGTCGAGACTGTCGGCACGCGCCGGGACCGGCTGTCGCGGACCTGGACGCTGGAGAGCGACCCCTCCGAGGGCCACGTCGTCGTGATGAACAACCTCGGCAGCGGCCCCGCGACGCCGCAGGAGCCCGCCGTGCTGCAGCGCACGGCCGTGGCGCGCTTGCAGCGCTGGGGCATTCCGTCGGCGGAGATGGGCCCCGTGTACCAGGTGCGCTCCTACGTCCAGGACCGCGAGGACGGGGTGGTGAGCGCCCCCTCCGTCCACCGCCACAAGACCTTCGTGATGCGCGCCATCAACGGCATCCGCGTGGAGGGGCACCGGGCCGTGGTGTCCCACGGCGTGGATGGCAGCTTCCAGCGGGCGTTCATCGCCTGGCCGCCGCTGGCGCGCACGGGGCACCTGCTGCGCACCCGGCTGTCCACCGCGGACATCGAGCAGCGCGCGCGGGAGGCCCTGCGGGCCGAGGGGGAGAGCGCCGGGAACGTGCGCCTGTTCTGGAAGTACGCCCCCACGCAGGTCTCCACCGGCGAGTGGGTCCTGACGCTCGAGGTGGGCGCCGCGATGGATGCGGTCACGGGTGAGAACGGCACCGAGGAGCCCCGAATCATCGACGTGGACGTGAGCCCGGTGCCGTAGCGGCTTGGGTGTGTCCTGGCCCGGGAGTCCTCGCTGCGCTCGCGAGGGCTTCCGGGCCGCGTCCGCGTCAGCCCGCCTCCTGCTCCACGGGCGCGAGGGCGGGGGGAGGGGGGCGCGTCAGCAGGAGGGCGAGGACGGTGGGGTTGACGAGGTAGCGGTAGTGCGTCGCGCCGGAGAGCCGGCTGCCGAACGAGGCGCGCTGCTCGATGCAGGTATGGGTGAGACGGGGCTCCGCGTTCGTGAACGGAGTCTGGGTGCAGAACCAGTCGTCCTTCGAATAGAAGTCCGCCCACTGCGTGACGCGCGGGTTCTGGACGCAGCTCTCGATTTCCTCCGTCACCCACTTCGCCCTGCGCGCGAGGAGCTCCAGCGGACCGCCCAGGGTGACCAGGCGCAGCTGCGTCTTCGACGGCGAGCGGTAGTTGGCGAGCACGTCCACCGCGATCGCCGTGCCCATGCTGTGCGCGACCACCGTGACGCGCGAGTAGTGGCCGCTCTCGACGACGGCGCGCAGCGTGCCGTTGATGCGCAGGCGCAGCTTGCTGCGCAGCCCCACGGGGTTCTCACCCATCCGGGCGTCGGTGAGGTAGCGCCGCGCGAAGTCCGCGATGTCCACCAGCCCGTTGACCGGCAGCAAGCCCACGATGATGGAGACGGCGGCCCAGACGCGCCAGCCGCCCATCCAGGCGCCCGCGATGCCCAGCCACGTGGACACCTGCTTGAGGAGGTCTCCCGCCACCGTCCCGGTGGAGGTGGGGACCGGGAGGCCCGCCGGGGTCCCCGCGCCGAGCAGGCTCGGGTCCTGACCCACGGCGGTGAAGAACAGGGCCAGCGTGCTCCAGTACCAGGCCACCAGCAGGAACATGCCCACCAGCATGCTCACCGTCAGCGCCTTGCGTTGGGCGATGCCTCGCCACACGCCGGAGAGCAGCCAGTACGGCAGCAGCTCCAGCCCTCCCAGCATCCGCGTCTTGATGTCCGCCTGGGCCAGCGATGGCGCCAGGTCACCCCAGAAGGCCTCGTAGAGGTCGAGCTGCCGCTGGGCGCCATCCTCGGCGTGGGTGACGAGGAGCTGGAGGCCTTCGACTCCCTGCACCGCGACGGGGCTCTGCTGGGTGACGGTGGCACTCTCGGGCACCTGGAGCAGCCCCTGCAACAGCTGCTCTCGCGCGAAGTCGCGCTCCTTGCTGCCCAACCCGTGGACGAGGACGATGGCATCCCTGCTTGCCGGCATGGTTTTCCCCCTGGACGAGCGGCGTGCGTCGCTCGACGGGGATGATACCCGGTGCCGGGCGGCGCGAAACTCCCGGGGCCATCGCGCCGCTACCTCGTAATCGCTAAACCGAGGATCGTGATCCTCGAACGGCCTCAGGCGGTGCGCCTGAGGTCGGCTCGGCGCAGGGATGGACTGGCGGAGCGTTGGGTGTTGCGTGCGGCGAGGTAGGCATGCACCCGGTCCATGAGTCGGGCCATGGTGCGGCAGCGGTGATTGCGGGTGACGTTGGCGTGCAGGTCCAGCCACACGCGCTCGATGCGATTGCCCTCCGGGCAGTGCGGCGGCAGGAAGTGGAGCACGATGCGCCCGCCGAGCTGCGCGAGGGCCTTGAGTGTCTTCTTGCTGCTGTGGACCGAGGCGTTGTCCAGGATGAGGTGGAGGCGGCGGGCCCGTGGGTATTCGCTCGCCAGGCGCCAGAGCAACTGGATGAAGAGGGCGCTGGCCTTGGACCTGCCCTCCACCCACGTCAGCTTCCTGGTCCGGGCATTGAGCGCTCCGGCCAGGTAGCGCTTCTGGTTGTTGCCCGGCGTCACCACCACCCGGCGCTGCCCGGGCCGACACCAGTCGCGGCCCACCTTGGGATTGAGGCGGATGTCCACCTCATCCATGTAGAGCACCGGCTCGCCGGGCGGCGCGTACGTCTCCAGGCACTTCAATTCATAGAGCCGACTGCGGCGCTTCCACCCCGGCCAAGGACACTGGACGATGGGCTTGGCCGCCTTGAGCCGGGCGCCGAGCGAGGCCAGCGCTCGGCCCATGGTGGCCACCGACACCCGCGGCAAGCCTCGGCGCTGGAGTTCCAGGCAGAGCAACTCCCGCGTCCAGGTGGGCCGACACCAGCTCCAGTCCTCGGGCGTGCCTACCAGCACGCGCGAGAGTTTCTCGCGAAATCGGTCGTCGACCTTGGGCTGGCCATTGGCCACCCGCCTGTCTCGCAGGGCTTCGCGTCCGCCCTCCCGGTAGCGACGCACGGCGCAGACGACAGTGGAGGTGGCACACCCCTGGAAGCGAGCAGTGGCGTTGCACGACGCTCCGCGCGCCACCGCGGCGACCGCCATGCATCGCCGCAGGGGGAGCGGGCAGCCGCTCAGCTCGCCCCAGCGCAGCAGCGCCTGGCGCTGCCGACGCTTCAACCAGAACCTATCCTTGTCCTGGGGCAGGGCCTTCTCGCTCTCAGGTCTTCTGCTCACACAGAGCCGAACGGGAAGCGCCCCTGCCTCTTCTTCCCGCCCATTCCACGCCTGCTCGCCTTCCAACCGCGATCGAAGATCGCGAACGTTGGTTTAGGCTGGCTCGCCGAGCACACCGGTAGCGTGCGCCTGCCGGTGTTCGTGCACATCCTCAACAACGCGGCGTCCTTCCTGCTCATGCGCTTCGGGATGTCCTCCTCGGACCTTTCCATCTCCGCGCACGTGACGCTGCTCATCGCGTGTCCCCTGCTGGTCGCGGGCACGCTCGTGCTGCTGCGCCAGTCCGGCGCGGCCCCATTGGTGGCGTCCGCACCGGATGGGCGATGAGCCCGGCGACCTCCTCAGTACGGCACGGAGGAAGCCGTCCACGTCGAGGAGCGCGCACATAGCAGCCGCTCCTCTCCGGGCAGGCTGGTGCAGTATGTGCGCAGGACCGTCTTCCCATCCGCCGACACACACCGCGGCTCGCGCCGGGCCTGGGGTGCGGAGGGCTGCATGGCGATTCATTGTAGCCGCCGCCGCCGGGCTGCGCCCCCAGAAAGCCGGCAGCGGCAAGGCCACAAGGGAAGCGCGACGCTTCGGCATTGGTGGCCGGACAAAAGACCACACCTACGAACCGCCAGGTGATTGACACGTCCGCCGCATGCGCGGCCGGCTTCCAGGGGCTCACCGCGGGAAGCCGGCCGTCAGGTCTTCAGATCCGGCTCACCGTGCACCGGTGGGACCGAGGCCCTGTGCCTTCCTCGCTCCCGTCGTGAGCAGCCCGCCCGTGGACGGGCGGTAGCGACGACTCCTTACGGACAACGAACTCGGCGGCGACCGTGTAGCTCCTGGCGCTACCCGCATCCTCACCGCATGCAGCTCCGACTCATGGAGAGCAAGCGTTCGCGACCTGATAGCGCTGGGTGAGATATGCACGCGCACCACTGTTCCAGAAGAGTCGGAGTGTTTGCTCGGCGTGCGGCATGAGATGGCTTGAAGAGCATGGGGCCTCATGGACGTACTGGGGCGCGAAATCGCTTGGGCTGTCGAAGTCGAGAGAGCTCGACGTGCTCGTCATGTGACACCCGCGACAGAATGGCTTGACGACACCCATATAGATGGTCCGGTCGGCATTGTTTGTATTCCAGGCGAAAGGAATGAAGCGATCCGTGGCGACCGCGGTCGGGTCCGACGGCTGCTTTCCACCATAGAGGCCCTGGATGAACTGACTGGTCGCAGGAGACATGGGAGTGAGTGCGACGAGCGCGTTCAGCTTTCGAAAGCCTTCGCGCTGCGCCTGGGAGTCACCTTCGCCCAGATACTTGAAGGAGAACGGATCGAACGGGAGGAACCGGGCGTCCTGACTGACCGTGATGAGCGCGGGGTTCTGCACGAGGTAGGCGGTCGAATTCAGACCGTGACACCCCAAGCAATTGTTCGGCACCGATGCGTGCGCGCCCGTAGAGTCGAGCGGCGCAGTGGTCAACTGCTGACCATTGGCGTCGTACACGATGAACTTGATGGCATCAACGAGATTGGGCGGAGTGTACACCATTGCCACCGTAGCGAACGCGTCATGCCCTCCGTGGGCCAGGGTGAGGGCCTTCATCGGATCCGCGGGAAATGCCGCCTGCCGGGCATTGGTGCCGTAGTTGTTCACGTAACATGCAACACCCGTCCCGAGGAGCGTGTCAAAGGACTTGCAATGCATCTCGCGCCCGAAGCCGAGGTCAGCTTCGTTGTAGTAGACGGCACTCGCCTCATTCGTGGGGAAGTCGTACTGCTGCTTGAAGCCATTCAGGGTGGAGGGGAGTCCGGACGTGGCGTAGTACAGGAGCGTCGCCAACTGCGTCGCATCCCCTTTCCTGCCCAGGTAGTTGTACGTGTTGACGCCCGCGTGAAGATCCGCGGGGTTGTTGACGGTAGACATCACGGCAGCCCCTGGAAATGCCGACCCACATATCGTCACGAAATCTACCCAGTTCGTCTCGAGGTTGTCGTTGGAGCACTGGAAAAAGGTAGCGACGTCGAAGGTTGGGAGCACCTGATTGCCTGGATAGTCCTTGGCGAGGATTCGCAGTTGCACGAACTTGCCGGGCGGCCAGCGTGCGGCCTGCTCTGGAGTGGGATTGCTGGGGACGGGCGTGACCTGCGTGACGGCGTAGTAGAGCGTGACGGGTGAGTTTGCATTCCACCTGATGGGAAGCGGGTCCGTGTTCATGGTCGCCAAAACAACCCAATTGGCATCCAAGGTCGGGTCCAGCCCGGGCCTCTTGAGCACTTGAATCTCCAAGGGGGTATAGGGAGCAATGGCATATGCCCCAACCGTGAGCGGATATCCCACGGGGTCACCGCTGTAGACCAAACCATTGAGCGGTGACATGGAGAGGCCTGGCGGGGGCATGGCCGTGGTCACGACCAGGAGAAGCGCATACGTCAGCATGGGGTGAACTCCTCGAACCGCCACCGTTGCGTCGCAGAAACAAAAACGGTCATTCAGCGATTCGTGAGAAGCATCAACATCCAAGGTCAGTCTCAGATCTATGGATCCTCAGTGCTTATGAGCACTTCTGAACACTCCCTTGCGACCCTGGAGTGGCTGCGCGCCCTGATGCGCAAGCACAACCAGCCGGTGGGCATTCCCTGACGCATGAGTTCAACGACAGAAGAGATGGGTGAAAATGCACCTCCTTCCCGTGCGCCAGTCTTCCTCTCAGGCGAACAACACAGAGCAGCTGCCCAATCCTGCGCTTCTCCGTGTTCGAGGAACTCGAAAGCCCGCGTCTTTCCACCGGGGGTCGTCAGGTATGACAGCACCCTCCTGCGGCTGTTGATGGTCTCCACACCGAGCGCAGACGAAGACATCCAGCGCGAAAGTACGGCGCATCAGCCCCGCCCAATCCAATCGCGGCGTGCGCTCCTTCGCCGATTCCACCGTTGTTGGCGGTCATCGCGGAGCGCGGAAATCTGGTCATCCAGCAGCCGGTAGACCCACGAGTGTCACGTGTAGAAGCGCCCCAGCTCGAAGCGGTGCGCTCGAAAGGCACCGTCCTTTCACTCGACGGGCGCGACTCGCTGCTGCGTTTCCCCGGTGACGACCCACGCCATGTAGCCGTCAGGACGGAGCACCTCGACCCGGGCGAAGCGCTCGACCTGGCGCACCAGCTCGGCACGCGACGACCCCCCGTGCTCCATCCCCCCGCGCAGCATATGGGCCCACCGCGAGCCGCGCGGGGAACTGGCCCAGCGTCATGGGCTTGCCCAACAGCACCTTCAGCAGTCGCGCCGCCCGCGCCGGGGTGAGCGCGCCACCCGGAATCGGGCGCTCATCACGGTCCTCGAGCCCGGCATCTCGAAGCAGGGCGTCGAATGCGTCGTGCGGTGGTCTGCCTTCCTTGGGAAAGCCTTGTTCCTGTGCGCCCTTCAACTCGCGTTCGGAGTCCTCGCGCGACAACGCGCAGGGCGGCGCCAATCACCCAAAGGCCAGCACGCATTCCTCACCCCCGAGCCTCCCTCGCCGAGAGGCAAGCGGCGGAGATGCTGGCCGCAAGGTCACGCCGAGCTGCCTTCACCCGAGGGACCCTCGCGGGTGGCGGGAGCGCGACGAGACACGTTCGACGCTGCTCGAACCGCACGGCGACCGGGTGAGGACCCGAGGTCTCCTCCTCCGGTGTCGGGGCGAACAACCCTCCGTCGAGGACTCCGCGTCATCCTCCCGTGGGGCCGGAGGGCGTGGTGGGCTGGGCCTTGGGCGTCTCGCCGGAGGGCGGCGCTGGTGGCGCATCGGATGTCGGGGTGGACTCCGGTGCCGGAGTCTCGGGGGGCGTGGCCGCCTCGTTCTCCGCTGCCTCCGGCTCATGCCCGCGCAGCGCGATGGCCGGCAGCGACGCGGACGGCGTGCCCACGTCGATGAAGCCGTGGAACCCGTCACCCATGGTCGGGAGCATCCGGACGGCGACTGGCGCGTCCGGGAGGATCTCCACCTGGGGACCCGGGGTGATGCCCATGACGTCGCACACGATGGTCCCGTCCAGCTCCAGGTCACAGCCCCAGCGCCGACCCTGGGCGTAGGCCGCCTCCAGGACCTGCAGGCCCGGCACGCTCGCGGCCAGCACCTTCGACATGGGCACGAAGTCGTCGCTCCAGTCCGCCCCCGTCACCAGCCGCGTGTGTGCATTGCCCGCGAGCACCAGGAACACGTCCTGGGGCCGCGCGGCGCGCTGCTTCAACACCACCTGGGCCATGTGGGCATCGCGAGCGCTGCCGCCACGCATGTCCGTGTCGATGGCCACGACGGTGGCCGTGCGCCCGGCGGAGCGCAGGGCACGCACGCGGTCGATGAGGTCCATCACCGCGCGACTGCCACGGCCATCCTGCTGCTGCTTGCGCCAGAAGTCCCCGCTCAGCAGGGCGTCCTGGTCGGCAGGCTTGCCCGGGCTCGCCAGGTACTTGTCGATGCGCGCCTGCTCCTTGATGGGAATCGCCAGCCCCACGGTGACGCCATGCCCCGCCAGGGCCGCCTCGCAGGCCAGGTCCCCCACCGCCGCCGGAATCTCCCGGGTGCCGAGCTGCTCGCCGATGAGCACCACGAGCCCCGCGTGCAGCAGGGGCTGGAACCCCGGGAGCCGCCGCTCGCACGGCTCCTGCGTGGGCTGCTTCCATCGCTTGAGATAGAAGGCCGGGGACCGGGAGAAGGCGTCGTCGCGCGTCAGCTTCAGGGTCCCCACCAGGGTCTCCAGCGAGGGCCGCGACTCCAGCCTCAGCGTGAGCGCGCGCTCCAGGATGAGGTCCCGGGTGCCTTTGACGGGACCATCCAGCTCGACCCAGCCCGCCGTGTCCCGCTCCCGCTGGGCGAGCTCCACCGGGGCGCCACGCCGCCGGAAGCTCTGCTCGAACTGCTCCATCATGAACTGCTGGTTCTGTGGCGCGCCGCCGGTCCAGAGGTCCGGGCGGATCTCCGCGTCGTTGCTGAAGGCCACCCGCTTCATCTGGAAGATGCGCACGATGGACTGTCGCGGCGCGACCGTCTCTCCGACGACCAGGTAGCGCGTGTGGTCGCCGTCGCTCTGGTAGCCCAGCATCTTCAAGCCGAGCTGCGCGGACTTCCATTCGGTCAGCAGGAAGAGGGGGTTCTCCAGGGGCTTGAGCACCCACCCGTTGTCGCCCAGCAGCTTCGTCGCCTCCGCCAGGGCCTTCTCCGCGGGCATCAGGAAGATGTGCTCGAAGCGCGGTTGCTCGGGTTCAGGCTGCTTCGGGGCGGTGGCGGTCGTCGCGGCCACCGCCGCATCGGGTTTCGTCCCTCGCGCACAACCCACGGAAATCAACAGGATGAGGACGAGGAAGGAGCGGGGCATCCGGGAGTCCTTTGACGCTGCGCGAAGGGGGGCGTACTGCGAACGCTCCACGTCCCAACGCATATCGGCCCGGAATCCCCTCACCAGGTAGGGCGGACGCCCGCTCCGGCGGAGGCGGAGCGGGCGCTGCGGGCTAGATGTTGAAGCAGAGCCCGTTGCACTTGAACATCCAGAGGTCTCCACACCCGTCGATCAGGTCGCACTGCGTCTCTCCACAGTAGAAGGGCGCGGCGCAGTCGCTGGACAAGCAGTCAGGCCACGTCCTCGACGTCTACGTCATCCAGGCCGGCGCGGCGTCCGGACACTCGCTGCTGGTGGACGCGCTGACGCCCGGCGAGGACGGCGTGACGCGGGACTACCCCCCCCGCGCGCATCAACACGGCGGGCCGCATGGAGCGGCAGTACGGCGATGTCGAGGTCCGGCTCGATGCGCCCACGGGCGCGGGGACGTGGCCCGCGGCCTGGATGATGGGCTCCACGGGCGGGTGGCCCGCCAACGGCGAGTTCGACCTCTTCGAGGGAGAGGGCTCCCCCACGAACCGAATCCCTTTCATGACGCACCCCGTCGGAGGAGCGGACTCCTCCAGGTCGGGCCAGGCTGGTGCGGGGTGCGTCTCATTCCCCAAGAAACCATGGGAGGCGTGGGGCCGATAACGCCTTTGTAGGCAGTTCGCAGCTGGCCCCCCCACACCCCAAGAGGCCTGTCATGGGTTTTGGAATCCCGAGCTTCAGCGACGTGAAGAGGGCGGTGACCAACACCGCCAAGAACGTGAAGGACACCGTCGTCGACACGGCGAAGGACGTGAAGGACACCGTCGTCGACACGGCGAAGGACGCGAAGAACACGGTCGTCGACACCTCGAAGGACGTCTTCGAGGTGGTGAAGCACAACCCGGTGACGGACAAGCTGAAGCAGGCCCTCCCGGACCCGAAGGACCTGGCGCGCGACGCGCTCCAGACGGGCCTGCGGGTGGCCTACCACGGCGCGGAGAAGCTGCTGCCGAGCGGGGCGACGGACCTGCTGCTGAAGGGCACCGAGAAGGGCATGGACGTGCTCGCCGACGGCTCCGAGGCGCTGCTGGGCAAGGACTCCGGGGTGACGGACAAGCTGCGGAAGCTGGCGGACGTCGACCTGAACGGCATCAACCGGACCAAGGACCCGGTGACGGGGCAGGAGCTGAAGGCGGACTGGCCGGGGCTGTGGAGCACGTGGCTGCTGGAGGAGAAGCCCAAGGACCTGGGGACGTGGGACAAGGTCGACGGCGTCGACCGCGTCACGGTGCGCGACAACGCGTACACGGAGGACCTCGCCGGCCGCCCGCACCAGCAGCAGATGGTCGAGGAGTTCTTCAAGATGTACCCGAACCCGAAGGTGGGCGACGTGTTCCCGCCGGCGAACGCCACCGACGAGCAGCGCAAGAAGGCGCTCTACGTGTTCACGGGGCAGGGGACCGCCGAGTCCGGCAGTGCCTCCGAGCTGGGCGCTGACGGCAAGCCCGACTCGCAGGACCCCTACACCGCGCTGGAGTGGTTCCTCGGGTCGTACAACACGCAGGTGAAGTGCACCGGCATCGACGAGAAGACGGGCAAGCCGAACCTGGAGTTCACGGTGGAGAACCTCTCCCACTTCCAGTCGGGCACCCGCGTGCCGCAGAGCTTCCAGGACGCGGGCCTGCCGGAGTACCTCGTCCCCAATCACAAGCGGGGCGAGGGGGTGGGCATCGGCGGCAACTGGCAGCAGCGCTACATCTGGACCACCAACGGCGTGGACAACCCCAACAAGTAGTCGCGCCGCCCGACGTGGGGCTCAGGGCGCGCCGAAGTCCTGGGTCCAGTAGTGCCGGTACGTGCTGGTGGGGGCGTAGAAGTAGCCCACGCCCAGGTGGACGAGCTGCGGGTTCATGATGTTGGTGCAGTGCCCGCTGCTCGCCATCCAGCCGGCCACCACCGCGGCCGGCGTGGAATAGCCCGCCGCGACGTTCTCCGCCGCGCGCCGGTAGGTGTAGCCCGCGTCCGTGATGCGCTGCCACGGCGTGGAGCCGTTGGAGCCGGTGTGGCTCATGAAGTTGTTGGTGCCCATGTCCTTCGAATGGCGGCGGGCCGCGCATTGCAGCTTCGTGTCGAGCGTCAGCGCGGCCGCGGGGGCCTTCGTCACGCCCCCACAGACGGCACCCGCGGCGCGGTGTTGGTTGACCAGCGCCAGCACCTCCGCCTCGAAGCTCGCCCAGGCCGGGTCCCACGTCGCCACGTCGTCACAGGTCGCCAGCGCGGAGACGCCCAGCGTCGGGTCGGAGCGCGTCTCCGTGCTCACCGACGGGACGAGCGTCCCTTCGTCCTCGGGCGGCGCCGCGTCCTGCGCCTGGGTGACACCGCCGAGGAACACCGTGCCGAGCAGCAACAGGGAAGCGGATGGGGAGCGCATGTCGGGTCCTTTCGCAGACAACGTGGAATGGTCGTCCCAGGGGAGACGGCCTCTTCATCCTGTTGACGAGTCTCCCATTGTCGAGGAGGCGTCTGTCGCCTGCCCGGTCGCGCGCTGCCCGGCCTGCCCACTCCGACGCGAATGTTACCGGCGGGGTGTGTGAGCCGTTTCGTGGGGCTGTGTGGGAATGGCGCGGGGTCGCTCGCCGTCCGACCCGCCGCTCGGGGCCGCGCGTGAGAGGACTTCCCGGCGAGGCGCGTGCGCCGCTTCGGCTCCGCACTCCTCGCCAGGTCGCGTTGATGTATCCGACTTGCATGTGCAATGCGATTCTGTCGGAGTTGCGGGTGGGGAGCGCTTGGGCTTCCCCTGTCTGGAGGTACCCGCATGCACGACATGATTCGCACCCTGGTCCTGGCGAGCTTCTCGGTGTTGGCCCTCTCCGCGTGTGGCCCGAGCACGGAGCCGGAGCAGACGCCGCCGGCCGCCGAGTCCTCCCAGGTGGAGCAGGGGATTGGCGTCACGCCCAAGTGTGCCATCGGTGGTTTCCTGGACGAGAAGATCGAATGGAACGACACCTGCGCGGCGTGTCGCGAGGTGGGCGGCGACGGCTCGTGGGTGAACGGCTCCTATGGTCGCGGGGGAATGCTCTACAAGCGCTGCTGCTACGACTCCGGCAGCTGCGAGTCGTGGTCGACCATCCGCCCCGTCTGCACTTCCTGCTGAGCGCTCGAGGGGACGTTGCCTCCTGACGGGAGGCCGGAGCGGCCCGGACCTGGGTGTCCGGGCCGTCCCGTCCCGGGTCGTCAGCGCAGGCGCTGGTAGAGCGTGTCGGCGAGCGTGCCGTCGTCGCCGCTCAGCTCCCAGAACATCGCGCCGCCCAGGCCCTTGGCCAGGATGTAGTCGGCCTTGGCGTTGAGCGTCGACGGGTCGTCATAGGCAATCCACACCTGGGTGGAGGGGCTGTACACGTAGGCCTGACGGGCCTCCGGGTGGACGAACTTGGTGTACCCGGAGCCGGCGCGCTCGTAGTTGGCCTTGATGTCCTTGTAGTCGAACACGCCCGTCAGCCCGGACTGGCCGTCGTCCCAGGTGCCCTTGGTGGGCACGCCGTTCTGGAACAGGCCGTTGTTCACGTTGGGCACGCCGCCCCAGCCGCGACCGTAGAAGGGGACACCCACGACGATTTTGTCCGGCGCCACGCCCAGCTCGAGCATCTTCGAGACGGAGCCGTCCGTGTAGAAGCCCGTGCTCGCCGCCGGGTCCCCGGTCACGCGGTTGAGCGCGGAGTGGAAGTTCACCGTGGGCTCGAAGGCGCCGTGATAGTCGTAGCTCATCACGTTGATCCAATCGAGGATGGTGGACAGGTTCTTCGTCTCCTGCTTGTTCACCAGCAGGTCGGGCGAAGCGCCCGTGGCGATGGTGAGCAGGTAGGGCTTGCCCGTCTGCGCCGTGACGGCGTTGAGCTGGGCGCGGAACTCGGCCATCAGCAGCGTGTAGTTCTGCTTGTCCGCGGGGCTGTTGGTGTTGCCCGGCAGGCCGCCGCCCACCGGGTATTCCCAGTCGATGTCGATGCCGTCGAAGACGCCCTCGCCGTTGACGGGCGTGACGCCCGGGAACTGGCCCTTGATGAACAGGTCCACGCAGGACTTCACGAACGCGGTGCGCGAGGCGGCCGTGGCGGCCACCTGGGAGAAGTACTTCGACCACGTCCAGCCGCCCACGGAGATGAGGACCTTGAGGTGTGGCTGGGACTTCTTCAGCTCCTTGAACGCGCGGAAGTTGCCGCGCAGCTGCCCCGGGTCCCACTCCCCCGGCCAGCCGCCGCCCTTGTCGATGTCCGCGAAGCTGTCCCCGAGCACGCACCTGCCGTCCGCGGAGATGTTGGAGAACGCGTAGTTGACGTGCGTCACCTTGGCGGCGGGGATGTTGGACACCTGGTAGTTGCGGGCGTAGATGCCCCACTGCGTGAAGTACGCCACGATGCGCTTGCCGCCGGAGCCGCCGGGGATGGCCACCGTCACGCTCACCTGTCGCGAGCCCACGTTGCCCGCCTGGTCGTAGGCCCGGAGGACGTACGTATACGTGCCGTTCTGCGCGGAGCTGGCGAACGCGCGCGTATAGCTGGTGGTGGTGGAGACGACGGTGCCGTTCTCCAGCACCTCCACGCGGGTGACGCCCACGTTGTCCGTGGCCGTGCCGCTCAGCGTGAGCGAGCCGGGCTGGGTGATGCTCGTCGCGCTGGCGCTGAGCGTGACGGTGGGCGCGGTGGTGTCACCCGTGCCGGGGATGGCCACGGTGACGCTCACCTGCTGGCTGCCCACGTTGCCCGCCTGGTCATAGGCCCGCAGGACATACGTGTACGTGCCATTCTGCGCGGCGCCGGTGAAGGAGCGCGTGTAGCTGGCGGTGTTCGCGACGACGGCGCCGTTCTCCAACACCTCCACGCGGGTGACGCCCACGTTGTCCGTGGCGGTGCCGCTGAGGGTGAGCGAGCCCGGGGCGGTGATGCTCGTCGCGCTGGCGCTGAGCGTGACGGTGGGCGCGGTGGTGTCGCCGCCACCGGCGGGCCCCAGGTCCAGCCACAGCGCGGCCACGGCGGGCGGCGTCCAGTCCGCCTGGGAGGTGTGGGCCTGCCGGCACTCGTAGAGGCGGCCGCCGTACGTCACCTGCGTGCCCGGCGGGTAGTAGACGCCCACCGCCCACTCCGCCGCGAGCGGCGCCCTCATCACGCTCCCCGGCCCTCCGGCGAGCGCCGAGGCCGGCTCCTGGCCACACCCGCCCAGCGTCAGGGCGGTGACCATCCATCCCACGAACCATTTGCTGCGATGCATGTGTGCTCTCCTCGCTGCGCTGGATGAAAGCCCTGTCACACCATGGGCTCACATCGCTAGAGAGGGAGCGTCCGGGAATTCCGGGTCAATGCCTTTCACGGATGGGCACGAGCGGCCCGCGCCGTTCCTTGGACATCAATGCCACTGTTCATTTCCACCGACCCAGGTGGCCAGCACGGAAAGTTCTTCGTCCAGGAGGGTGAGGTCCGCGCGCAGCCCGGGGGCGAACTGGCCGCGCGTGGCCTCCAGGCCGAGCGCGCGGGCGGGGTAGAGCGAGGCCATGCGCAAGGCCTCGTCGAGCGACACGTCGAGCCACCGGACGGCGTTGCCGACCGCGGTGGCCAGGTCGATGTCGGCGCCCGCGAGCGTGCCGTCACAGGTCACCAGTCGCCCGTCCTGTCGCAGGATGTCCTGGCCGTAGAGGGTGAACGACGTGGCCTGGGTGCCCACCGGAGGCATGGCGTCGGTGACGAGCAGGACCTTGCCCCGGGGCTTGGTCCTGAGGAGCAGCCGGAGGTTGGCGGGGTGGACGTGGTGGCCGTCCGCGATGACGCCGCACCACGCCTCGTCCGCCTCGAAGCCCGCGAGGACGGGCCCGGGCTGGCGGCCGGTGATGGGCGGCATGGCGTTGAACAGGTGCGTGAAGCCGCGCACGCCGGCCTTCACGGCCTGGACGGTGCGCTCGTGGCTCGCGGCGGTGTGGCCCACGGAGAGCACCACGCCGCCCTCGACGAGGCGCTGGAGGACGGCGTCCTCCACGTGCTCCGGCGCCAGCGTCAGCAGGAGCTTCCCTCCGGCCTGGCCCAGGCGCTCCGCGAGCGCGAGGAGCGGTCCGACGGCGTCATCATCGAGGGACCGGATGAAGCGCCAGTCGTGAACGCCCGCGCGCTCGGGGGCGATGAAGGGGCCCTCCAGGTGGAGTCCGACCACGCCGCTGTCCGGGTGCGTGGTCGCCTCCAGGGCGGCCGCGTGGGCCTGGAGGGTGCGCTCCGGGTCGTCGGTGATGAACGTGGGCAACAGGGCGGTGGTGCCGAAGCGGCGCAGGGTGGACGCGATGGAGCGCGCGGCGGGGGCGGTGGGCGTCTCGTTGAAGAGCACGCCGCCCGCGCCGTTGACCTGGAGGTCGATGAACCCTGGCGCCAGCAGGGAATCCCCGGGGAGCCGCCGCGCCTCGAGGCCCGCGGGCAGCTCGCGCTCGGGGACGACCTGGACGATGCGCCCGGCCTCGAGCACCAGCGCGTGTCCGTCGAGCTGTCGCTCCCCGGTGAAGAGCCTGGCCCCCAGCAGTGCCTGTGTCGTCACGCCGCCTCCCACGGTGGTGCGCGGCGAAAGGTCCTCCAGGCCGCGAGTCGACACCCGGCGAGGCGCTGCTCCTCGCGGGGGCGACGCGCCCAGTCTGCTGTCCGGCGATGCGCGTTTCCAGCGCCACCCGCGCTGGCGGCGTGCCCCAGGGGGGTGGACTTCGTCACTTCTCGAACAGGGCGTCGAGCCAGTTGACGGTGGTCTCCTGGCCCTGGCTGTCCTTCACCTGGGTGAGGAAGGCGTCCTCGTCGAGCTTTCCTTCCATGTACTGGTCCAGCATCACGCGCCAGTTCATGTTGACGATGGTGCCCGTCTCGCCGCTGGGCAGGGGGATGCGCAGGGGCAGCCCGCGGTTGGCGCCGCGGATGTGGTGGACGGTGGGGCGGAGAGCATCGGACTTGAGGTCGTTCTCGACGTCGACCAGCTTCAGGGCCTGCTTGCGCAGGTTCATGAGCCGCCGCGTGGAGAGCGTGCTGCCTGGCGTCATGGGCTCCGTCGAGAGTTTGCCCGCGTCCAGGTCGAACGGCACGCGGTTCTCGGTGGACTTCGTCGTCACCCACTTGACGAGCGCCTCCTCGCTGCGCGTGGCATTGGCGTGGCTCTTTGCCCGGGTCTTGGGATTCTTGTCGCCGAAGGCGTCGAGGATGCGGTTGAGCTCTTCCTGGACCTCGCGATGGTAGAGGTCCTCCGAGTCCGTCCGCTGCCACTCCTGCCATCGGGCAATCATCTGTCTCCTGGTATCGGACGCCGCGCGAATCTGCTCCGCCTCTTGCTCGTAGCCCGTGGCAATGTGGCGCCGGTCCACGGTGATGGGTGCCACGGGTTGTTTCGTGTAGGTGCCCTCGCCGTCGGACGTCCACACGTCGCCGCTGGAGTGGGAGGGCGCCAGGGGATTACCGCTCTCGATGGCGAAGTGGAGCTCCTCCGCCTCGCGCAGCTTCGCGATGACGTCGTCGGCTTCCTCGTCGGTGAGCTGGAAGTCCTCCTGGATGCCGGAGAGCCGCGCGAGCTTTTGACGCAGGTAGATGGGGAAGACGACGTCTCGTGCCAGGTCCTGTGTGACCTGGCTCCGAGGCGTCAGGCTGCCATCCGTCGCGTGGACCAGGTCCAGATACTCCTCACCCTGCGGCGACTGCGCGTGGTTGTTGTGTGGATCATCGGTGCGGTGGTCGGACTTGACGAGGTGGCCATTGGAATTCGGAGAGATGAGGAGCGAGCGCAGCCGCGCCAGGGACTTGGGGCCCGCGCGCTTGTCCATGAAGAGCTTCTCGCGCATGCGGGCGCGCTGCTGCTCGGTCATGTGCTCGAAGAGCCAGGCCGAGGCGCTCTTGGGGAACTTGTGATGGGCATTGGCGAGCCCCGGCTTTCCGCCATGCCAGTTCGTGAGGTCCGCCTCCCCCTTGAGGTCCTGGAGGAACGCGAGGGATTCGGGCTCCAACAGCTCGGAGTCCTCCTCGGCCATCTCGTGCGGCGCTTCGTAGTCGGGGGAGAGGGGGTCATCCTTCATCCGTTGGATGGGCGGGTCCGCGTTGAGCGTGTCGCTCAACCGCCCCAGTTCCTGGACGTGGGGGGCGCCGTCCGCCGCGAGCTGGAGGGCGGCGAGCTGCCTCACGCGGGGGGAAGTGCTGGACTGTCGCTGGAGGGAGGCGCGCGAGTCCGTGGGCTCCGAGTTCCGCTCGGTCCTGGCGGCGTGGCTTCTCATGGGAGACCGTCCTGTCTTCGAGGCGAAGGCACCCGAAGTGTGGCGGGGGGCTCGGGGAGGAAGGAAGGAGCGGCCACGTATGGCCCAGGTCCCCGGACCCGCGAGGAGCGGTCCGCCTGGACCGGGAGACGCTGGCTTGACTCGGGTGGGCGCGCGTCCGAGGCTCGTCGCGCATGAGACTTCGATGGGTGCTGTGCGGCGTGCTCCTGGCGATGCAGGCGCTGACCCTGGTGGCTCGGCCGGACGCGCTGGCTCCGGCGGTGGCTGGCTCCATCTACCTGCCGCTCATGGTGGCGAACGCGGTGGGGCTGCCCGTGTACGGGCGAGCGGAGTCCGGAGGCTGGGCGGCGCCCTCGGTGCTCGGCTGGTGCGTGGTGGCCGTCTTCTGGGCGCTGGTGTGGTGGGGCGTGGCGATGCTCGTCGCGCGCCTGCTCTCGGGGCCGCGCCTCCGCGCTTCCTGACAGTCGACCCCGTCCGGGGAGGAGGGGTGGGCACGCGCCGCGCGAGGAGCCATGCGCGGCGGGCGCTTCCTCACCGCGCCCCTGGATGTTGCGGTGAAGGGGGCACCGTCCCAGCTTGGCGGTGACCGGGGCGGGGTCGCGCGTATGCCCGACCGTTCCTCGCTGGGGAGGTGTCTCATGTTGGAGCAAGCCGCTTCGGGGCTGACGGCGCAGGAGGCGCGAGTCATCGCGCGCGAGGCCTATGTCTTCGGGCTGGCGCTCGTGGAGAACTACCGGCTGTTCGCCATCGACCACCTGCCGGACTCTCCCCACCACCGCCCATCCAACACCTGGCGCCACGTCTCGCGGCTCGTCACCCCCGATGACCGGGACGTCGTCACGCCGAACAACGACACGCTCTACTCGGAGGCCTGCCTCGACCTGCGCGGCGCGCCCGTGGTCATCGAGACGCCGGAGCTCTCCGGCCGCTACTTCTGCATCCAGCTGGTCGACATCACGACCAACAACCTGCCGTACATCGGCACGCGGGAGACGGGGACCTCCCCGGGGCGGTTCGTCATCGTGGGGCCGGACTGGAAGGGCACCATGCCGGGCAACCTCCACGGCGTCCCCGTCATCCATTCGCCCTCCCGTTTCGTGCTGGCGCTGCTGCGCATCGGTGTCGATGGGGCCGAGGACGTGTCCGCCGTCGCGGCGCTCCAGAAGCGCTTCCGCATCCTCCCCTTCAGCGAGTTCTCCGACGGGGAGACGCCGCCGTTGCCCGCCGTCGCCTGGCTGCCCTACTTCGACCCGAAGAAGGACGAGACGCTCCGGGCGTTCGAGTACGTCAACTTCATGATGCAGTGGCATCGCTTCCTGGATGCCGCCCAGCCCACGCTGGAGCGCTTCTCGCGCATCGGCGTGAGGGCCGGTGAGGGGTTCGACGCGAAGGCGCTGCCCTCCGACGTCCGCGCCGCGATGCTGGAGGGCGTGAAGGCCGCCCGGGACGACATCCGACGCACACCCCCCCTGCATCAGGGCTGGGCGCTGCCGGACCCGAAGGTGGGTTCCTACGGCGACGACTACCTCCTGCGCGCCCACGTCGCGTGGAACTACCTCTACGCGAACTCGCCCGAGGAGGCCGTCTACCCCATCACCCACCGCGACGCGGCGGACCGGCCGCTGGACGGGAGCACCGGCCGCTACGTGCTGCGCTTCCCGCGCGAGGACCTCCCGCCCGCGCGCTACTTCTGGTCCGTGACGGCGTACGACTCCCGGACCCGGATGCTGGTGGAGAACCCGCTCCACCGCTATTCGCTGGGCGACCGGTCGCGCGATTTGAAGAAGGCGGAGGACGGTTCGCTCTCCCTCTTCCTCCAGCGCGAGGCCCCCGAGGGGCGGCGGATGGAGAACTGGCTGCCCGTCCCGGATGGCCGCTTCTATGTCGTCCTGCGCATCTACGGCCCCACGGAGGAGGCCCTGCGCGGCCCCTACGTGCCGCCCGCCATCGAGGCGTTCAGCGACTGAGGGGCTTCACGTCCCAGGGGCCCGGCGCCTCAGTGCGAGGCGGCGCGGAGCTGCTCCTCGAGCTGTCGCCGAATCTCCGGCGGCAGCGACTCCAGCCCCTGGAGCCCTCCTCCCGCGAAGTTCGGAGGGGGACGGCGCTTGAAGAGGTCCAGCCCCTGCTCCAGGCGCGCCTTCACGCCCTCGGCCACGGCGTAGGTGTGGCCATCCACCGAGCCCCGGGCGTACAGCGTCTTGCCCCCGGTCGCGGCGTCGGGCAGCTCCTTGCCCAGTCGCAGCGTCGCGGCCGGCGCGCCCTCCACGGTGAGCTCCACGAGGGCGGAGGGCGCCGCGAGCCCCGCGGCGGCGTCCGTGGGGCGCTCCTCGAGGAGGCTTGCGGCCTGGAGGCCACGCAGCCAGCCGAGCTGCGCGTCCACCTGCGCCGGGTCGAAGTCGAAGCCCTCGGGGAGCTTCTTCGGTTCGGTAATCCTCCAGGCGCCAGCCTCCTTCACCGCGGTGACGCTCCGGCCGCCCGCCTGGAGCCGCACCTTCGAGACCTTCTCCGGCTCGAACGCGAACAGGCCCAGGTCGCGCAGGTCCACCAGGCGCTTGCGCAGCGCGGAGGCCGCATGCACGGGCAGCAGGTACACCTGCGGGTCTCCCTCCACGCGGGCCGGGACGGTGGTCGGTCCCTCCTTCGCCTCGCGCTGGGTCCCCAGGTGCAGCACCACCTGCTTGCCATCCTTCAGCCGCGCCTCCACCACGTCGTGCGCGCCCGCGAGCCCCGTCGTGGCGTCCTGGGCCGCGTCCCCGTCGAGGAAGTCCTGGGCGCGCAGGCCCACGAGCTGCCGGGCCACCTGCCGCGCCGCCTGGGCGCTGAAGCGGAAGCCGGCGGGCGTCGTGGTGCCCTCCGCGAGGGTCCACTCCCCGGGCGTGGCCCCGGCCTTCAGCGTGACGGCCTCTCCCGAGGCCGGGCGCAGGACGAGCTCCGTCAGCTCCTCCTCCTTCAGGGACAGCACCTGGCGGCGGCGCCAGTCGTTGACGTCCTTGCGCACGCTCCAGTCCAGCCGGCCTCGCTGCGCGAAGATGTCCTGGCTCCCGGCCTCGCGCACGTACACCCCGCCATTGCGCGACGACTTGCCCAACACCCACTCCACCTTGGGGCCGCCTTCCTGGACCACCTCGAGCTTCAGCCCCTTGGCGTCGTCCACCTCGTACTCGGCCTGCCGGTCGGCCCGGTCGGTGACGAAGTCGGGGTTGCGCACCTCGGCCAGCGCCTCCAGCGCGCCCTTCACCAGGGCCTCGTCGGCCGGGTGCTTCACGTCCGGAGCGGAGGGCGAGGACACGAACCAGTCGTTGCCTTGCTTCTGGAGCAGGGCGGAGCGGGGGCCGGTCAGCTTCAGCGACGTCACGCGCGCGGCGTCCAGCTTCGGCGGCTCCAGCTTGTGGACGCCGACGCGGACGGTGGGCTCGCGCGTGGCGATGACGAGCCCGAGCAGCACCGCGAACACACCCAGTGCGATGAGCGTTCCTCTCTTCATGGAGTCTCCTCCGGCGTTCTCAGATGGTGACGGTGGCCCGCCGCGCCTCGCGCCGCCTCCAGCGCACGAGCCCGAAGGCGGCGAGCGCGAAGGGAATCCCGAAGGCGTTGCCGAACTTCACCGCGTTGCGCGTGGGCGCGCTCAATTCCTGCTGGAGTGGCGCCTCGGCCATTCCCCGCGTGCGCATCTTCAGGAGCGCCGGGTCCAGCAGCAGCCAGTCCGCGATGTTCAACAGCAGCGCCTGGTTGGGCCGCCCCATGAAGTCGTCCCACAGGGCGGACGAACCGCCCGCGACGATGACGCGTGGCTCGCCCTGGCTCTCGGCCAGCACGGGCGTCCCGCTCTGGGTGCTGGCCTGGGCCTCGGACGCGAAGTGGCTCTTGAGCTTGCCGCTCACCTGCACCATCAGCGAGTGGGGCCCGCTGAGCGAGGGCGACTCCGTGCGCCAGTCGCGGCGAGGGTCGATGTTGAAGGGCTTGGGTTCCAGCCAGCTCTTGCGCGAGGACTTCGCCAGCACCGTCGCCTGGGCGCCCTCGGGGGGCGTGGCGGTGACGACGGTGGTGAAGGGCAGGTTCACCCCGGACAGGCCCTCGGTGATGGGGCTGTCGCCCTCCAGCCGCTCCAGCATGGGGATGAAGGGATAGGGCACCGGCATGTTGACGAGCATGAAGCCGCGGCGCTCCTGGACGCTCAGCTGCGCGGACTCCACGTCCGCCACCAGCTGGTCACCCAGCTGGATGCCGTAGGTGGCCAGCAGCGGGCCCAGGCCGTGCGTGGCCTCGGTCGGCTCGAAGGTCTTCAGGTCGACCTGCACCGCGTCGAGGAAGAAGGCCGCGCTCTTGCCGGACATGATGAACTGGTCGAGCGCCTTCAGCTCGGCGGAGGCGAAGGCCGTCCTCGGCCCGATGACGAGCAGCGCGTCCACCTCCGCGTCCACCCGCTCCTTGCCGGACAGGTCCACCGGGCGGACCTCGTACGTCTGGCTGAGCAGCGTCTGGAGGGTGCGCAGCTTCTCGTGCAGCCGGGGCGCGTCGTGGCCCTGCACCACGCCCAGCACCGGCGTCTTCGGCCGCGTCAGCTTGCGCACCAGCGTGGTGAGGTCGTACTCCAGCGTGCGCGTGTCCTGGACGACGGGGATGACCTCCTTCTTCTCCTGATGCTGGACGACGATGCCCATGTAGGCGCGCTTCGTCTGCATCTGGTCGTCCTCGATGACGCGAATCTCCACC
Organism: Myxococcus stipitatus; assembly: GCF_021412625.1. The sequence continues at coordinate 319,521 of NZ_JAKCFI010000009.1, read as the reverse complement.
GGCTGGACGCCCGCCTGGGCGAGCTCCTTCTCCACGGAGGTGGGCTCGCGGAAGACGCGGCCGAAGATGTCGCGCTTCGTCTCGCGCCTGGCCTCCTGGTCCTCGCTCGTCTCCTGGCTCATGGGGTCCAGGAACTCGAAGGCCAGCCGCCCCTTGGACGCGGAGCGGAACTCCTCGAGCAGGTCGCGCACGTAGCGCGCGTTGCCAGCGTAGGGGGGCGGCAGGTCGCTGGTGAAGTAGGCCGTGACGGTGACGGGCTCCTCGAGCTTCTCCAGCGTCTGTCGGGACGCGTCCGCCAGGGTGTAGACCTTGTCGCGCGTGGCGTCGAAGCGGCCGAAGGCGCGCAGGCCCAGGATGTTGAGCAGCACCAGGCAGCCGACGATGGCGGCCAGGAACAGGTTCGCGTTGGAGGATGGGGATTTCATCGCCGGCCTCACTGACGGACGGTGCCCAGGGTGCGCGTGGTCAACGCCAGCCCCACGGCGGTGAGCGACAGGTAGAAGAGGACGTCGCGCGTATCCAGCACGCCACGCGCGATGTTCGCGAAGTGGTGGTCGACCGACAGGTATTGCAGCAGCTCCGCCAGGGACTCGGGCAGCAGCAGCGCGAACTTGTCGACGAAGTAGAAGGCGAAGCACAACAGCAACCCGACGATGAAGCCGACGATCTGGTTGCGCGACAGGGCGCTCGCCCACAGGCCCAGCGCCAGGAAGCTGGAGGCCATCAGCAAGAGCCCCAGGTAGCCCATCACCACCGGCCCCCAGTCGAAGCGGGCGCCCTCGGCGGTGAGGCTCGCCACCGTGAGCGGGTAGGGCAGCGTCCACACCAGGCCCACCGCCACCATGCCGAGCGCGGCGAGGAACTTGCCGGCCACCACCTCCCAGTCCCTCAGCGGCATGCTCAAGAGCAGCTCGAGCGTGCCGCTCTTGCGCTCCTCGGCCACCAGCCGCATCGTCACCGCGGGCGCGAAGACGACGAACAGCACGGGGGCGATGCTGAAGAACGCCCGGAGCGAGGCCTCCCCGGCGACGAAGACGGTGCTGAAGTACAGCCAGCCCGCCACCACCAGGAAGACGCCGAGGACGATGTATGCGACTGGAGAGTTGAAGAAACTCCTGAACTCACGCCTGGCGACGGCCAGTGTCGTGCCCATTCTCCACCTCGTTGTTTCGGAAGGAAGGCTGCGAAGGGGTGGCCGCGGCTCAGGCGGCCAGCGATGGCTGGGGACCCTGGGGCTCCCGCGCGGGTGCGCCGCCGGTGAGCTTGCGGAAGGTCTCCTCCAGGCTCACGTGCTGCCGCTTCACCTCGAGCAGGCACAGCTCGTGGCGCACCGCGGCCTCGAACAGGGCGCGGCGGATGTCCTCGGCGCCATAGCGCAGCCGGAAGCCCAGCGTCCCGCTCCCCTCGGCGTCGGTGGACTCCACGGCCATCACGCCCGGGACGCCCTGGAGCGCGGCGCGCACCACGTCCTCCTGGAGGGCGGCGCCGGTGCGCGAGGCGAGCACCACGGTGACGGTGCCGCCCTCGCCCTGGCCCAGGCGCTCCGGCGTGTCGTCCGCCACCAGGCGCCCATCGTTGATGATGAGGACCCGGCTGCAGGTGCTCTGCACCTCGCTCAGGATGTGCGTGCTGAGGATGACCGTCTTCTCGCGGCCCAGCTCCTTGATGAGCGAGCGGATCTCCACGATTTGATTGGGGTCCAGGCCCGTCGTCGGCTCGTCGAGGATGAGCAGGTCCGGGTCGTGCACGATGGCCTGCGCCAGGCCCACGCGCTGACGGTAGCCCTTGGACAGCTGGGAGATGTCCTTGCCCAGCACCGCCTTGAGGCCACAGCGCTCCACGGCGTTGCGGATCTGCCCGGCGCGCCGCGCCTTCGGAATCCCTCTCACCTCGGCGACGAAGTCCAGGAAGTCCCTGACCATCATCTCCTCGTAGAGCGGGTTGTTCTCCGGCAGATAGCCAATCATCCGCTGCGAGGCGACCGGGTCGGCGCTCACGTCGATGCCCTGGACGCTGGCCTTGCCGGAGGAGGGGGTCACGAAGCCCGCGAGGATCTTCATCGTGGTGGACTTGCCGGCCCCATTGGGCCCCAGGAATCCCACCACCTGTCCCCGAGGGACTTCGAAACTGACGCCACGCAGCGCCTGCGTGGTCCCATATTGCTTGGTCAGACCCTCGATCCGGATCATCGGCTGAGTCACGGGCTCACCCCACGAAACGAATGGTGCTTCCTTGTGTGGCTGCTCTTAAAGCAATGAGCGGCGCTGTCAACCGGGGCCGGCGCGGAATATTTCCGGCGCGGGGTCTGCGATTCCGGCGCCGTTGAAAACGCGGCAGCCGGCACCGACCCAGGGCGGGGGCTGGCGGCTGGCTCACCGTTGAGCCCGCCCGCGCCCGGTGGCCGTCCGCCCGGGGCGCGTGCCAGGAGGGGGGACGTACCGTGTCCGTGCCCTTCGCGAGGAGGGCGCCGGACCACGAGGACCACGGGGACGGGCCACGCGCGAGGGCGTGGCGAGAGGTGTCTGGACAGACGCCTCCCGACACGGCGCCCTCGGAGGACGTCGCCAGCACGGGAGTCAGCTTCTCGAGAAGGGATACGTCCCCCAGCGCCTCACCTGGCTGTCTGCCATTGGAGGTTTCATGCATTTTCGTTCCTTGCTCGCGGCCTTGCCGGTCGCGGGGTTGTCCCTTGCCTGCGGTCCCGGGCCCGCGGGCCCCGCCGAGGCGGTGGGGTCCTCGACCACCTCACAGCGACTGGGCGCGCTGACCGCGCTCCACGACGCGACACTCGAGGCGCCCGTGTGCGCCACGGTCGGCAGCTCCTGCACCTCGGGGACGCTGCTCGCGGGGCGGGGCACCGTCGGCCCCGAGCCGTCGGCCCCCAATACGCTCCACGGCTCGTGCACGGACGGGCTCTCTGGCACCTACCACGCGGATGAGTCACTGGATGCGTTGACCATCTCCAGCGAGGACGGCACGGACCTGGTGCCCGGCAAGCGCGTGCGCATCGACGCGCGGGTGTGGGCCTTCTCGAGCTTCGGCTCGGACAGCCTCGACCTGTTCTCCGCGGCGGATGCGCACGCTCCCGTCTGGGCCCACCTCGCCACGCTGAAGCCCACGGTGGGGGGCTCCCAGGTGCTGTCCACCACCTTCACGCTCCCTCCGGGCTCGCTCCAGGCCATCCGTGGCGTGTTCCGCTACGGCGGAGCCGCGGCCCCGTGTGTCTCCGGGAGCTACAACGACCACGACGACCTGGTCTTCGCCACCGGCGTCGTGGTGCCGGACACCACGCCCCCGGTGACGGCCCTCACCTCGCCCGCCGCCGGCGGCACCCTGTACGCCACGGTCGTCGTCACCGCCAACGCGAGCGACGACAAGGGCGTGACGCGCGTGGAGTTCTACGCGGACGACACGCTGGTGGGGACGGACACGGACGCGCCGTACCTCGTCCTCTGGAACACGGGCGGCGTGCCCGTGGGGAGCCACACCCTGACCGCCCGGGCGTTCGACGCGGCGGGCAACGCTGGTACGTCGGAGGCCGTCACGGTGACGGTGGCTCGCGACACCACCCCTCCCTCCGTCGACTGCACGGCGCCAGCGCCAGGGGCCACCGTGGGGGGCATCGTGGCCATCGAGGCCACGGCGTCCGACAACGCGGGCGTGGGCCGGGTGGACTTCTACGATGGCAGCACGTTCATCGGCTCGGACAACACCGCGCCCTACAGCGTCCCCTGGGACACCACGCTGGGCATCCAGGGGACACACACCCTGCGGTGCCTCGCCTGGGACGTGGGGATGAACACGGGCGAGGACACGGTGACGGTCGTCACCCACAATCCGCAGACCGTCACCTACGACGTCACGCTGCGCACGCCGCTGTGCTACCTGGGCGCGTCCGCGTGTGACACGCGGAGCCTGTTGGTGGGCGCGGCGAACAGGGGGCCCGAGCTCAACGCGCCGAACACGTTGAGGGGCGAGTGCGCGGATGACGCCTATGGGACGTTCCACTACACCCATTCCGTCGACCGCATCCTGCTGTCCACCCTGGACGGCTCGCCGCTGGCCGAGGGCAAGACGGTCCGGGCGGAGGTCACCGTCTGGGCCTCGACCAACAGCCCCACCGGCTATGCCGATGATCGGCTCGACCTGTTCCTCGCCTCGGACTACCGCACCCCGGTGTGGACGCACCTCGCCACGCTGTCCCCTTCCGCCAGCGGGAGCCAGAAGCTGGGGTTCACGTTCGTGCTGCCGCCGGGCGACGTGCAGGTGCTGCGTGCCGGCATCCGTGAGTCCTACGACACGTTGGCGCCGTGCAGCTCGCATCCCTTCACCGAGCGCGACGACCTGGCGTTCAAGGTGCTGCCGGCCGTGCCGGACACGGTGCCTCCCGAGGTGACCCTCACGGCGCCCTCGGAGGGCGCGGTCCTGCGGGGGCAGGACGCTCCCCTGACGGCCTCCGTGTCCGACGATACGCGCGTGTCGTACGTCGAGTTCTACGCCGACACCCTCTTGCTGGGGCGGGTGGACCGCGCGCCCTTCTCGGTGAACTGGAGCACGTTCTATCTGGAGAACGGCCCCCACACCTTGAGGGTGAAGGCCTTCGACTCCTCGGGGAACAGCGCCACGGCCTCGGTGAACGTCGTCGTGGACAACGACTACACCGCGCCGACGGTCACCCTCACCTCGCCGGCGTCCGGCAATCCCTACCTGGGGACGAGCGCCACGTTCGAGGTCGTCGCCAACGACGACAAGGGCGTGGTGAAGGTGGAGTACTTCGTGGACTCGACGCTGCTGGGGACGAGCACGACGGCGCCGTTCAGCTACACCTTCGACACCCTCCGGCTGGAGAACGGCGCTCATGAAGTATATGCCCGTGCCTTCGACGCCGCGGGCAACAACAACATCAGCCCCCGCGTGTACTTCCGACTGAACACGTGGGGGCACGTGGCGTGGGATGCGTCGCTGAAGGTCCCGGCCTGCAATTACGCGCATGCCTATTGCGACAGCCATGACCTGTTGTTGAACCGGGGCGCGGTCGAGCTGAACGGGGGACCCAACACGCTCAACGCAGCGTGCGCGGACACGGCGAACCCGAGCAACGCGGCGGCGGTGAGCTTGCTCGGGGTGCGGTCCACGGACGGCCTGCTCCTGACCCGGGGAAAGAGCGCCATCGTGGAGGTGGACTACTACGTCCCCGACGCCAGCTCGTTCCGTGTGGAGCTGTTCTGGTCCACCAGCCTGGCCTTCCCGTCCTGGACGCGGCTGGCCACCCTGACGCCGACGGCGGCGGGCGGGAACCATGTGCAGCGCACCGTCACCCTGCCCACGAACACCACGCGCATGGCGCTGCGCGCGGTGCTCTCCAACACGTGGGACACCGCCGCGGCGTGCACGACCGGTGACGAAGTCGACCACGATGACCTCGTCTTCACGCTGAAGTAGCCGGAGCCCGTGGCGGGCGGGGGAGGGGCCGGCCTCCCGCCTCGTTCCGGGCGCCTCGTGACGCCTGCCCCCAGGGGCAGGTTGTTGTCGGCGGTCCAGCACCGACCTGTTCGCGCGTCGCCTTGGGGATTGCCGCCACGTGAGTGGGCGAGAGCGGCTGTGTGTCTCATCTCGCGAGGTTCCAGGAAAGGCCGATGACCCCATGCGCGAAGTCTGAGTCGTGTGGACGCTATTGGGTGGAGTGTGTGTCTTTTGTCGGGTTGGAGAGACATTGCGTGCGGCGCCCCTGGCGAACCGTGACCCCAGATGAGACCTAGACATCCAGGAGGCCGAGGGCTCGCTGCCTCCTTGCTCTCGTCGAGCCCTGGAGGAGTCCATGGTGAACGCTCGTGGAATTCTATGTTTGGCGGTGCTCTGCTTGACGTTGTCCGCTGGCTGCGGTCCGGGAGGCGGTGAGTCCGGCCTGTCGGCGGAGGAAATCGACGCTCCGAAGGCCCTCCCTCCGGAGTACCTGGGCGAGGAGGGCGGGCCGGGGCAGGTCGAGGGCAACACCATCTGTTGCAACGTCAAGTGCAGTGGCACCTGGTACGGGCCCTTCCCCAAGGTCGTGTACGACCACTGCGCGGCTTATGGCCGGTACTACTGCCCCCAGCGGAGTCTCAAGTACCAGGACTCTCGGTGGAAGAACTGCTGAGCGACGAGGAGCCAATCCAATGATGAGCCAGATTCGATGCCTGTTCGTGGTGCTGTGCGGAGTCGTGTCGTCCGTGGGGTGTGGGGGCATGCCGGAGGCGGAGGGGCCTGACGTCGCGGGGGACCTCGCTCCCTCGGGCCCACTCGACGAGTACCTGGAGACGGACGAAGCAGGAGCCGGCGAAGGCGCTGTCGGGGCCGCCACCGCGTGCTGTTTCATCAAATGCTCGGACCTCGTCTGGCGGGGGCCCTACAAAAACGTCAAGTACGGCAACTGTACCGCCTGGGGGAAGTACCAGTGTCCGGCGATCGGTCAGACCTTCGTCGCCGCGAAGTGGGATAACTGCTGACCGGATGCGGTCCGTGGGGACTCCGAAGAGAACATCGGACCCCAGTGAGCAGGAGGATGGCGCTGGTGGCGGAGTCCGCCCCCCTGCCGGCGTCCACGTCCGAGGCGGCCCCCGTCGTCACGAGCGGCGCCCTCGCTTCTGGCCGTGGTGGGAGCCTCCGCGGGACGGCTACCCACGCCTTCAGGTGGAAGCGGTGGCGCGGTCAGGGCGTGGTCGTGGCGTTCCTGGCGGGCTGGCGCGACGTGACGCCCCCCGGCGACTTGGCGGCGCTCACCTTCGCTCCGGCAGGCGGTGCGTTCTTCCCGCTCGGAGAGGGGAACACGAAGGCGCTCGAGCGGGCGCCGCGCCAGGGGGGCGGCGAGCCTCGTGAGTGCCGCTTCGCGGGTGCCGGACGTCGAGGTGGGGAAGAAGGCCCGTCTCCTGGCATGCGCCCGGGAGACGGGCCGGCGGCGGAGGCAATGTCTTCAAGGGGTGTGGAATGACGGCTCTCTCAACCCCGCCGCGTTCGCTTCACCTTCGACGTCAGCGCACGTACATGTAGTGGCAGGAGTCGATGACCCAGCCGCAGTTGTAGAGCGTCGCCGCGTTGCAGGTCTCCTTCGTCTTGAACCCGTCGCAGTTGCACTGCTTCGGGTCGCCGGTGCAGATGCCACCGGTGCCGCCGCCCGGAGTGTTGGACTCCGCCTGGACCGCGGCGGCCTCGTAGGTCGGCTTGCAGTAGCTGAAGCTCAGCGACTCGGTCGCGCCCGCGGCGGTCGGGCCGGTCCAGTAGCAGCGCTTGCTCGCGTTGCACTCCTCGCGCGTGGTGTAGACCGCGCAGGCGCACACCCACGGGTCGCCGAGACAGATGGCCTCTGCGCGGGTCTCGGGCGACTCCGGCGAGGTGGCGGTGGACTCCGGTCCCCCACCGCACGCGGCGAGGGTGAGCATCAGGACAGCCAGGGGGAGACTCCGATTCATGGTGAGACCTCCAGGACAGCAAAAAGGAGTCATCGGAATGATGACTCCCACGGCACTGCGACAGTCTGTTCTCGAAGGGCTACTCGTAGGTCGGCAGGCAGCGGCCCGTGGTGGTGCTGGTCGCCTGCCAGTAGCAGTGCCAGCCCGAAGCGGAGGTCGCCTGGTTGCACGCGGTCTGTGTCTTCTGCGACGAGCAGAAGCACTCCCACGCGTTGGCGCTCCCACAGGTGGCCTCCTGCTCGGTCCGGGACAGCGCCTCGGACGGCTCGGAGGTGAATTCTTCGCTTCCACCACACGCAATCAATCCGAGCAGCGAGGCCAGCACGAAGATGCGACGCATGATGTCGACTCCTGGTTCGAGGAGGCGCCTCACGTCATGTGAGGCGACGGACCTTGTAACAGGAAATGACAGGCTGTCGAGGATGTCACGAGTCCTCGGCGCGCCAGTGGATGGCGCCCGTCGTCACATGTCAGGGGTTGAGCGCGAAGGCGTTACATCCGTTCCAGGATGGCGGAACGTTTCTGTTCGAACTCATCCGAGGTGATGAGCCCTTCGTCGAGGAGGTGTTGGAGGTCCCGCATGGCCTGCACGTTGTCGGCGCGAGGCAGCAGGGCCCCCAGGGGCCTGGGGAAGGAGAGGGTGCGCACCACGGCGACGCGGCTGGGGTTCTTCGGGTCGACGCGCACCTCCAGCGTCACTCCCTTCTCCATGACGCCCGTGGTCATCGAGCCGGAGAGGGTGGTGCGCGTCCTGGCTTCATAGGCGGGGTGACCCGGTTGACGCACCTGGAGGCGCAGAATCAGGACGTGGCGCTTGTTGATGCGCCAACTGCTGGGTTCGACCTCCAGGACCGTGGCCTCCGCCGGCTCGCCCCTGGCGAGCAGCTGGCGCTCGCCGATGACGAACCACAGCAGCGTGCTGTCCTTGAGGAAGAAGGCCTGGACCACGATGGATGTGACGAGGACGACGCCCCACAACAGCCACTCCGTATCGAACCCTTGAACCATCGCGCGAGGCTAACGGAGAGGGAGGACCCCGGGCAACGCGGTGGTCCTCCCCCGGCGGGTGTCGCGCCCCGTGCGCTCAGGGCGTCTGCTTCGCGGCCTGCTCGAGCCGCTGGATGGCGTCCGCGGCGTTGCGGTTGTCCGGGTCCAGCTCCAGCGAGCGGCGGTAGTTGGCCAGCGCCTGCGCGTCGTCACCGCTCACCAGCCAGGCCTCGCCCAGGCTGTCGTAGGCGTTGGCGTCCTGGGGGTGGGCCTCCACGTTCAGCTTGAAGATTTCAATGGCCTCCGCCAATCGCTTGTCGCGCAGCAGGATGTAGCCGATGGTGTTGAGCTGTCCCGGGGAGAAGTCGTACTTCGTGGACTTGTTGGCCTTGAGGTCGCGGTACATCGCGACGACCTTGGAGATGGGCTCCTTCGCCAGACGCTCCAGCACCACCTCGCCGATGCCGGGCCGGGGTTCTCGGGGCGTCACGTCGTGGAGGATGCTCAGCAGGCCCAGGGCCAGGTCCTGGATCTTGTCTCCGCGCGAGGTGTTGTCGAGGATGATGACGAACTCCTTCGTCTCCGGGACGCGGACCAGGAACGAGCTGAAGCCGTTGATGTCGCCGCCGTGGCTCTGCGTCGCCACCTGCGTCTTGCCGTCATCCAGCCGGAAGGGCTTCACGCGCCAGCCGAAGCCGTAGTTGCCCAGGCCGGGGGTGAACATGCGCTGCTCGAGCGGCTCGGGCAGCAGCTTGTCGGTGTAGAGGGCGCGGTCCCAGCGATACAGGTCCCTCACGGTGGAGTACAGCGAGCCCGCGGCGTTGGGCACGCTCATGTCGATATAGGGCGCGTTGAGGTAGCCGGTCGGCATGACCACGTAGCCGCTCGCGCGCTTGGGGAGCACCGTCGCCGTCACGTCGTAGCCGGAGTCCTTCATGCCCAGGGGGGCGAGGATGCGCTCCTGGACGGCCTGCGCGTAGCTCTTGCCGGTGACGGTCTCGATGATGGCGCCGAGCATGGCGTAGCCGGAGTTGTTGTACGCGTACTTCGACCCGGGCTCGAACGCGAGGTCGCCGCTGCCGTACAGCCGGACCAGCTCCGCGATGGTGTGCGGCGTGCGGGCAATCTTGCTCTGGTAATCCGGATGCGAGGTGAAGCTGGGGATGCCGGACGTGTGGTTCAGCAGGTGGGTGAGGGTGACGCGCGCTCCCGTGTCCTTGCGGTAGTCCGGCAGGTACCTGGACACCGGGGCGTCCAAGTCGAGCTTCCCTTCGGCCACCAGCTGCAGGATGACCATGGCCGTGAACATCTTGGTGACCGAGCCGACGCGGAACTTCGTGTCGAGGGTATGGGGCACCTGCCACTCGAGGTTCGCCGAGCCATAGGCCTTCTCGAGGAGGATGCCCTTCTCGTTCGCCACCAGCAGCGTGCCGTTGAACTGGCGCAGCTGGTGATACTGCGTGGCCAGCCGGTCCAGCGCGGCCTTCTTGTTGGGCGCGGCGCTGGCGACGGAGGCCAGCGCGCACACGACGAGCCCGAGCGTGATGCCGGCATGGGCCAGGGTCCTCTGCATACGACCATCTCCTGGGTGGGGGACTTTGCCCGAGGGTGTACGACACCGGGATGAGACGATTGCACCCCAGTTACCGGGAGGTGGTCGATTCCTCAAGGCTCTTCGAAGATGAGCAGCCCCCGCGAGGTGTCCACGACGTAGACGTGGCCGTCCCCCGGGACGCGGATGCCGATGGCGCCGTCGGTGACGAAGTCGCTGCGGTACGGGTCCGATTCACGGAAGGTGTTGAAGTAGGCGATTTCGCGGGGCTGGGGCGGGACGGACACGTCGAGGACGCGCACGCCCTCCTGGTAGTAGGCGAGGTAGAGCCGGTTCCCCACGAGCACCATGTTGTGGATGGAGGCGTGTTCGCGCAGCTGGTAGCGACCGATGAGCGGGATGTTCGTGGGGTCGGTGACGTCGAGCACGCGCAGGTGGGTGCCGGGGCCCTCGCCGCCCTCGAAGGCGATGGTCTTCCCCGCGAAGGTGCCCACCGCGCTCGCGTGGCTCATGGGGCCGTTGGAGCCGCTCCCGAACGTGTAGCGGCCCAGCTCCTGGACGTTCATGGGGTCCTTCACGTCGAGCACCACGTAGCCCGTGGTGAACTGGCTGAGGTACAGCCGGCCCTGGTACACGAAGGAGTCGTGCGGGGAGGGATAGCTGGAGACGTCGTCGGACACGACGAAGCGGTTGAGCAGCCTGGGCTCGAGCGGCTTGGAGACGTCGAAGATGAGCGTGTCGCCGACGGGTTCCGGTGACACGGCGTAGAGCCGGTCGCCATCCACGAAGAGCGTGTGGACGTTGAGGGGCGCGCCGCCGGGCACGTTGCGCACGTAGGTGGGGTCCGCGGGGTTGGAGATATCGAAGACGAGCACGCCCGCGGCGCCGCTGGCCACGTAGAGGGCGTCCTCGTGGGCCCAGGCCGCGTTCCAGTAGCCGTCGCCGGGAATGGTCACCTGCTTGCGGAGGATGGGGTGGCGCGGGTCGCTCACGTCGAAGACGGTCAGGCCGCCGGGTGAGCGGGCCCCCAGCTCGAGGGACACGACGTAGGCGTGGCCTCGCGCCACGTACAGGTCGGCGGGCAGGCCGAGCGAGACGAAGGTCTCCGACAGGGGCGTGAAGCCTCCGGAGGACTCCTGCTCATCCCGGCCCCACGTCATCCTGGCGGCGTCGAAGGTCCCCGCGACGGTGACCTTGTCGTTGGCGCAGCGCGCGTAGCAGCCCGTCACCCGGTCCTCGGAGGGCGCGGCGCAGCCGACGAGCGTCACCTGCCGGGTGCCGCCGCCCAGGGTGTACCGGCTCGACAGGACGAAGCCCTCCGAGAGCCGCTGGTGCGTCAGGGGGCGGAAGTTCAGCGTGCCCGCCGTCCCGTCCTCGGGGACGCGGATGCCGGCGAAGTCGACGTAGTCGCCTGCGGTGGGGCGCAGGAACGCCTGGTAGATGCCGTGGCCCTCCACCTTCGAGAGGGCCGCGCCGTCGCAGGCCGTGAGGTCGAAGAGGGAGGGGGCGGCACAGTCCGCCACCGTGGTGCCCACGGGCACGGTGAGGGTGCAGGGCGCGAAGGGGCCCCGGTCCACCCAGTCGGTCGGGTCGACCAGGGGCGTATAGGTCCCGTCCCACGCTTCCTCCTCGGGCTCGGGGGTGGGGGCGTCGGTCTCCGAGCAGGCGCTCGTGAGCAGGGGGAGGGTGAGGAGCAGGACGCGCAAGGGTGTGGATTCGAGGGGCATGGAGTGGCTCCTGACGACGCGGGCTCCGGGCACGCGGGGCGCCCGGAAGGGCCGGCGACGATAGTTGCGTCTCGCGGGGACGGTGGGGCGTCGTGGGGAATGGAGGTCATCCACGAAGCACCATTTGGTGTTCGCGGCGGGCGCGGCATAGCCTGCACGGTCCGCCAGACGCCCTCACCGTGGGGCGTCGCGGTGGCCCGTCACGGCGCGCCGGGACGCGTCTCCGCCGGATGGACGATGCCCCTCACGCGCGGGCCTGTTCCACCCGGATGCCGCCGGCCAGCACCAGGTCCCCAGGAGCGGGAGACACATGATGGCGCGCATCGCCTTCGAGCCACCGACCAAGGCGAAGGCGCGGAAGGGGTTCATCTGGCCGACCGCGCGGCACACGCCACGTGAAGCGACGTCGCGGTCCGATTCACGAAGAAGGGGCCGGGAGCGAGGATGCTCCCGGCCCCGAGGCTTCCCAGGGGGTGAGGCCTGGGAAGCGACATCAAGTGAGGACTAGTTGCTGCTCGGGTCGACCGCCACGAAGTCGCTCAGCACCGAGCCACCCTCGCTGATGCTCTCCACCGCGTAGTGGAACCGACCCTCCTTGGCGCCCGCGTCGTGGAAGCGCAGGGCCGTCGTCTCGGAGGCGTCCGCGCCGGCCGCGACCTCGCCGATGGCCTCCATCGCGCCGGAGCCGACCTTGTCGGTGCGGTAGATGCGGTAGGCCTTGTGGTGCACGGCGTGCGGCCAGGTCAGCTCCACCACGGAGCCGTCACGGATGCGCCGGGCCGCGAGGTCCACGCGGAGGGGCTCCGTCTCCGGCTTGATGACCTTGACGTCGTAGCGCACGCCACCCAGCTCCGTCCCCTCCTCGTCCGTCTCGAACACGTGCAGCGGGAACTCGCCGGCCTTGCCGTCCGACTTGAAGGTCAGGTGGATGCGCTCGTCGAGCTTCTCCTGCGTGCGCAGGCCCAGCGCGCCGCCGCCGGGGCCGAAGTACAGCCGCGTGCCCTCGATGCCCTCCAGGCCGTCGGCCTTGGCGCCAGCGGCCTTCCAGGCGGCATACAGCTTGTCGCTCAGGTCGAGGACGATGGCCCCGGCGAACACGTCCTTCGCCGGCTTGAGGTGCAGCGTCATCAGGCGACCGATGGGCGGGCGCACGTCGTACGTGGTGCTGCCGGTGCCGCCGGTGAGGATGCGGATGACGTCCACGTTGCGCCAGGCGATGTTGTTGTTGGCCTGGGTGTTGGTGACGGTGTTGGAGCCGATGAGCTCGGGGTAGCTCATGGGGTCGCCAGCGGAGACCCACCGCGCCAGCAGGCAGTAGTGGCCCGGCAGCGGGACGTTCGGCCACTGGATGCGGATGTCGCGCGTCTCGCCCGCGTCCAGGAAGATGCCCTGCTCGGCCTTGATGAGGTTCCAGCTGCCGCTGCCCCACTGCGCGTTGCCGCCCGCGGACAGGTAGTAGAGCATCAGCGTGCCGCCGATGGGGCCCGTGGGACGCAGCGGGCCGTAGTTGCGCAGCGTGACGAAGACGTAGTTGTTCGGCGAGCCGTAGACGGGGTTGGTGGAGGTGACGCAGCCGTTGACGTTGTTGCACACCTTGATGTCGGGGCTCATGTAGATGGAGCCGACGCTGGGCTCGAAGCCGTTGTCCATGGGCGCGTCCGTGTCACGGATGAACACGTCGGAAGGCTGGCGGCAGTCGCTCAGGAAGTCCTGGACGGCCAGGGCCGCGTCGGAGCCGTTGGGGAGCGTCTGGCGGAACAGGCCGTTGGTGGCGGTGGCGTAGTTCTGCATGATGCTCACCGCCGTGGGGTCCGGCGTGCCCGCCGTGGGGACGTAGACGGCGTGGATGCGGATGCCGTTGGCGCCGGCGGAGGCGGCCACGGTGTTGGCCAGGGCGGGGCCGGTGTAGTTGTCGTTGAAGCCGCCGGGCAGGTTGTCGGTGATGAGGACGACCACGCGGCGGGCGCCCGTGCGCCAGAAGCCGAAGAAGTTGCCGGTCTGCCCCGCGCGCGTGCCCAGGTTGTTGATGACCGTGTTGAGCGCCTCGTCGGACGCCTCGGGGGCGCCCCAGCCGCCGTTCGCGAACAGCGTGCTGATGGACGTGGAGACGGCGGCGTCGTTGCCCGCCGCCAGGTCGTGCACCACCGTGACGTCGTCCTTGAAGGTGACGAGGCCCAGGCGATAGTCGCCGTTGGAGGAGACCTGGATCTGCGACAGCAGGTTGCCGAAGCCCGCCTGGAAGGCGGCGAGCGACCCGCCCATGCTGCCGGTGTCGTCGATGGCGAACACCACGTCGAGCGGGCCACACTCACACCGGTCGACGTAGGGCGGAGCGGTGCGAGGAGTCCCGGCGGGCGCCTTGGACGCCGCCGCGGCTTGGGTGGCTACGAGCAGACAGAGAAGTGCGGCCCCGAACCACGGCGTGGTACGGGCACCGAAAGTGCCACTCTTGGACATGGACTGTTCCTTTCAAGGGGTTTCCACCATGGGTGCGAAGGCTTGCATTCCAGGTGGCGAGTCCTGGTGAGCAGGAAGCAGGCCATGACGGGAGGGCTCGTAAACGCAGGCATACGCGATGTGTGTGTGGCCGAATCCGTTACTCGGCCGCCGAGCTTTGTGATGTTCGCTGCTACAGTCCATGTGTGCGCGCGGGAATCCTCCTCTCGAGTCCGTGGTGGTTGCTGCTCTCCTGTCTCCAGGTCGCGTCGCCGTCTCGCGCGCCCGAGCGGGCTCGGGAGCATGAGCCGCCTGGGACGCTGTCTTGGGACTTCGAGGAGGGCGTGGTGCCCCCGGGGTGGGTGCCGCACCGCGACGAGTTCGAGGGCGTGTTGCAGGTTGATGACACGCACACCCACAGTGGACGCTACGCCTTGCATGCTCAGGCCCTGCATGGGGGAAGAGAGGGATTGCAGGGCGGGCCGAAAAAGACGCTGCGATTCAATCTCCCGGCGAACTTCGGTCCCGTGCTGTGGGGCAGGGTCTACGTCTACACGGCTCCCTCGAGACCCAGGTCTCACGCGGGGTTGTTCAGCGCGCGCTATCCCCGGCCAGGGCGGGAGGGGGGCGCGTTCGACACGTTGGACTGGTACGAGGTGGCCTCGTTCGAGGAGAAGTACATGGCCATCTGGCACCCGCCGGAGCCGCCGGGCTTCCCGGAGTGGGTGCAGGTGTCGGACACGCCGGTGGTGCTGGGGGCGTGGGCGTGCCTGGAGTGGTTGTTCGACGCGGGGGGCGGCGGGGCGGACGAGGCCGCGGAGCCGCGCGTCTGGCTGGACGGAGTGGAGCTGTCGTGGCCGCGTCGGTTCGTCTTCTCGGATCCGCCCGTCTCCGGGCCGGTGACGCGCGAGAAGGGGCGCGACTTCACCGTGCTGGAGGCGGGAGTGGTCCTCTACCAGGGACTGTCCGTGCCGACCGACTGGTGGCTGGACGACCTGGCGGTGGGCCCGCGCCGCATCGGCTGCGCGGTGCCCTCGCGTTGAGGCGCGTGGCGCGCGTCAGGCCAGGTGGAGCTTGAGGACGTAGAGGAAGTCCTTCGCCGTCCGGCCCCGGGCCACGATGACGCCGTCCTGGAGGATGAGCACCTCGTCCAGCGGGTCCTGGAAGCGGGCCAGGGTGGTCTCCGGGGCGAGGCGGGGGTGGAAGCTCACGGGCCCGTCGCTCAGCTGCTCCCAGAAGCGCCTGCGAAGGAGGTCGTCCGGCTCCGCGCCGCCTTCCAGCGTCGCGCGGAGGGCGCCCGTGGCGAGGTCGAAGAGGCGCGTGTGGTCGTCATTGGCCCGCGTCACGACCAGGCCGTCACCCAGGCCCACGGTGTGGGGGAGCGACGGGTGGGGCAGCTCGTGCAGGAGCGCGCCCGTCCCGGTGTCGAAGACGCGCACGCGCCGGTCCAGCCCGCAGGCGGCCACGCGCGCGCCATCCGGCGTGAAGCCGAGCGCGATGACGGGCTCCTCCCCGGCCCGGAGCGAGCGGCTGGCGCCGGTGGACAGGTCGAACAGCTCGACCGTGCCCGCCTCCTGGCCCACGGCGATGAGCGGGGCCTCGCGGGCGGCGGCATAGGCGGGCACGGGGTGGAAGACGGCGTCGGTGTCGAGCACGCGCGCGCCGCTCGCCAGCGCATGCACCAGCAGGCGCGCGTCCTCCGAGGAGCCCACCACCACGTGCGCGCCGTCCGGCGTGAAGTCGACGTGGGCGATGGGGCCCGGCGGGCCGCGCAGCGTGTGCAGCAGCGCCCCGTCGGAGACGCGCCACACCCGCGCGGCGCCCGGCTCGATGGCGGCGGCCACGAGCCGACCGTCCGGCGAGAAGGCCACGGGTTGCTTCTCCAGGTGGACGAAGCCCGCGTCGCTCCGACTCGACAACGGGGGGGCCGTCAGGTCGCGCGCGGGCGTGAGCCCCTTCACGTCGAGCAACCGCACGCCCCGGCGCGCCGGGCGCCCGTACCGGGTCGTGGGGTAGGCCAGCACCGCTCCGTCCGGGCTGACGCGCCACGGTTGGGCGACGGCCTCCTCCGGGTCCTGGGGCAGGGCGCGGACGCGCCCGCCCGCGTCGATGACGATGGAGTCGCCCCGGGTGCGCGCGACGGCCACGGGCCCTTCCGGGTGTCCCCACACGCTCGGGACGGGCCGCTGGCCCGCGCGGAGGGTGGGCGGTGGCGGGGTGGAGAGGTCGCTGACGCAGGCCCGGCCGTCCGCGCCGCCGAGCGCGAAGCGCGTGCCGCCAGGGTGGAAGCTCGCGGAGCGCTCGTGCCCGTCGGGTGCGTAGGGCCGTGAGGTCAGGACGGCGCCGCTCGGCGCCTCCAGGACCTCGACGCGGTTGAAGGCCAGCAGCCCCAGCCGGTGGGGCCCCAGCCAGGAGATGGAGGAGTAGCGGCTCTGCCCGAGCGGCTCCGCGAGCCGCGTCCAGCCGCGCGTCTCCACGAGGGCGAGGCCGTCGAGGTCCGAATACGCCAGCCACTCGCCATCCGGGCTGAAGGCGACGGAGTTGACGGACGTCTGCGCCGCGAGCCGGGCCACCTGCTTGCCGCTCTCCAAATCCCACACGCGCACCGTGTCGTCGGACGCCCCGCTGGCCAGCCAGCGCCCGGAAGGGTGGAAGGACAGGGCGAGCACGGACTGCTGATGTCCGCTCAGCGTTCGCTCCTTCTCGCCGGTGGCGACGTCGAACAGGCGCACCTTCCAGCCGAGGTTGCCCGTGGCGAGCACCCGGCCATCCGGGCTGAAGGCCACCGCGGTGACCTGTCCCTCCTGGCCCGTCATCGCGTGCACGAGCGCCCCGGTGCGCGCGTCCCAGAGGCAGGCGTCGTGGGCCCTCGAGCCCGACGCGAGCAGCGCGCCATCCGGGCTCCAGGCCAGGGCGCGGACCTCGGCCTCGTGGCCCTCCATCTCCACGAGGCGCTCTCCCGTGGTCGCGTCCCACACCACGACGTTCTGGCCGTCCGCCCAGGTGCCCGTGGCGAGCCGGTCTCCGCTGGGGCTGTAGGCCACCTGGAGCACCTGGGCCTCGTGGCCCAGGGCCAGCTCCACGCCCTCCAGCTCGTCGCGCAGCGGCAGCAGCGACTCGAGCCAGGGGGCGGGCCGGCTCTCGGCGCGCTCTCGGCGCCAGTGCTCGGCGAGCTGGTGCAGGTGCGCGTCCGGCGCGCTCCAGGGGCCCGTTTCCTCCACGAAGTGCGCGGCGGCGTCGGGCGCGTCGAACCAGCGCAGCCGGTTGTAGAGGCATTGGAACAGCGTCTCCGGATGCGCGCGGAGCAGCTCGGCGTCGAGCTGGACCGCCTTGCGCAGCACGCGCAACGTCCGGGGGCTGGACTCGGGGCCGGTGTCCCCGCTTCGCGCGCGCGCGTCGGGTGGCAGGCGCGCGAGCGCGTCATCCAGCGCGGAGAGGAGCGCGTCCACGCCTCCGTCGCGCAGCAGGTTTTCGAGCGTGGGCAGGTGCGTGAGGGTGTGGAGGTCGTGGGCCATCGCCCGCGCATCGTCGTCGCGGAGGCGGGAGGAGGGCAAGCCTCGCCCCCGTCCCCCGCGCGTGGCGGCGCGTCAGGCGCTGGGGTGCTCCTCCCAGGCGCGGCCTCCCCCCTTCTCGGGGTTGGAGTCCGTGGAGCGCAGCGCGGCGTCCATGGCGGTGACGGCCTGGACGATGTGGTCGGCGTCGATGCCGGCCGCGGCCAGCAGCTGTTCGGGCGTGCCGGAGCCGGGCAGGTCGCGCACGGCGAGGCGCACCACGCGGGGCAGGGGCTGGCGCTCGTCGGAGAAAGCCTCGAGGACCGCGTCCGCGAGGCCGCCCTCGGCCCAGTGGTCCTCGACGACGATGAAGCGCCCCCGCGTCTCGCGCGC
This sequence comes from Myxococcus stipitatus, assembly GCF_021412625.1. The sequence goes on along the minus strand of NZ_JAKCFI010000009.1, from coordinate 301,490 downwards.
GGCCTGCCGCAGCGTCCTCGCGTCCACGGGCTTCACCGAATAGAGGTCGATGACGCGCACGGGAAGGCCCTTCTCCAGCAGGCGCTCGTGGGCCTTCAGCGCCTCGCGCAGGGTGATTCCCGCCGCCACCACCGTGGCCACGTCCCGGTCCGAGCGGCGCACCACCTTGCTGCCCCCCAGCGGGAAGCGCTCCGTGGGCGGGTAGACGAGGGGCGTCTTCTCCCGCGTGGTGCGCAGGTAGGTGATGCCCGGGCGGTCCACCAGCTCGGCCATGAGCCGCGCCGTCTGGTTCGCGTCGCACGGGTAGAGCACGGTGCTGCCGTTCACCGCGCGCATCATGGCCAGGTCCTCCAGGCCCATCTGCGAGGGACCGTCCTCGCCGATGGAGCAGCCCGCGTGGCTGCCACAGACATGCAGCGTCGCGTTGGAGACGGCCGCCATGCGCAGCTGGTCGTAGGCGCGCGTGAGGAAGGCCGCGAAGGTGCTGAGGAAGACGCGCTTGCCCAGCACCGCCATGCCCACCGCGCTGGAGACCATGTTCTGCTCCGCGATGAACATCTCGAAGAAGCGCTTGGGGTGCTTCTCCCGCAGCTCCTGCGAGTACGTGGAGTTGGACACCTCCGCGTCCAGCGCCACCAGGTCCGGGTACGCGTCACCGAGCGCCGCGAGCGCGTCGCCGTAGGCCTTGCGCGTGGCCACCGGCTTGTCGGGCGCGTACGTCGGCAGGGACAGGGGCGCGGCGGTGTCCTGGTTCGTGGGCTTTCGCGCCTCCGGCATCCGCGCCTGGAAGTGGAGGTCGCGCTCGCCGCCCATCTCCTGGATGGCCTCGCGGGCCTGCTCCTCGGAGAAGGGCTTGCCGTGCCAGCCCTCCTTGTTGGCGACGGCGGAGTAGCCCCGGCCCTTCTCCGTCTTGAAGATGAGGCAGGTGGGCTTGCCGGTCGTCGCCTGGGCCTCGGCGAGGGCGCGGTCGATGGCGCCCAGGTCGTGGCCGTCGAGCGCGAGCGCGTGCCAGCCGAAGGCGCGGGCGCGGGCGACATAGGCCTCCGCGTACCAGCCCAGCTCCGTGGGGCCGCTCTGGCCCAGGCGGTTCATGTCGATGAGCGCGCAGAGGTTGTCCAGCTGGTAGTGGCTGGCCTTGTCGAAGGCCTCCCAGACGGAGCCCTCGGCCGTCTCGCTGTCGCCCATCAGCACGTAGGTGCGGAAGGGCAGGCCGTCCAGCCGGGCGACGAGCGCCATGCCCACGCCCACCGCGAGCCCCTGTCCCAACGAGCCGGTGGCCACGTCCACGAACGGCAGCACGCGCGGGTTGGGGTGCCCCTCGAGCCGGCTGCCGAACTTGCGCAGCGACAGCAGCTCCGCGTCGTCGATGGCGCCCGCGGCCTTGAGCGCCGCATAGAGGACCGGGCAGGCATGCCCCTTGGAGAGGATGAAGCGGTCGTTGTCGGGGGCGCGGGGGTGCTGGAAGTCGAACCGCAGGTACTTCTGGAACAGCACCGCCATGATGTCCGCCGCGGACATGGCGGAGGTCGGGTGTCCCGAGCCCGCCGCCGTGGTGGCGCGGATGCTGTCGACGCGAAGCTGCGCCGCGAGTTCCGCCAGTGCGTCTGCCATGCTTGCCCTCCCGGGAGGTCGTGTCCTCCAAGGGTGTTGATGGTGGACAGTCGCGAGAAGCGGCGGGCCCCGGGTGGAGGCTCGGGGGGCAGGCGGGCGGCGGTGCCCAGGACGCGCGCGGGCGACGGTGGTCGCGGGCGGTGACGACGGGCGCTCGGGTGCCCGCTCCTTCCAGAGGAGGCATCCATGGGCACCTTGAAGGATGTCACCCCTCCATGGAGAACCGATGAATCCGCTGCGTCAGCTCGCCGACTTCGGTCAGGCCGTCTGGGTGGACAACCTCCAGCGCGCCTACATCACCCAGGGCACGCTCCAGAAGTTCATCGAGGAGGATGGCGTGCGGGGGCTCACCTCCAACCCGACCATCTTCCAGAAGGCGGTGTCGGGCAGCGAGGACTACCAGGACCTCTTCGACGCCGCGCGCGGCAAGGGGTTGTCCGCCGGGGATGTCTACGAGCAGCTCGCGGTGCGCGACGTGCAGGGCGCGGCGGACATCCTGCGGCCCGTGTTCGACGCGTTGAAGGGGCGGGACGGGTTCGCGTCGTTGGAGGTGTCGCCGAGGCTCGCGAACCAGACGCAGGGCACGCTCGAGGAGGCGCGCCGGCTGTGGACGACGCTCGCCCGGCCGAACGTGATGGTCAAGGTCCCCGCCACCGAGGCGGGCGTGCCGGCCTTCGAGCAGCTCACGGCGGAGGGGCTCAACATCAACGTCACGCTGCTGTTCAGCCAGGAGCGCTACCGGCAGATCGCCCATGCGTACATGACGGGGCTGGAGCGGCTGGCGTCCAAGGGCGGCGACCTGGGCAGGGTGGCGAGCGTGGCCTCGTTCTTCGTCAGCCGCATCGACGTGATGGTGGACCAGGAGGTCGACAAGAAGCTGAAGGCGGGCGCCACCGCCGAGCAGCGCAAGGCCCTGGAGGCGCTCAGCGGCAAGGTGGCCATCGCCAACGCGAAGCTCGCCTATCGCATCTACCAGGAGCTGTTCACCAGCCCGCGCTGGAAGGCGCTCGCGGCCAAGGGGGCCAGGCCCCAGCGCGTGCTGTGGGCGAGCACGGGCACCAAGAGCCCCAAGCTGCGCGACGTGCTCTACATCGAGGAGCTCATCGGCCCGGACACCATCAACACCATGCCTCCGGCGACCATCGACGCGTTCCGGGACCACGGCAAGGTGCGCACCAGCCTGGTGGAGGACGTGGCGGGCGCGCAGGCCACGCTGCGCGCGCTGGAGGCCCAGGGAATCCCGCTCAAGTCCATCACGGACCGGCTCACCGTGGACGGGGTGAAGCTCTTCGAGGACTCCTTCGACCAGCTGTTGAACGCCGTGGGCCAGAAGCTCGCGAGCACCTCGGGGTGAAATCGGGAGGAGGCTTCCGCGTAGGGGTTGGGCAGGCATCACGTCCTCCGGCCCCCCGCGTGTCTCCTCCATGAATCGACTCGCCTCGCTCGCGCTCTGCCTCGTCCCCCTCCTCTCGCTCGCCCAACCCCCGACCCAGGAGCGGTGGGTGGTGGTGACGGACCTGTGGGGCAATCGCCTCCAGCAGGTGCTCACCCTGGAGCTGGCGGGGAAGACGCTGTCCGGCGACCTCGACGGCGACAGGCTCGAAGGGGAGCGCGCGGGCGCGCAGGTGCGCTTCGTCGTCACGGACGCGCGGCGGGCGAGGGCCACGTTCACCGGCAGGGTGGAGGGGGACGCGATGACGGGCACGGTGGAGCGGCCCGACCCGAATGACGCGAAGGCGCGCGCGCGTCATGCCTTCACCGCGCGGCGCATCCCCCCTCGGCCACCGGGTCCCCCGCGCGTGCTCGACTTCACGCCGGCCTCGTATTCGAACGAGTTCTCCGCGAATCGCGAGCCCGTGCTCACGCTGTGGTCCGGGGACACGGTGCGCACGACGACGCTGGACTCGGGGGGCATGGACGAGAAGGGCGTGACGCGGGCGCTCTATGGCAACCCCCAGACGGGGCCCTTCTTCATCGCGGACGCGCGGGTGGGGGACACGCTGGCCGTCCGGCTCGTGCGCCTGCGGTTGAACCGCGACTGGGCGGACAGCCTGGATGCCATCGTGGGACGGGCGCTCACGCCCCGGCTGGCGGCGCGCGCGACGGAGCTGGGCAAGCCCGTGCGCTGGAAGCTCGACGTGGCGCGGGGGCGGGCGAGCCCGGAGTCGTCCGAGCGGATGAAGGGGTTCTCCATTCCCCTGCGGCCCATGCTGGGGGGCCTGGCCGTGGCCCCGGACTTCGGGATGCCACCGCAGTCCACGGGAGACACGGGCCGCTTCGGCGGCAACATGGACTTCAACGAGGTGGTGGAGGGCAACACCATCTACCTCCCCGTGGGCCAGCCCGGCGCGCTGCTCTATCTGGGGGACGGGCACGCGGCGCAAGGCGATGGCGAGACGTCGCAGTTCGCGCTGGAGACGTCGCTGGAGGTGGAGTTCACCGTGGAGGTCATCCCGGGCAAGGCGCCCTCGATGCCGCGGGTGGAGTCGCCCACGCACCTCATGGTGCTGGGACAGGCGGGCTCGCTGGATGACGCGCTCCGCGCGGCGACCAGCGGCCTGACCCAATGGTTGGAGCAGGAGTATGGGCTCGGCCTGTCCGAGAGCGCCCAGGTGCTGGGGAGCAGCGCCCAGTACGTCGTGGCCAACCTCGCCGGCCGCAGCGTGGGCGTGGCGGTGAAGCTGGAGAAGTCCCGGCTCGAGGCGCTCCGGGGCGGGCGGATGCAGGCTCCGCGTGCCCCGGACGGGGCACGACCCGGGGGCCGGTAGCCGGGCATCCCCATGGAGGCGCGTGACGCGCGCGCCTCCATGGGAGCAGGGTGTCACTTCACGGGAGGGCTACTGGAGACCGACCCCCACCACGGCCTGGCAGGTGTTGGGGTCCACCGCGGAGCCGTTCCACAGCAGGCATTGCACGCCCTGGGTGCCGAGGGCGTACGTGGTGATGGTGCCCGTGCAGACGCCGCCGGTCTGCGTCACCTGGACGTCCCAGAGACAGGTCTTCGCCGCGCCACCCATGTCCGCGGGGTTGGTCGTGTAGCCGAAGCTCTGGAGATACGTCCCCACCGGGACGGCCGTCACCGCGTTGCCCGACCAGGTGTTGACGGCCGTGGGGGCCAGCGGGTTGGGCAGGACGCCGCCGCCCGTCAGCCCGTTCCAGACATAGGCATTCAGTCCCGTCCAGTTCATGAGCAGGTAGTCCTGCGTCACGTAGGCGAGGAAGGCCTTGGCGCCATCGACGGGCCGGGAGGGGAGCTGCACCGTCTCCGACGGCCGCAGGGCGACGTAGTCCGAGGGCAGGGGGCTGCCATCGGCCCCCGCGGCGCCCGCCACCAGCGGCGCGAGACAGAACAGGGGCATGGCCAGCAAGGGCTTCACATTCCGAATCATGGAGTTTCTCCGGCTGGGTTGGGATTGGCCGAGGCCGGCGATTCTCTAACATGCATCCCGGCGTCCTCTCAATGACAAGCCCGCAAAGCGTGATTTTCAAGTGGAGTGCGGGAGTGTGATTGGCGTGGCCCCTGTCGCGCGTCTCAAGGGAAGAAGGGCGAGCGGTCACACGACAGACTTCCGCCCGCGCGGTAGAGCATGTCCTGATAGGTGATGGTGTCGTTGATGGGGAAGGCGCTCGTCACGGCGGCAACGGTGGCGCCGCCGCGCACCAGCCGGAAGGTCGGCGTGCCTTGCTGGAGCGGGACGCGGAAGGACTGGATGCCCGCGGCCACGTCCTTGCGTTGCACGGTGCCGGCCACTTCGATTTCGAGCGTGCCCGGGGCGGTGAGGAAGGCGAGCAGCTCGATTTCGTTCGCGGGCGCCGCGCCGTTGACGACCGTGTACGGGGCGCGCTGCTGGGTGAGGTCCGGGGCGGCGCTCGTCGAGTGGCGACGGTGGAAGTAGTAGAGCGCGTCGCGGGTGATGGTCGGCTGGGCGCCCAGCTTGAACCAGGCGGTGTAGTAGGCGGTCAGGTCGAACGCGGCCCACTGGGTGCCCGACGAGGGGGAGAACTCGGTCGCCTCCGAGTAGTCGTTCCAGGTGATGAGCTGCACCCAGTCCGCGCCGCCCTGGATGGCCGCGTCCCACATGGCGCGCAGCGTCTGTGAGTTGTTGGGCTCGGTGTACACGAGGTCCTTGGGGCGCGAGTCCTGGAGGGCGACCGGCGCCATCCACTGGAGCCCCAGCCCATGCGCCGTGGCGGGGTGGGTGCGCTGCGCCGCCGCGCCGGAGAGCGTGCGGTTGCCCCAGGTGGAGGTGCCGTACAGCGGGACCTGGGCCGCGAGCGTCTGGGTCTGCGCCAGCCAGGGCTTCACGTACACGGGCCACAGCGCGGCGGAGATGCCGCGGGCCTGGAGCGCCTGGAGGACGGAGGCCCACCACTGCGGCGTGCGGTTGTCGGCCATGTACGGCGCCAGCAGCAGCCGGCCGTCGTCCAGGTGGTACACCGCCGGGTGCGAGGCCACCGAGCCGATGGAGCCCACGAAGGCGGTGAGCGCGTCCGCGTCCGTGCCCGTGTACGTGGAGCTCATGTCCGGCATGAGCACGACGCGGAAGCCGCTGTCGGCGTTGCTCGCCGCCTGGAGCAGCTTCAGGAGCCGGTTCCAGTGCGTCCCCGTGTGGTTGAGGATGTCGTAGGTGAAGCCGTCCAGGCCCAGGGCCGCCGCGCGGCGGACCTCCTGCTCGAAGTTCTTCAGCTCGTAGTCCACGCCGGAGGCGCGCGGCGCCTGGGGCAGGGGGCGCTGCTTGATGAAGCCGCCGCAGTAGGCGAACTTGGAGTTCTCCCCGGTGGGCACCAGGTAGTTGCGCGCGTAGTAGTCGACCGACGGGTCCCGGTTGTCGAGCGACAGCGGATAGGGCGAGAAGTAGTGCGCGAAGACCTTCCTGGGCGCCGCGCGCAGGGTGCCCAGCGCCGGCAGGTCCAGCGGCCAGCAGGGCGTGGCCGTCGTCGGCGCGACGTCCGCGGTGAGCTCCAGGTCGAAGCTCAGGTCCGACGAGTTGAGCGTCGACTGGTGCACCTCCACCGCGATGACGTTGGCGCCCGCCACGAGCACCGACGCGGGCACGCTCGCCGGGTGCCAGGTCTGCTCCGCGCTGTCGGCGATGGTGGTGGTGGCCAGCGTGGACGCGGTGACGCCGCTCGCGGGCAGGTTGCTGCGGAACACCTCCCGCCCGTTCACGTAGACGATGGCGCCGTCGTCCCGCAGCAGCCGCAGCGCCACGGCCCCCACCCGCGCCGGGTCCGCCACGGTGAACGCCTTGCGGAACCACGTCGTCACGTAACGCGACGACGTGCTGGGGCCGTAGGAGACGACCGTGGCCTCGTCCCCGTCGCCGTAGCCGAGCTGCGCGGGGCCCTCCTTCCACGCCGTGTCCACGTAGCCCGGCGTCGTCCACCCGGCGCCGGGGTCCACGCCCGTGTCCCGGTAGCGCCAGGTGCTGCCCGGGGCGACCAGGGCGACGACCTGCGGCTGCTCGGTGGTTTCGAGGGAGGAGGGGACGTCGTCACCCGGGGCCTGGACGGGGCCGCACGCGCCCGCCAACGACAGGACGCAGGCGAGGCCGACCACACGAGAGAAGGAGACACGGAGCGGGAGGGGCATGGTTCTCGGGGGAATGAGGGGATTTCCTTCTTTCTCGTAACATGGGAAATCATGTCCGGCAGCGGGATTTGCTAGGTTTTCAGGGCAAGGGCCGTGTGGGTCGCGCATCCCAATTCCGGTCGTGGGTTGGGCGGTTCTGGGAATCGAGGCGCGACTGGAGCGGCCGGGTGGGGGCTCCTCAGAGGGCGCGCCGCGCGGTGGTGGACGTGGCATCCACCTTGCTCGATGCGTCCGCGCCCCGTCCGGACACGGGGCGCTGGCGCGCAGAGGGCGCCATGCCTGGAGGGCCGCACACGATGAACCTCGCTCACGACTTCCGCCTCGCGCTGCGCAAGCTCCGCGGCAGCCCGGGCTTCACGTTGGTGGCGGTGCTGACGCTGGCGCTCGGGGTGGGCGCCAACAGCGCCATCTTCAGCGTGGTGGACGCGGTGCTCCTGCGCCCGCTGCCCATGGATGACGCCGAGCGGCTGGTGCGCCTGTACAACCCGGACTCGACGTCGAAGGAGGGGCCCTCGTCGTCGCCCGACTTCCTCGACATGCAAGAGCGCACCCGGAGCTTCTCCGGCATGGTGGCCGTGCGCCACCATCAGCTGAGCCTGGGCAGCGCGGGCGCGGAGCCGGAGCGGCTGGTGGGGACGTGGACGTCCCCGGACCTCTTCGAGGTGATGGGGGCGCCCGTGAAGCTCGGGCGGGGGCTGTCGCTCGCGGACGCCCAGCCCGGGGCCGAGCGCGTCATCGTGCTGTCCCACGGGCTGTGGCAGGGGCGCTTCGGCGGAGCCCCGGACATCATCGGCCGCACCGTCCAGCTCGGAGGCGAGAACCGGACCGTGGTGGGCGTGGCGCGCGAGGGCTTCGACTTCCCCCAGCGCTCCCAGCTCTGGGTGCCCATCGTCTACGACGAGGACTTCACCGGCGCGGACAGCCGGAGCAGCCACTCCTGGCGCGTCTACGCGCGGCTCAAGCCCGGCGTGACGCTGGAGGCGGCCAGGGCGGACGTGGCCGAGGTGGCGCGGCGGCTGGCGGTGGAGTACCCCGCCTCCAACACGGGCGTGGGCGCCAGCCTGGTGCCGCTGCGCGACGCGCTGGTGGGCAACGTGCGCCCGGCGCTGCTCATCCTGCTCGGCGCGGTGGGGCTGGTGCTCCTCATCGCCTGCGCGAACCTGTCCAACCTGCTGCTGGCGCGCGCGGTGGGCCGCCGGGGCGAGCTGTCGGTGCGCATGGCGCTGGGCGCCAGCCGGGGGCACGTCGTCCGCCAGTTGCTCGTCGAGAGCGGCGTGCTCGCGGGGCTGGGCGCCCTGCTCGGCATGTTGTTCGCCGGGTGGATGCTGGACGTGCTGCTGGCGCTGGCGCCGCGCAACATCCCCGGGCTGGAGCGGGTGGTCATCGACGGGCGCGTGCTGGGCTTCGCCTGCGCGCTGGGGCTGGCCACGGCGCTGTTGTTCGGCCTGGTGCCCGCGCTCCAGGCGTCACGGCAGAACCCCGCGACCAGCCTCCGCGAGGTGGGCGCCAAGGGCGGCACGCGCGGCGGCGGCGCCGCGCGCAACGTGCTCATCGTCGTGGAGACGGCGCTGGCGGTGGTCCTGCTCGTGGGAGGAGGGCTGCTCCTCAAGAGCTTCCAGAAGCTGAAGGACGCGGACCCGGGCTTCCAGGCGGAGGGGGTGCTGTCGTTCGAGCTGGAGCTGCCGGAGAGCACCTATCCGTGGGCGGGCCCCGCGACCCAGCGGTTCTACGAGGGGTTGCTGGAGCGGCTGCGCGCGCTGCCCGGCGTGGAGGCCGCGGGCGCCATCCAGGGGCTGCCCCTGAGCGGCAGCAACATGGCCACCAGCCTCCGCGACCTGGCCCTGCCGGAGGCCGCGCCAGGAGAGGACTGGATTTCGCAGGTCCACATCGTCACGCCCGGCTACGCGCAGACGCTGCGCATGCGGCTGGTGCGCGGACGGCTGCTGGACGAGGGCGACGGCGCCGCGCCGGGGCACCGCGCGGTGGTCATCAGCGAGGAGGCGGCCCGGCGCTTCTGGCCCGGCGTGGATCCGCTGGGGCGCGAGGTGGAGCTGGGCGTCAACTACGGCCGGGGCAGCTTCGGCGGTCGCATCGTGGGCATCGTCGGCGACGTGAGCCACGAGGGCATCGAGAAGGACCCGTTCCCCCAGGTATACGTGCCCTTCACCCAGGCGCTCGGCAGCCGGATGACGGTGGTGCTGCGCACCCAGGGGGATGCGCTGCGGCTGGCGGCGCAGGTGCGCGAGGAGGTGAAGGCGCTGGACTCGGGCCTGCCGCTGGGCAACGTGCGCACCCTGGAGGCGTTGGTGGGCGGGGCGCTGGCGCAGCCGCGCTTCTTCATGCTGGTGACCACCAGCTTCGCGGTGCTGGCGCTGCTGCTGGCGGCGGTGGGGTTGTCGGGCGTCATCGCCCACGCGGTGAGCCACCGCACGCGCGAGTTCGGCATCCGCATGGCGCTGGGCGCGCGCACCGGGGAGCTGATGGCCCTGGTGATGCGGCAGTACCTGCGGCTGACCTCGTACGGGCTCGTCATCGGCCTGGGGCTGGCGCTGGGCGTCAGCCGGCTGATGGCGGGCATGGTCTACGGCGTCGGCGCGTCCGACCCGCTGACGTACCTGGGGGTGACGGTCCTCCTGGCGCTGGTGGCGCTGGTCGCCAGCTACGTGCCGGCGATGCGCGTGGCGCGCGTGGACCCCATCATCGCGCTGCGCCAGGAGTGAGCGACCGCGCTAGAAGATGGAGTCCTTGTCGGTGAGGTTGTAGACCTCCTGGACGTCGCGCAGCAGCTTGGGGAAGTCCAGCTCCAGGTCCTCCAGGAGGCCCGTGCGCATGTCGAAGACCCAGCCGTGCACCGTGGGGAAGCCCTTGTCCACGTAGCTGCGCTGCACGGCCGCCGTCTTGATGATGCTGATGCACTGCTCGGTGACGTTGAGCTCCACCAGCCGGGCGTAGCGGGCCTCCGGGTCCGCGAGCGCGTCCAGCTCCGCCTTGTGCAGGCGGTACACGTCGCGCACGTTGCGCAGCCACGGGTTGAGGATGCCCAGGTCCCGGGGCTGCATGGCGGCCTTCACGCCCTGGCAGCCGTAGTGGCCGCAGACGATGATGCGCTTCACCGAGAGGTGGCGCACGGCGTAGTTGATGACCGACATGACGTTCAGGTCGACGTTGTTGACCAGGTTCGCCACGTTGCGGTGGACGAAGACGTCCCCGGGCTCCACGCCCATGATTTCGTTGGCGGGCACCCGGCTGTCGGAGCAGCCGATGTAGAGGTACTCCGGGTTGTGCTCCGCGGAGAGGCGTTCGAAGTAGTGGGGGTCGCCCTGCGTCTTCTCGGCGGCCCAGCGGCGGTTGTTCTCGAAAATCTGCGCGTAGGATGGCACGGCCCCGCTGCATGCCCGTCCTGGCTCCCCGGCGTCAACGGGGAACCGCATTCGAGCGTCCGGGGACGACAGCCCACCCGCGCGTGGGAGCTAGCGGGCGAGCTGGATGGGGCGCGGCGACGCGAGCCGCTGCTGGCGCATGTCGACCAGCACGTCATAGGCCCGCCGGTCGGGCAGGCCAGGGCCGGCGGCGAAGCGGTAGAGGCGACGCACGTCCTGTTCGTGGGGGAAGCGCTCGCGCACCAGCTCCTGGAACAGCTCCTTGGCCACCCACTCCGTGTCGACGGAGACGGAGCCGAACTCGTCCAGGTAGCGCTGGGGCGCGGACGAGTCCGTCTGCCGCGCGGTGAGGACGAACACGCGCGTCTGGCGCGAGGGGGTGACGGCGGCGGCGCCCTCCTGCATCAGCGCCAGCTCACGCAACTGGGGCTGGACGAACAGCTCCAGGGCCTGTTGTCGCGCCAGGAAGGCGCCCAGCGTCACGAACAGGGCCAGCAGCACCGCCGCCACGCGCGGCCCGCCGCGAGGCCACGCGTCCCCCAGGCGCACCGCCGACGCGACGAAGAAGACGCACCACACGCCGGTGAGGGCGTAGAGGGTGCGGTAGGTGGGCCAGCGCTCCCCGGCGAGGAAGCTGACGCAGAAGGCGGCGCCGGACAGGAGGAGCAGCGCCGCCAGCCACGTGCCCACCGCCACGCGCCCCTCCCGGCGCCACACGGCGACGAGCCCCGCGGCGACGAGCATCAGCGTGAAGGCCACCATGGGGCCGTAGCCGCCGGAGGGCGCCGCGTCCGTGTCGTTGAGCTCGATGAGCGCCAGCGCGTTGGGCAGCACGCGCGACACGAACCAGCCCGCCTTGTCGAGCAGGTGCCGCTCGAACACCATGCGCGGGGACGGCGAGAAGACGCCCAGCGCGAAGCTCGCCCGCGTGAGGGCGTACGCCAGCGCCAGCCCACCGCCCAGGACGCACAGGTACTGGACACCGGTGCGCGCCGCCGCGCGCGGGTCCGGGAAGGGGCGCGTCACCAGCGCCGCCGCCAGCAGCACGACGAAGAACGGCGCGCTGGCCTGGTAGATGAGCGCCGACGCGCCGAGCGCCACCGCGCCGCCCACGAGGAAGGCCCAGCGCCGCCACGCTGTCTCTGCGGAGGGCCCCTCCAGTCCCCGCCGCGCGAGCGCGAACGCGGCCACGCTGGCCAGCAGCGCCACCGGCTGCGGCCAGCAGATGCTCCAGCTGGCGACGACCTGCGCGGAGGGAATCACCCCCAGCAGCGCCGCCAGCAGCGCGGCGGGCACGCCCCGCCAGCCCTCCCGGCGCAGCACCAGGAACACCGCCGTCGAAAGAAGCCCGAGCCCCGCCAGGGCCAGCGCCCGCATCCCGGCCAGGCCGTCGATGTCCCCCGCGGCGAGCGTGGACCGCTCCAACAACCAGCCATACAGCGGCCGCCCCATGGCGCCGCAGACCCGGAGGATCTTCCCGGGCTCCTCCCGCGCCTCGCGCAGGATGGAGTAGTCGTCGCGCAGGCCGTAGCGATGGGTGATGGCGCTCCCGTAGACGACCCAGGGCAGCAGCATGAGCAGGGCGGCCGAACCCAGGGCTCCGATGGTGTGTCTCGTGAAACGTGTCCGCAGGGGAGACCTCTGAAGGCCCCGGACTCTACCAGAGCCGCATGACGCGTCTCGGTATGCGAACGGAGCCTGGATGTGTGTAACACCAAACATGTGTGGACCGGCCGCTTCCCCACGCCATGCCGGGCCCCGGGCCGCACGCCGTGTTCCGGAGATGCTCTCGCGGAGTGTCGCTCAGCGGTGGGGATGGCACAGCTGGGCTACAATCGTTCACTCCGCCCAGCCTGGAGTGTGTCTTTTGACCGTGTCCTCCCCCGAAGTGCGTTGTCCTCGCGACCCGGCGAACGTGGCGGACGCGCCGTGCTCACGGTGCGGGACCTTCACCTGCCTGACGTGCGCGGTGCTCCAGGAGGGCCGTCGCCTGTGCCAGGAATGCGTGAGCCGGCTGCGGCGGGTGGAGGGGTCGTGGCTGGCGGTATGGGCGGGGGGGCTGGGCTTCCTGTCGCTGGGCTGCGTGCCGCTGGCGCCGGTCGCCATCGTCCTGGCGGGCATCGATTTCGCGAAGACGCGGCTGGACGGTGAGCGCGACCGCAAGGCGTTGAAGCTGGACGCGCTGGCCATCGCCCTGGGGGTCGTGGCGATCGCCTGGTGGGTCTACTACTTCACGTCGCCCCTTTCGGCGTCGCTCGAGGGGGAATCCTGACGCGTCGTCGCTAGGGCGCGGGCTCCGGCTCGACGGGCGTGGTGGGGAGCGTCTGGAGGATGGTGTAGGCCGTGTACGCGCCCACGCCCCCCACGGTGATGGCGAGCAGATAGGAGGGGAGGCCGCCCAGCTCGCACAGCTCGCCGATGGTGAAGCCCATCACCTCGCCCCCGAACCAGAACAACACGCCCAGCGCGGCCCAGGCCCGGCTCCGGCGCCGTTCCACGGCGAGGTCCGCGAGCTTCCGGGCGAGGGCGATGACCGCGATGATTTCGAGCATGGGCGGACTCCACCACGCTTCCCCAGCACGGGGAAAGCCGCGTCCGGGGTGTCCGTGATGCCCTGGTGACGCGGCCGTCGCCGTCCGCGCGTCCCTCGCCGGGCCCCCGGGGCGGGTGGCCCGTGGGGGCGGTCCTTCCTACCCTCGCGCGAAGTTCTACAGCGGAGTGGCGCGCGGATGCATGGACGGGCATGGCTGGGAATGGCGTGGATGGGCGGGCTGCTGGCGGCGTGTGGCGCGACGTCCCCGGACGAAGGGGCGTGGGAGGAGCGGGAGCCCGCCCTCTCGGTGCACGCGGCGCTCAGGCCCGGGGCGCCACGGCGGGTCAAGGCGTTCTTCCCCCAGACGGAGCTGCCGCCGAGGTTGGCGCCGGGCCCCGCGGAGCTGACGCCCTTCCAGGGCCGGCTGCTGTTCGCGGCCAACTTCGAGATTGGCGCCCGCGCGCTGTGGGTGAGCGATGGCACCACCCTGGGGACCCACGCGTTGAAGACCTTCCCCGCGGGGCAGCTCCCCGGCGCGGATGCCCGGGTGACTCAGCTCGCCAGCACCGGCTCGCTGCTGTTCTTCACGGCGGGGGACGCGCCCGCGGGCAACGAGCTGTGGGTGTCGGACGCGACGGTGGAGGGGACGCGGCGGGTGGCGGACCTGACGCCGGGGCCGGCGAGCTCCAGCCTGACGGGGCTCACCCCGTTGGCAGACGTGGTGGCGTTCTTCCGGCACCTCCCCGCGGCGCCCCCGGAGGTGGCCCGTTCGGAGCTGTGGCGCAGCGACGGCACGCCGGAGGGGACGCAGCGCGTGGTGCCCATGGTGCCTGGCGGCGCGGTGGACTGGCGCACGGTGCGGGTGGGCAATGGCGTGCTCTTCTTCGTGTCGGACGTCGACGGAGGCGTCCAGGCGTGGCGCACGGACGGCACCCTCGCGGGGACGCGCGTCGTCGCCTCCTTCCCGGCGGAGGACGGTGGCTATGTCCCGATGGAGATGGGGGAGGTGGGCGAACAGGCCTTCTTCAGCATGTTCAACGCGGAGGGCTCCACGTCCATCTGGGGGACGGACGGCACCAGCGGCGGGACGCGCAACCTCTTCACGCTCCCCCAGGATGGCCGCATCCCGCGGATGCTGGCCGCGGTGGGGGACACCCTGTACTTCTCGCTCGTCGAGCCGGAGTCGCAGCTGCTCACGCTCTACACGCTCGACCTGGGGGGGCTGGAGGCGCCGGTGGAGGTCGCCACGCTGCCCAACCCGTATGCGTCGCAAGGCGAGGCCGCTCCGCTCGTCACCCACTTCGCGCGGGCGGGAGACCGGCTCTTCTTCGAGCTGTTCATCGGCAGCTCGGGCGCCACGCCGCGCGACACGCAGCTGTGGGTGACGGATGGCACGTCCCAGGGGACGAAGCTGCTGCGCCGGCCCCTGAGCGTCTCCGACGAATACTCCTCGCCCATCGTCGCCGCGGATGACCGGTATGTGTTCTTCGCCGCGCACTCGGACGAGACGGGCGTCGAGCCCTGGGTGACGGACGGGACGCCCACCGGCACGCGCCTGTTGAGGGACCTGCGCCCCGGAGTCCCCAACACCTATCCGCTCCACTACACGCGCGTGGAGGACCGGATGTACTTCACCGCCTTCGACGACACGGTGGCCTACCAGTTGTGGATGGTGCCGCTGCTGCCCTGAAGTGTCCGTCCGTCGTCGTCCCACTCCGACGCGGGCGCCACCCGAGCGTCATCCTCCGGACCGCGTCCGGGCGCGCGCGTTGTCCCGTGCACGTCCGGGCGCGTGACACGCCGGGCGCTTCGTTGACGCCACGAATCCACGCGACCACCTACTCCGTACTGGAATCGCTTCCATGTCGAGGCGGATGTCGTGAGACCCAAGGGCGCCGAAGGGGACGTGTCGAGCCAGAGCCTGACGCGCCTCACCTCGGCGCTCTCCGGGGCCCGCATGCCCGCCCACCCGGACGCCATCGAGGACTGGGTGGTGGAGTGGCTGGCCTACCACTGGCAAAGGCCTCCGCGCGCCATCGACGCGCGCCGGTCCCTGGTGGAGCAGGGGCTGGATTCGCTGGGCGCGGTGGCGTTGGCCCATGACCTGACGCGATGGCTGGGCCTGTCCCTGGACGTGGCGTCGCTGTGGCGCCAGCGCACCATCGAGAGGCTGGCGCGGTGGCTGGCCTCGACAGCGGAGGAGCTCGGAGCAGGTCCCCCTCCCGGTGACGAGGACGCCGCGGCGCCCGACGGGGTGGTGCCCGCGTCGCGGGAGCAGAGTCGGCTCTGGCACCTCGCGCGCGGGTTCCCCGGACGCGCGCTCCATCACGTCCACTTCCGCCTGCGCTTCGATGGCCCGCTCGACGTGGAGGCCCTGCGGCGAGGCTTGCGGGAGGTGGTGCGTCGGCACGAGGCGCTGCGGACGCTCTTCGTCGAGCGCGAGGGGCGGCTGGTGCAGGTGGTGTCGCCCTCGCTCCGGCCCGAGATGCCGCTCGTGGACCTGTCCCCGCGCGGGGGCGGCGGCGACGGACGGGGGCTCGCGTCGGAGACCTTCCAGCGGCTGGACGCGTCGCTGGCGCGCGCCCCTTTCGACCCCAGGCGCGAGCCGCTCATCCGCGCGACGCTGGTGCGGTTGGGCGCGCTCACGCACGTGCTGCTGGTGACGCAGCACCGGCTCGTCACGGACGCGACGTCGCTGGGCGTGTTCATGCGGGAGCTGGCGTCGCTGTACCGCGTCTTCCGCGCGGGGATTCCCCTGCCGCTGGCCGCGCCCGAGTGCCAGCCCGCGGACGTGGCGCGGCGCCAACGGGCGTGGCTGGGGAGCGAGGCCGCGGCGCGCCAGCGCGAGTACTGGCGCCAGCGTTTGACGGGCTCTCGGCCCCGGGTGTGGTCCTCCCGCCCGCGCGACGTGGACCCGCCGCCCGAGGGGGACACCGTCTGCTTCGAGCTCCCCGCGCCCCTGGTCGCCGCCGCGAGGGCCGTGGGGTCGCGCGTGGACGCGACGCTCTTCGTCACCTTGTCGGCCGTGTTCGCCGCGCTCCTGCGCCGGCACTCGGGGCAGGTCGACCTGGTGCTCGGCGCGGAGGTGGCCAACCGGGAGTCGCGCGAGGCGCGGGAGGTGGTGGGCCCGCTCTCCAACCTCGTCGCCCTGCGGTGTGACGTGTCGGGCAACCCGTCGTTCCACGCGCTGCTGTCGCGCCACCTCTCCACCACCCTGGAGGCCCTGGCCCATCAGCGGTTGCCCTTCGACGAGGTGGCCGACCTCGTGGCGGGGGAATGGGGCGAGTCGCGGCTCCAGGCCGCGTGCCTGTTCGAGCGCGCGGCCCCGCTCGACCTGACCATCCCCGGCCTGGCCTGCGAGCTGCTGACGGACACCCCGGATGGGTCGTTGCCCGGGACGGCGCGCTTCGACCTGGCCTTGCTGCTGCGGGAGGAACCGGCGGGCGTCCGCGCCGCCCTCGAATACTCCACCGCGCGGTTCCACCGCGAGGAGGTGGAGCGCCTGGCCGACGCCTTCCTCGCGCTGCTGGGCGCGCTGGCCTCCACGCCGGACGCGGGCGTGGACGGGTGACGCATCAGCCGCGGGGCGGCTCGGCGCCCGGGGCGCGCGCCTCCGGTACGGCGGCCTCCAGGGCGAGCCGGGCCTCCTCGTGGTCGCGCAGGGCGGAGGCCACCTTCCCCGTCAGCTTCTCCATGGGCTCGCGCTGGGCCAGCTCCTCCAGGTGCTCGCACGCGCGGGCCAGGCGGCTGGCCCCGAAGAGCGCGGCGCTGGAGCGCAGGCTGTGGGCGTGGCGCGCGAGGCCGGCCGTGTCCCGCGCCTCCACCGCGCCCTGGAAGGACTCCAGGTGCCTGCCGGCGTTGCGCAGGAAGTCGCGCACCAGGGCGCCCAGCTCCTGGCGCTCGCCGCCGGTGAGCATCTCCAGCTTCTCGAGCGCGCTCCGGTCGAGCACGGGCGTGGAGGGGGGCGCGTCCGGGTGCGCGCTCGACGAGGCGGGCGGCTCGCGCGTGTCGCGGTGCCCGGAGGCGCGCTCCAGCGCGGCGACGAGCACGAAGGCATCCACGGGCTTGGTGACGAAGTCGTCCATGCCCGCCTGGCGACAGCGCTCCTGGTCCTCGCGGATGGCGCTCGCCGTCATGGCGACGATGCGCGGCCGGCCATACCGCTCCGGCGCCTCGCGGACGTGGCGGGTGGCCTCCAGGCCGTCCATGTGCGGCATGTGGACGTCCATGAAGACGACGTCGTGGGGCTCGCGCTCCAGGGTGTTGAGCGCCTCCAGGCCGTTGCCCACCACGCGCGCCTCGTAGCCGAGCTTGCGGAACAGCCGCAGGCCCACCTTCTGGTTGATGGGGTTGTCCTCCACGAGCAGCACGCGCAACGGGTGGCGGGAGCCCAGGGTGACGTCCAGCTCCGGCGGGGCGTGGCCCTGGATGGGAGGTCCCTCCGCCAGCAGCACCTCCAGCGTGAAGGTCGAACCCTGGCCCGGGGTGCTCTCCACGTGGATGGTGCCGCCCATCAGCTGTGCCAGCCGCAGGCTGATGGCGAGCCCCAGGCCCGTGCCGCCATAGTGGCGGCTGGTGGAGGCGTCCACCTGGCTGAAGGAGCGGAACAGCCGGTCCATCCGCTCCGCGGGGATGCCGATGCCGGTGTCGCGGATGCGGATGCGCAGGGGCTCGGCGGCGCGCGCGTCGGCGGGGGGCGCGCCCCGCGACACGTGGACGGTCACGCCGCCGTCGTGCGTGAACTTGAGGGCGTTGCCCACCAGGTTCACCAGCACCTGGCGCAGGCGCATCTTGTCCCCCAGCAGCGCGTCCCGCGCGTCCGCGTCCACCTGGTGCTGCAGGTACAGCCCCCGCGCCGCCGCCTGCGGCGACAGCAACGCCAGGCACTCCTTGAGCAGCCGCCGCAGGGAGAAGGGCTGGCTGTCGAGCTCGAACGCGCCGGCCTCTATCTTCGAGAAGTCGAGCAGGTCGTTGATGAGGCGCAGGAGCGCGTCGCCGCTGGTGTGGATGACCTCGACGCACTCGCGCTGCTCCTCGGTGAGGCCCGTCTCCCGCAGCAGCTGCGCCATGCCGAGCACGCCGTTCATGGGGGTGCGGATTTCATGGCTCATGTTGGCCAGGAAGCTGGACTTGGCCGCGTTGGCTGCGTCCGCCTCCGCGCGGGCCGCGGCCAGGGCGGTGTTCTTCTCCGCCATGGCGGCCAGCGCCTCCTGGGCCTCCGTGACGTCGAGGAAGGCCCACAGCCGTCCGCGCGCCGCGCCCCGCCGCGCCGGGACGCACGACACGGACAGGACGCGGTGGGGCGAGTCGAAGCGCCACAGCATGTCTCGCAGCTCCGGCGGGTTGACGTCGAACAGCAGCGCCATCCACGCGTCGATCTGCTCCCGGTTCGTCGCGCGGGCGCGCAGGGCGGCCATGGCCGGGGCCAGCAGGTGCGCGGGCACCTGGCCCTCCGACAGCCCGAGCAGCAGCGCGCCCGGGCGGTTGACCCAGGTCTCCAGGCGGTTCTGTTCCACGAAGACGAGGCCGCACGGGAGCGCGTGGGAGATGGCGTCCACGCGCGCGCGCAGCACCTCCGTGGCGCCCTCCAGGTCGCGCTCGCGCGCGGTGGTGACGAGCAACCCCGCCAGGGCCTGGAGGGCGGTGCGCTCCGCGTGGGAGAAGGGCTGGTGGCCCTCGCGCACCAGGAGGATGCCGCCCCGGCGCTCGTCGATGGACTGCCAGGGCAGCAGGGCCACCGCGCCCCGGAGCGCCTCTGGCAGCTCGGTGTTGCGGGGCTCGGGGTCGAAGAAGCGCCACTCCGCGCCGCCCAGCGCGCCCCGGAAGAGCACGTCGCCCAGGTGCGCCAGCCGGGGCCTCTGGGCCGGCGCGCCGGCCAGCTCGATGACCGTGACGGCGTCGATGCGGCGCAGGCTCACGGCGAGCTGCGCGCCGCAGTGGCGGCGCACCGTCTCCAGCACGCGCTCCAGCTGCGCGCCATCGCGGACCGCGAGGGCCCGTACCACGGAGACCATCAGGTCCGTCATCGCGGGCGTCTGCGGAGCCAGTCCAGGGAGCTCGTCGGCGTCCGAGGTCGCCGTCTCCCATGCCTTCATGACTCCGCGATGGCCCGCGAGAGGACCGCGTTGAGCTCCCTCGGCGCCGTCACGTGGGGCAGGTGCCCCTGGTTGGGGACGTACTCGATGCGCCCCTGGCGCACGGTCCTCGCCAGGTACTCGCCCACGCTGGTGGGCACGGCGAAGTCGTCGAGGGGCTGGACGACGCACGTCGGGATGGTGAGGTGGGGGACCTGCTCGCGGAAGTCGGACTCGAAGATGATGCGCACCAGCCCGATGGCGATGTCGGGCCGCAGGGCCATCAACGACTCCGCGAACGTGTCCGCGTGCTCGCGCGTGGCGGAGGGCCCCATCGCCGCCTTCGCGAAGCCGCTCGCCCAGGCCTCGAAGTGCTGCTCCACCGTCTCGTACAGCGCGTCGATTTCGTGTCGTTCGAAGCCGCCCACGTAGCTGGGCGCGTTCAGGTAGCGGGGCGACCCGCCGATGAAGAACATGGACCGGAACAGCTCCGGCCTCATGACGCCCGCGACCAGGCCAATCATGGCGCTCATCGAATGCCCGACGTAGAAGACGTCCCGGGCCCCGACCGCGTCGAGCACCTCGACGAGGTCCGAGGCATAGCTCTCCAGGCTCGAGTAGCGGTGGGGGCTGTAGGCCTCCAGGTCGGAGCCCGGCGCTCCCACGTGGTCGAAGAGGACGATGCGGTGCGAGGCCTCCAGCTCGCGCACCTGGTTCTTCCACACCGTCTGGTTGGTACCGAAGCCGTGGGCGAAGACGACGATGTCGTCTCCTCCGCCAACGAGCTGTACGTTGTTTCGGGTGAGGACCGTCCGGTTCATGGCTCGCCTCGTGGTGGCGTGGCGCGCCCCCAGCCCGCGCACGCGACGACGAGTCTAGTTCATCGACACGACGATGGCCGGCCAACAGCCTCCTCGCCGGGGAAGCGACCGGAACCCATCACATACGCCAGACCACTCCGGCGCACACTCGCGACGCCTCGCGTCCAGGCGTGGTGGGAATCCCTGTGGGGGGATGGGCGCCCGCGGCTCACCGGGTAATGGAAGACATTCAGGGTGTCTGCCCTGACACGCGCCAGCGCGTGTCTGTTGAAGGGCGCCCAATGCCTCGTGGGTTCGAGGTGAAAGGCATGTCGCCGCTCACGACAACGCCCGGGGAGGACATTCACATGTGGATGTCGGTCATCCTGACGATGGTGGGCATGATGGGGGCCAACCCGATCGCGAGCGAGAATGGTCAGCCTGGTACCGCCGACTGGAAGCTGGGACAACCCGCGGCCTCCAACCAGCTCGAGGGATATGCCAGCCAGGTCAGCGTCCAGCGCGGGGAGTCCCTCGACATCCACGTGAGGACCGACGGCGTCCGTCCCGTGCGCTGGGAGCTGTACCGCATGGGGTACTACGGCGGCACGGGTTCGCGGAGGATGGCGTCGGGTGGGCCCGTCTCCATCGGGCCGCAGCCCACGCCGGTGGCGGACCCGACGACGGGGCTGGTGGAGTGCCGTTGGCCGAGGAGCTTCACCGTGGCCACCCAGTCCTCGTGGCCCAGCGGCGTGTACCTGGTGAAGCTCATCCGCGACGACGGGCGCCAGTCCTACGTCCCCTTCGTGCTGCGCGCCGACGAGCGCAAGGGCGTGGCGGTGGTCCAGCTCTCCGTCACGACCTTCCAGGCCTACAACGCGTGGGGCGGGGAGAGCCTCTACGCGACGTCGCTGGGCCTGTCCGGCGGACACGCGAAGGTCGTGTCGTTCGACCGGCCATACGCGGACGGCAACGGCGCGGGCGAGTACTTCTACTACCCCCACTACTTCGTGCTGTGGGCGGAGGCGAAGGGCTACGACGTGACGTACGTCACCAACGTGGACGTGGACCGCGACCCCTCGCTGCTGCTGGGGCAGAAGTTGTTCGTCACCGTGGGCCATGACGAGTACTGGTCGCGTCCGGCGCGCGAGGCGGTGGAGGCGGCGCTCGCGTCGGGGGTGAACCTGGCCTTCTTCGCGGGGGACACCAGCTGCTGGCTCATCCGGCTGGAGCCCTCCGGGAGCGGGACGTCGAGGCGGCGGCAGGTCTGCTACAAGGACGAGGCGCCCCGGGAGGACCCACGCGCGGGCACGCCGCTCATGACGGTGCGCTGGCGCAACGCGCGGCTGGACGCGCCGGAGAACGCGCTGGTGGGCGTGATGTCCGACGCGTGGGGCATCATCAACCAGCCCTTCGTGGTGCGCAGCCCCCGCGCGTGGCCCTTCGAGGGCACGGGGCTGGAGGAGGGCGACTCCATCCTCTCCATCGTCGGCTACGAAATCGACCGGGCCTGGGCGAACGGGCGCACGCCTCCGGGGTTCATCCCGCTCGCGCAGTCGCCGGCCATCGCCAACACGGGCGAGCCCAACTGGCACACCGCGGGGCTGTACACGGCGCCCTCCGGCGCGTTCGTGTTCTCCAGCGGCGGCATCGCCTGGTCCTTCGGCCTGTCCCACCCCCAGTTCGCGGACCTGCGCGTGCAGCGCATCACCGACAACGTGATGCGCAAGGCGGGGCTGACGCCGACCGGCCCGGGAGACACCTTCGGCGCGGAGGTGCCGCGGCCAGTGGACCGGACGGGCCAGTCGGGCGGCGTGTCCACCTTCGCGGGGAGCGCCTTCCAGGAGGGCTTCCAGGACGGCCCGGCGACGTCCGCGCGCTTCCGCCGGCCGGTGGGCGTGGCCGTGGACGGCGAGGGGAACGTCTTCGTCACGGACACGGGCAACCACGCGGTGCGCAGGGTCGCCAACGACGCGGCGCGCACCGTCACCACCATCGCCGGCACGGGGACGGCGGGCGTGGGCGAGGGCCCCGGCGCGACGACGCGCCTGCGCTCTCCCCAGGGCATCGCCGTGGCCACGGATGGCACCCTCTACGTGGCGGACACGGGCAACCACCGTGTCGTGCGCATCGCGCGGGATGGCCGGTGGACGGTGTCCACGTTCGCTGGCTCCAAGGAGGGCCGCCAGGGCCGGGCGGACGGCGTGGGCGCCGCCGCGCGCTTCCAGACGCCCACCAGCGTCGTCTTCCAGGGGCGCGACCTGTACGTGACGGACACCTTCAACCACCGTCTGGCGCGCATCTCCCCGGACGCGCGGGTGGTCACCGTCATCGGCGCGAAGGGCGCGGGCAGCACCAACGGCCCCGCGAGCCAGGCCCGGCTCAAGCGGCCCACGGCGGTGGCGGCGGGGGGCGGGGCGCTGTGGGTGGTGGACACGGGCAACCGCCTCATCCGCAGGGTGGCGCTGGACGCGGCCTCCACCACGACGACGGTGGCGGGTGGCACGACGGGCGGGTCCTCGGACGGGGCGGGGGGCGGCGCGCTCTTCATGCCCATGCTGGGGGCCGCCTACGTGGACGGGCGGCTGCTCATCGCGGACACGGGCAACGAGCGCATCCGCGCGCTGGTTGGAGGACAGGTGCGCACGTACGCGGGCGCGGGCGTGCACGGCGCGCGGGACGGGGCGGCGGACCAGGCGACCTTCAGCCTGCCCACGGGGCTGGCCGCGCTCCCCTCCGGGGACGTGCTCGTCGTGGACCAGGGCTCCTCGACGGTGCGCCGCCTGCGCGGGCCCGGTGAGGGCGACGGGCCCCGGCCGGTGCCGCGCATCACCGGGGGACCCTTCGTGGGTGACAGGGCGCCCCACGACGTGTTCCTCGACGGGACGACGACCACGACCACCGACCCGGGCGGATGGATTCAGCGCTTCCGCTGGGACCTGGGGGACGGCACCACGGTGGAGGCGGGCTACCTGGAGCACCGCTACCTGGCGCCGGGGCACTACACCGTCACCCTCACCGCGACGGATGCCCGGGGCGTGAGCGCCTCCACGACCCAGGTCGTCCGCGTGGGCGCCTCCGGGGCGTCCGTGCCCTGAGGGGCCGCGCGCTCAGGACCTCAGGAACGCGAGCAGGTCCGCGTTGAACTGCTCCCGGTGCGTCACGGTGAGGCCGTGCGGCGCGCCCGGGTACACCTTCAACGTGGAGCCCTTGACGAGCTTCGCGGCCTGCTGGGCGGCGGCGCCGATGGGGACGATCTGATCGTCGTCGCCGTGGACGATGAGCGTGGGGACGTCGATCTTCTTCAGGTCCTCCGTCTGGTCCGTGGCGGAGAAGGCCTGGACGCAGTCGTAGGCGGCCTTCAGGCCCACCTGCATGCCGGAGTACCAGAACGCGTCGCGCGCGCCCTGAGACACCTTCTTCGCGCCCTCGCGGTTGGCGCCGAAGAAGGGCGTGGTGAGGTCCTTGAAGAACTGGGAGCGGTCCGCCAGCACGCCCGCGCGGATGCCATCGAACACCTCGATGGGCAGGCCGCCGGGGTTGGACGGCGTCTTCAGCATCAGCGGCGTCACGGCGCCCACCAGCACGGCCTTGGCCACGCGCTTCGTGCCGTGGCGGGCGATGTAGCGGGCCACCTCGCCGCCGCCGGTGGAGAAGCCGACCAGCACGGCGTTCTTCAGGTCCAGCGCGTTCATCACCGCGGCCAGGTCGTCGGCGTAGGTGTCCATGTCGTTGCCGTGCCAGGGCTGGCTGGAGCGGCCGTGGCCCCGGCGGTCGTGGGCGATGGCGCGGTAGCCCTGGGAGGCGAGGAAGAAGAGCTGCTCGTCCCAGCTGTCCGAGCTGAGCGGCCAGCCGTGGCTGAAGACCACGGGCTGTCCGGAGCCCCAGTCCTTGTAGAAGATGCGTGTGCCGTCCTGGGTGGTGACGATGCTCATGGTCGTGGCTCCGGGTGGGGGCTGCGTGTCGAGCCAAGGTAGCCGTCGCGCTGTCGTGCGCTGAACCCCCGGCCGGGGTCTGTCCTCCTCCCCAAGTCGAGGGAGGTTCGCCCTGAATCGAACCGTCGTTCGCGGAGGGCGGCGCGCAACCGTCCGCTGACGAACGCGGGCCCGCACGGCGCGGGACCGCGGGTGGCGGGCTGGCACTAGGGTCCCCGGGCGTGGCGCAACGGGACTCAGACACGGAGCGAGGGAGCGGGCCCTGGTGGCGGTCCGGGGCCTGGGTGAACGCGGGGATTCGCGTCGTGCTGCTGGCCACGGCGTGGTGGGCCCTGTGTGACGCGGACCCGAGCAGCGTCCCGTTCGGGGTGTTCGTCGTGGCGGCGGTGGCGTGGGTGAGCTTCCGGTTGAGCCCGCCGCGTCCGGGCGGGTGGTCGCCGCTGGAGGTGCTGCGCTTCGCGCTCTTCTTCTTCTCCGGCTCGGTTCGGGGAGGCGCGGACGTGGCCTACCGGGCGCTCCTGCCGAGCCTGCCCATCTCCCCCGTCCTCATCCGCTACCGGATGCGCCTGCCCTCCGGCGCGCCCCAGACGTTGTTCCGCATCACCTTGAGCCTGATGCCCGGGACGTTGAACGCGGACGTGGATGGGGACGAGGTGGTGGTCCACGCGCTGGTGGACCGGGGCGAGGGGCTGCACCACGAGCTGGATGACCTGGAGTGGCGCGTGTCGCGGCTGTTCGGCCTGCGGCTCCCGCCCCGGGAGGCCACGCATGGCTGAGCTGCGGATGGGGCTGGCGCTGTTCCTGCTTCTCAACATCCTCGCGGGCCTGGTGCGCGTCGTCCTGGGGCCCTCGCTCACCGACCGCTTCATCGTGGCGCAGCTGTTCGGCACCACGGGGGTGGGCGTGCTCGTCCTGCTGGCCGCGGCCCCCGGGCAGGCGGCGCTGCGCGACGTGGCGCTGGTGTTCGCGCTGCTGGCGCCCGTCACCGTCGTCGCGTTCGTGCGCTTCGCGGTGGGCGGCGAGGCCTCGGAGCGGGAGCGGCGATGAGCGCCCTCCTGGACGGAGTGTGCGCGGCGCTGATGCTCGCCGGGGCCTTCTTCACCCTGGCGGGCACGGTGGGGGTGCTGCGCTTCCCGGATGTCTACTGTCGCCTGCACGCCCTCACCAAGGTGGACAACCTGGGGCTGGGGCTGGTGGTGCTGGGGCTGGCGCTCCAGTCGGGCTCCTGGGCGACGGCGCTCGAGCTGCTGCTCGTCTGGTTCTTCGTGCTCATCTCCAGCGCCTTCACCTGCCAGCTGGTCGCCCGGGCGGCGCTGCGCCGGGGGGCGGCGCCCTGGACGGGGCGGCGCCCGCCATGACGATGGCCCTCTTCGACGCGTGCCTCGCGTTGTGCCTGCCGCTGCTGGCGTGGATGGTGCTGCGCACCGAGTCGCTGTCCCAGGCGGTGGTGCTCTTCGTCGCGCTGGGGCTGTTGGCCGCGCTGGGCTGGGCGCGGCTGGACGCTCCCGACATCTCGCTCGTGGAGGCGGCGGTGGGCACCGGCCTCACCGGGGCCTTGTTGATGCACACGCTGAGCTGGACGGACGAGCGCCCGCCCGACATCGTCGCGCGCGCCCGGCGCAGGCCCGGGTCGCTGCTGGCGCTGGCGGCGTTGACGGGCGTGCTGGGGTGGGCGGTGCTCGCGCTGCCGCCGGACGACCCGGGGCTGACGCGCGAGGTGGATGCCCGGCTGGCGCGGAGCGGAGTGGAGCACCCCGTCACGGCGGTGCTGCTCAACTTCCGGGGCTACGACACGCTGCTGGAGATAGCGGTGCTCCTGGTGGCGGCGCTGGGGGCCCGGGCGGTGAACCCGCGCACGGAGCGTCCCTCGCCGGAGCCCGCGCGCGACCCGCTGACGGGGGAGCTGTTCCGGATGATGGTGCCCGCGTTGCTGCTCGTCGCCGGCTACCTGGTGTGGGTGGGGGAGCATGGCCCCGGGGGCGCGTTCCAGGCGGGGGCCATCCTGGCGGGAGGAGGCGTGGTGGCCCTCCTCACGCTGCAGATGGGGGCACCCCGGTTGTCCTCGTGGCGCGTGCGGGTGGTGCTGCTCACCGGGCCCTTGCTGTTCATCGCGGTGGCGGTGGCGCCGCTGTTCTCCGGGCGCGACCTGCTCGAGTACCGGCGCGACCTCGCGGGCACGCTCATCTTCGTCGTGGAGCTGGCGCTGACGGCGACCATCGCGCTGGTGTTGCTGATGTTCTTCCCCGGGGTGCGGCCCGCCCGGGTGTCGGGGGGGAAGGCGCCATGAACCCGTGGGTCCTCTACGCGCTGTCGGGCGTGACGGTGTTCAGCGTGGGGCTGGTGGGGCTGTTCTCCCACGAGCACCCGGTGAAGCGCATCCTCGCCTCGAACATCATGGGCTCCGGCGTGTTGCTGGTGCTGGTGTCGCTGGCGCGGCGCGAGCCGACGGGGACGCCGGACCCGGTGCCGCACGCGCTGGTGCTCACGGGCATCGTGGTGTCGGTCAGCTCCACCGCGCTGGGCGTGGCGCTCGCCCGGCGCATCGCCCGGCTCGACGAGACGGCCGAGGAGGGGCGCGCCGGGTCGGACGCCGAGGCGGGCGGGGGCGCGGGATGAACCCCACGGCCTGGATGGCGTGGCCGGTCGTACTCCCCCTGGCGGGCGCGGTGCTCGCGCTGCTGGTGGGGCGCAAGGGGGTGCGCGTCGTGGCGGGGCTCGCGTCGGTGGCGACGTTCGCCGCGTCCGTGATGCTCACCTGGGAGGTGGCCACGCGCGGGGTGCTGCGCCAGTCCATTGGCGGGTGGGGGCCGCCCCTGGGCATCGAGTGGCGCGCGGACGGGCTGGCCGTGTTGATGCTGCTCACCATCGGCGTGGTGGGGCCGCTCATCAGCGTCCACGCGCTGGACCACCTGGGCGACCGGGAGGACCGCGAGTTCCTGCCGTTGTGGCTCTTCGTCTGGTGCGCGCTCAACGCGCTGGTGCTGTCGGCGGATGCCTTCAACCTCTACGTGACGCTGGAGTTGATGACGCTGGCCTCCGTGGCCCTCATCGCCGTGCGGCGCGACCGGGCGGGGCTGGACGCGGGGCTGCGCTACCTGCTCTTCGCGCTGCCGGGCTCGCTCCTGTACCTGCTGGGCGTGGCGCTGCTCTACGGCGTCTACTCCGCGCTGGACCTGGGGCTGTTGGGGCAGCGCATCACCCCGGGGCCGGTGGCGTGGGTGGCCGCGGCGCTGATGACGCTGGGGCTGTGCCTCAAGACGCCGCTGTTCCCGCTCCACGTGTGGCTGCCGCCGACGTACACGGGGGCGCCCACGCCCGTCACCGCGCTCCTGTCGGCGCTGGTGTCGAAGGGCTCGTACTACGTGCTCCTGCGGCTATGGCTGGAGGTCTTCACGCCCATCCTCGACTGGCAGGTGGGGCAGTTGCTGGGCGTGCTGGGCGCGGCGGCGGTGCTGTGGGGCTCGCTGCTGGCGCTGAGCCAGTCGCAGCTCAAGCGCGTCGTCGCGTATTCGAGCGTCGCGCAGATTGGCTACATGTTCCTGTTCTTCCCCATGGCCACCGTGGGGGCCCGGACGGGGGCGGTGTACCTGGTCGTCTCCCACGCCGCGGCGAAGGCCTCCATGTTCGTGGCGGTGGGCAACATCCACCAGGCGGTGGGAATCACGGAGCTGGGGGGCGTGCAGGGGCTGGCGTACCGCATGCCGTTCACGTTCCTGGCCATGGCGCTGGGGGGCATCAGCCTGATTGGCATGCCGCCCAGTGGTGGCTTCATCGCCAAGTGGATCCTCCTGGAGGAGTCCATCTGGACGGGGCAGTGGTGGTGGGGGTTGGTGCTCCTGCTGGGAGGGCTGTTGGCGTCGGCGTATGTCTTCCGCATCCTCCGGGGCTCGTTCCTGCCCTTGCCCCCCGGCGTGAAGGTCCGCTCGATTCCCCTGGGCAACGAGCTGGCGCCGCTGGCGCTGGCGCTCATCGCGTTGGTGCTGGGGCTGGTGCCCTGGTTCCCGCTGGAGCTGCTGGCGGTGGGGACGGCGCGATGAACACCTGGCTGCCGATGGCGGTGCTGCTCAGCTCGTTGCTCCCCGGGCTGGTCATCTTCCTGCTCGCCGAGGAGCAGCGCGTCCCGCGCACCCTGCTCAACCTCACCGCCGCGGTGACGAAGCTGCTGCTGACCGCCGCCATGGCCTGGGGCGTGTTCCACGGGCGCCGGTACGAGACGCGGGTGACGTTCCTTCCCAATGCGGACCTGGTGCTGCGCGCGGACACCTTCAGCCTGCTGTTCATCACGTTGTCCGCGGTGCTGTGGTTCGTCACCACCATCTACGCGGTGGGCTACCTGGAGGGCACGCCCCACCGCAGCCGCTTCTTCGGCTTCTTCTCCCTGTGTGTCGCCTCGACCATGGGCATCGCCATGGCGGGCAACCTCGTCACCTTCTTCCTGTTCTACGAGATGCTGACGCTGTCGACGTACCCGCTCGTCATCCACCGGGGGACGCCGGAGGCGCTGCGCGCGGGCAACGTCTACCTGCGCTACACGTTGAGCGGCGCCACGCTGCTGCTGGCGGGGGTGGCGCTGCTGTACACGCTCGCGGGCTCGGTGGAGTTCACGGAGGGCGGCGCGCTGGACGGGGTGGCGGGGCGTCACGTGGAGCTGACGGTGGCCTTCGCGTTGCTCATCGGCGGGTTGGCGGTGAAGGCGGCGTTGGTGCCTTTTCACGGGTGGCTGCCGGTGGCCATGGTGGCGCCCGCGCCGGTCAGCGCGCTGCTGCACGCGGTCGCGGTGGTGAAGGCCGGCGCCTTCGGCATCACCCGCGTCATCTACGACGTCTTCGGCGTGTACCTGGTCCATGACCTGGGCGTGCTGCACCCGCTCGCGGTGGTGGCGGCGGTCACCATCCTCTACGGCTCGCTGCGCGCGCTCCAGCAAGGGGACCTGAAGCGACGGCTGGCGTACTCCACCGTGAGCCAGGTCGCGTACATCGTCGTCGGCGTCTCCATCTTCGGTTCGGTGTCCACGATTGGCGGGCTGGTCCACCTGGTGCATCAGGGGTTGATGAAGATCACGTTGTTCTTCTGCGCGGGGAACCTGGCGGAGGAGCTGCACGTGCATCGGGTGACGGAGCTGCGGGGGGTGGGGCGGAGGATGCCGCTCACCATGGCGGCCTTCACCGTCGGCGCGCTGGGGATGATTGGCATTCCGCCGGTCGCGGGCTTCATCACCAAGTGGTACCTGGGCATCGGCGCCCTGGAGGCGCGGGAGCCCTGGTTGGTGGCGGTGCTGCTGATGAGCACGTTGCTCAACGCCGGCTACTTCCTGCCCATCCTCTACACGGCGTGGTTCCAGTCTCCGGTCGAGCCGTGGGCGCCCAAGGCCCGGCGCTGGGAGGTGGGGCCCGCGTTGCTGTTGCCCACGGTGGCGACGGCCCTGTTGTCCCTGGCGGCGGGTCTGTTCGCGGGCGCGGAGCTGAGCCCGCTGGGGTGGACGAAGCTCATCACCGAGCGCGAGTTCCGGCCGTGAGCGCCTTCGTCGTGGACTCGCTCCCGGTCATCGCGGCGCTCGGTGTGCCGCTGGTGTTGACGCTGGGGGTGATGTGGCCCACGTCGCGCGCGGTGGCCCTGTGGTTGGCGCCCTGGGCCGCGCTGCCCACGGTGTGGCTGGCGTTGGCGTCGGGGACGCCTGTCGACTGGAAGCCCGTGCTGCTGGGGATGCGGCTGTACGCGGACGACGAAATCACGCGCACCTTCCTGCTCTTCACCGGGGCGTTGTGGCTGCTGTCCGGGCTCTTCGCGCATGGGTACCTGCGCGAGGATGGGCACCGCGTGTCCTTCTGGGGCTTCTTCCTCTCGACGCTGATGGGGAACGTCGGGGCGGTGCTCGCGCAGGACGTCGCGAGCTTCTACCTCTTCTTCGCCATGATGACGTTCTGTGCGTATGGGCTCGTCGTCCACGAGCGCACGCCCCGCGCCGCCCGCGCCGCGCGCGTCTACCTGGTCATGGCGCTGCTGGGGGAGGCGCTCCTGCTGGCGGCCTTCTTCCTCATCGCGGGGACGCGCATCGACCTGGCGTTGGCGGAGGTGCCACGGTGGGTGGCGCAGTCACCCCATCGCGACCTCATCAGCGCGCTCATCCTCGTGGGGTTCGGCGTGAAGGTGGGCGCCATTCCCCTGCACCTGTGGCTCCCGCTGGCGCACCCGGTGGCGCCGACGCCCGCGAGCGCGGTGCTCAGCGGCACCATCATCAAGGTGGGCGTGCTGGGCTGGCTGCGGTTCCTGCCCCTGGGGTTCGCGAGTCTGGTGGGGGTGGGCTCGGTGTGTGTCGTGGTGGGGCTGGCGTCCGCGTTCTATGGCGTCGCCGTGGGGCTCACGCAGCGGGATGCCAAGGCCGTACTGGCCTACTCCAGCATCAGCCAGATGGGGTTCCTCACCCTCGCGGTGGGGTTGGCGCTGGGGGCGCCCGAGGCCGCGTCCGCGCTCGTCGTCGCGGTCCTCGTCTATGCCACGCACCATTCGCTGGCCAAGGGGCTCCTGTTCCTCGGCACGGGGCTGCTGCCAGCCACGGGGAGGGGCGGCTGGCGGGGCGCGGTGGTGCTGGTGGGGCTGGGGTGGGCCGCGTTGGAGATTGCCGGGGCGCCGCTGACGAGCGGCGCGTGGGCGAAGCTGACGCTCAAGTCCGCGGAGGCCGCCGCGCATGCGTCGGACGCGCTGCCGACGCTGCTGTCGTTGGCCGCGGTGGGGAGCAGCCTCATCATGGCCCGCTTCCTGGTGCGCGTCGTCCCGGGGACAGCGAAGGAAGGGAAGGGGGGAGCGGGTGTCCTCCTCGCGTCCTGGGTGCTCCTGTTGGCGGTGGACACGGGCGTGTTCCTGAGGCCGCCGGTGGGAGCGGCGGAGCTGCCGCCCCTGCTCGAGGCGAAGAACCTGGTGTCCGCGGCCTGGCCCGTGCTGCTCGGCCTCCTGCTGAGTGTGCTCGCGGTGCTCTTCGCGCGGCGCCGCGCGTGGCGCGTGCCCGAGGTGCCACCAGGGGACCTGTTGTGGTTCGTGGAGCGGCTGGTCCACCCGGTGTGGGCCTTCATGACGCGCGAGACGGACCAGGTCGTGCCGGAGCCCGAGGAGGAGACCTGGGGTGACCGCATGCTGGACCGCTTCGCCCGGCTGCGAGCGAAGCTGCTGCACGAGGCCGACGATGGCGAGGCGAACCTGCGTCAGCTCAGCCACGTGGGGCTCGCGCTGCTCCTGTTCCTCGGCGTGTTCCTGTACCTCGTGGCTCGCTCGGCCCCGTGACGGCGTGCGCTCGGCTGGCAGCCCGAAGACACGCACCCAGGCTCGTGGGACAAGGGGCCTTCGTCTCGCCCCTTGTCCTGATGAGGTCCACGGGGCAGGGCGCCGATGCCCAGATCGTCCCGAGCACCGCCCGCTGACGGACGCTTCCCCGTCCGACATCCTGGGCCACGGGACCTGGTGGGCCCCGCGGCCGAGGAAGGGTCAGACCCGCTCGACGCGGATGCGCGCGGGCAGGCCGTTGAGCTGGACCTCCTCCTCCGTCCCCGTGAGGCCCTCGGGCCCCACGTGGATGTCGGCGGCGAGCGTCTCGCGGGCAATCAGCTCGCGCCCCGCGTCCGTCACGCGCAGGACGCGCGCGTCGCCGTCCACCCACAGGCGGATGCGGTCCGTGTAGCCCAGCTCCAGGTCCTTGCGCGCGCCCTGCACGCGGGCGAGCAGCTCGTTGACGAGGCCCTCGTCGACCAGCGCCTCCGTCAGCTCCGTGTGCAGCACCACCACGCCCGTGCCGGTGCCCGCCGCCGCGTAGCCGGGGTTGGCCTCCACCAGCGTCTCCAGGTCCTCGCCGGTGAACACCAGCTCCTCGCCGGCGAGGTTCATCACCACCTTGCCCGTCTGGAGCAGCTCGCGGTGCAGCGCGCGACCGTCACCGGAGTCGAAGGCCTTGCGCACCGGCGCCAGCTTGGGCCCCAGCCGCCCGCCCACCGCGCGCAGGTTGGGCCGCACGCGGAAGCGCACCACGTCCGCGTCCTTGCTGCCCGGCTCCACGAAGCGCACCTCGTGGACGTTCAGCTCGTCGGCGAGCAGGCCCTGGTAGCTGGCCAGCCGCTGCGCCATGTCCTGCCGCGCGAGGATGATGTCCGCGCGCGCGAGCGGCTGACGGCCCTTGAGCTTGTTGTCCGTGCGCACCTTGTGCCCCGCCGACACCAGGTCCCGCACCGCGGCCATGTCCGCCGCCAGCTCCGCGTCGATGAGCGACGCATCGACGTGGGGGAAGTCCGCCAGGTGCACGCTCTCCGGCTGCGTCGCGGGCCAGGGCTTGCGCACCAGGTTGCCCCACATCTCGTCCGCGAAGAACGGGATGAACGGCGCGGCCATGGCGGTGATGGTGGTGAGCGCCTCGTAGAGCGTGAAGTACGCGTCGCGCTTGTCCTGCTCGAAGCCGGGCGTCCAGTACCGCTCGCGGCTGCGGCGCAGGAACCAGTTGGAGAGCGCGTCCACCAGGGCCACCAGCCGCTGGGCGGCGTCGTAGACCTGATAGGTGTCCAGCGCCTTCTCCACGTCGCGCAGCGCCAGCTGGACCTCCGACAGCATCCACTGGTCCAGCATGGGCCGCGCCTTCACCTCGCGCCACCCCTTGGCGTGGCGCACCGCCCGCCACGGCGCCTCCTTCGCGTCCCGGTTGCCCTCCGCCGGGTCGAACCCGTCGATGTTCGCGTAGATGGTGAAGAACGAATAGACGTTGCGCAGCTTGATCTGGAAGTCCTTCTGCAACAGCCGCACGTTCGCCAGCGAGTGGCGCGTGTTGGACCACGTGGGGCTCGCCGCGTAGAAGAACCACCGGAACGCGTCCGCGCCCGGGGCCTTGGCGGACGGGTCCTTCACCACCACGCGCTCGGAGGGCGCCAGCCGGGGCACCTCCACCGGCATGACGCTGGCGCCCTTGGCGGACGGCGCCACGTCCAGCGTCTTCAGCTCCTTGGCGTCCAGCAGCACCACGCGGCGCTTGAGCTTCTTGTGCACCTTGAGCGGCACGGTGATGGCGACGTCCGGCCGGTCCGACCGGAACAGCCGCACCCTGGTGCCCTCGACCAGGTCCAGCCCCTCCAGGTCCTCGCGGGCGATGAGCGCCGCGCCGGCCTCCGCGGGCACGCCCGCCTCCGCGGCGGACAGCACCGCGAAGTCCATGCGCACCTCGTCGAGGATGATTTCGGGAGGCGTGTAGTTGCCCTTGGACTTGGACTCCTTGCGGCCCTCCTTGTCGGAGACGTGGCCCAGCACGATGCAGCTCTTGTACGGGTGGGGCCAGCCGCGCTCGGGCGTCAGGCCCATGCGCGCCTGCGTCTCCTCGTCGAAGACGAGCGTGCTCACCATCAGCAGCGAGTAGAACCAGCCGCGCGTCTGGTCGATGGCCTCGGAGATGAAGTCGGCGGGGAAGGCCTTGTTGAAGATGTCGTGCGAGCCCGGCGCGTGCGGGAAGCCCCACTGCGCGAAGGGCATGCAGCCGGAGTCGAACCACACGTCCACCACCTCCGGCACGCGCTGGAAGCGGCCCGGGGTGCCCGGCTTCTCGTACGTCACCTTGTCGATCCACGGCTTGTGGACGATGAGGTGACGGGCGTTGGACTCGTGCGGCTTGCCGGCCAGGAACACCGCCAGCTCCGCCTCCACCGCGGCCAGGTTGCTGCCGGGCTTCTCCCGCAGCGCCTGGAGCGAGGGGATGGCCTCCACCTCGCCCGTCTCCGAGTGGATCCACAGCGGCAGGGGCGTGCCCCAGTAGCGCTCGCGCGACAGGGCCCAGTCCACGTTGTTGGCCAGGAAGTCGCCGAAGCGGCCCTCCTTGATGTGCTCCGGCACCCAGTTGACCGCGCGGTTGTTGGCGATGGCGCGGTCCTTCACCGCCGTGGTGCGGATGTACCAGGCGGGCCGGGCGAACTGGATGAGCGGGTCGTCATCCGCGCGCCAGCAGAACGGGTACTCGTGCTTGTACTGCTCGGTGACGAGCAGCAGGCCCCGCTCCTTGAGGTTGCGCTGGATGTCCTTGTCCGCGTCCTTCACGAACCTGCCGGCGACCAGGGGCACCTCGTCGGAGAAGGTGCCGTCCGACTTCACGGCGCAGAACAGCTCCGCGTCCTCCGGCTTCGCGAAGCGCGCGCGGTCCTTGCGGAACGCCTCGTAGTCGTCCTCGCCGAAGGCGGGCGCGATGTGGACGATGCCCGTGCCGCTGGTGAGCGTGACGAAGTCCGCGGCCAGCACGCGCCAGGCCCGCGCGTCCTGGCCGCCGTCCTTCAAGGCCAGGCGCGTGTCGCCCTCGCGGCCGAAGTACGTGTCGAACGGGGGCGTGTAGCGCAGGCCCACCAGCTCGCGGCCCTTGCGCGTGGTGAGCACGGGCAGGTCCTTCTTGAGCTTCTTCGCCAGCTCCTCGCGCAGCGCGGCGGCGACGACGAGCTTGCGGTCCCCGGCGTCCACCGTGACGTAGTCCACGTCCGGGTTGACGGCGGCGAACATGTTGGACGGCAGCGTCCAGGGGGTCGTCGTCCAGATGAGCAGCGCGGTGTCCGGGGTGTCGCGCAGGGGGAAGGCGACGAAGACGCTCGGGTCGTCCACCGTCTTGTAGCCCAGGCCCACCTCGGCGGCGCTCAGCGCGGTGCCGCCCTGCGGCCACCACCACACCACCTTGTGGCCCTGGTACAGCAGGCCCTTGCGGAACAGCTCCGCCAGCGCCCACCACACGCTCTCCACGAAGCCGCGGTGATAGGTGACGTAGGCGTCCTTCAGGTCCACCCAGAAGCCGATGCGCTCGGTGAGCCGCTCCCATTCGGAGGTGTAGCGGAAGACGGACTCGATGCAGCGCTCGGTGAAGGGCTCCACGCCATAGCGTTCGATCTCCGCCTTGCCGTGAATACGCAGCTCCTTCTCCACCTCCACCTCCACGGGCAGGCCGTGGGTGTCCCAGCCCGCCTTGCGGGGCACGAACTTGCCGCGCATGGACTGGTAGCGGGGGAACAGGTCCTTGATGACGCGGGTGAGGACGTGGCCGTTGTGGGGCAGGCCGTTGGCGGTGGGCGGGCCCTCGTAGAAGACGAAGCTGGGTGCCCCCTCGCGCGCCTCGAGCGAACGCTCGAAGATTCGACGGTCCTTCCAGAAGGCGAGGATGCGGCGCTCCTCGGCCGGGAAGTCCATCTCCGCGGGGACCGGGTCGAACAGGGAAGGGGGCGTCTGGGGCATGATGCGGTGCTTGATAGCACCGCCCGGACGGGAGGGAAGAGCCCGGATGTCCCTGCCGCTGGCGTTCTTACAGCCCGAAGGGGAACTTGCGCGTCAGGGCGACTCCCACCTCGTACCCCCGGGGCCCCCGGGACTCCGCGTCCACCTGGCGTCTCGGGGAGGGCAATCAAGGCGCGCACGCTCGGCGACCCATCCCTGATGAAGGAGGGATAGGAGCGACCCGCGGCCCCGTCATGGGGAGGAACGCCCGGGGCTCCGTCTCGTGCACCGCGCCCACCTCGACCCTAGAGAGGGCGTGCTGCGTGTACTGGAGCCCGCCCGCCAGACGGAAGTGGCCATCGTTCATCAGCTGCCCCTGATGGAAGAGGCCCACCCCGTGGTCCCTCGTCACGGGGGCGGGCCGTGCAGCCGGGTTCGATTCCTGCCGGAACGCTGTCTGGCGCAGTGGTTACCAGTGGTTAGGAGCCTCCTCCGCCTGTGTTGCACGCAGGTGCGCGCTCCGGCCCAGGTCGAACGGCCGGCTCGTCCCTCCCAGCTTCCACGGGGATGTGCGGATGGCCCAGGCGCGGCTGTCGATGCGGAAGCCGCGAGAGAGGTCGAGGGGCGGCTGGGACTCGGATTGTCGGTGCGCTCGTGCGTGCGGGCGCTGTGCATCTCCAGCAGCACGGCGAGCCACTCCCTGTTCCGAGCGCTTCATTCGCACCCTCAAGGAGCAACTGCTCTGGGTGCGCACCACCTCCACCGTGGAGGAACTGCGGTGGGCTCTGCTGGAGTGGGCCCAGCGCTACAACGAGGATTGGCTGCTGGAGCGCCACAACTTCCTCTCGCCGAGTCAGGCCCGGCGGGAGTTGATGCAGGCGAAGCTGGCGGCCTGATGACGACCAACCTGGTGTCTCAACAATCCGGTGCGGTACATGGGTGGCTTGCGTGCCGAGGGAGAGAAGGAAGCGGCGCGCTACAGGGCCATGCTGGAGGGCGTGGCAGAGCCGCCCACCAGCAGGAAGCGGTAGCGCGAAGGCCGGACGGGCTACAGCGGGGCTCCAGCCTCGGCTGGCCGCCCCACCTGCAACTCCTTCACCTGGATGCCGGTGTCGCCCATGCTGCGCAGCACCTCGACGAAGCGCTCGCTCGCGACCGTCATGGCGGGGTTCCAGCGGAACCGGAAGACGTCCGCCGCCGGCATCGCGCTCGCGTCGAGCCACTCCGCATCCACCAGGGAATCCGACCTCGGCTGGAAACCGCACACCAGGCAGGGCTCGTCCGCCAGTACCGGGCGGCACTCCGGCACATAGTCGCCGCCGAGCTGGAGCTCAAGCTCCAGCAGCGGTGGGACGTCGCGCGCGGACTTCGTCTCGGTCGGCACCGGGTCGATGCCGCGCAGCCCGGCCGCGAGGAGCCGCTCCACGCCCTCGGGCTGGGCGAAGAAGTGCCACGCCACATCCATCGCGATAGGCGACGGACGCCCACGGACGCGCCCCACCAGCGGCCCCATCCCAATCCCCGGTTCCACGACGGCACCCGACGGGAGGAGCGGCAGCACGCGGTCACGGAGCCGGACGTACTCGTCCCATGGGGAGAACCGTGCCTTCCGGTACTCCCGCTCCTCTGGCAACCCGGACAGGTCGACGCTCGGGTAGCTGAGCGCGATGGCCAGTGGGGCTGCGTGACACCGTGGGCACTCGGTTCCCGGCAGCCCCCAGCGCCTCTTCGCGTCAAGGTTCCATCGCCAGCGTGTGGCAGAGGCGTCGAAGATGGGGGCCAACTCGTAGTAGCGCATGGCTAGTCCTTCGACAGCCGAATGTCCAACGTGAGCTGCTGCCAGTACGACATGGGCATGCCGACGAGACGATACTTCTGGATCATCAGCCCGCCGAAGTCGAACAGGCGCTGGCGCACCTCGCTGGGAGTGGGACGATTCTTTTTCCGCGTCTCCATCTCCAGGCGCTCGATGAACCGGCGCCAATCCTCGTTCCACGGAGCACCGTAGCTGCCCCCGTGGATCTCCTTGTGGCGCTTCACGTCGATGGCGAGGGTGTACTCGTGGATGTTGATACCCTGCCGGTTGAAGTACACCTCGAACGCCCGGGGGAAGATGTGGTGCTTCTCCTTCGGGACTTTCTCCCACTCCTCGCGCGCCTTGCGGAGTGCCTTCTGGCTCGGTAGTTCCTCGGGCCGCTCCTTGCGGAAGACGAGGACGGGCTCTCGGCCGGGCATGACCTGTGGCCCTGCCCAGAGGCGCTGGGGAGCGTAGCCAACGCCCGGCAGGGGAGCTGGGGCGCTGACCCCTCTCAGGGCCACCGGCGCGGAGGACACGTCCTCGCATCGGTACAGGCCGCAGGAGGAACCGTCGCATGCGACGGTGACGCACCCCTTGTCGTCGTCCTCCGCCGCCGCGTCGGTGCAGTCCTCGGCGGAGTCCTCCTCGAGCGGCAGCTCAACGCGTCCTCCGCGCCCAGCAACGGGCGCCGACGCGCAGTTGGCCAACAAGAGCAGCAGCACTGCCCACCACCCACACTTCGCCATGGATGTCCCCCCGGACATGATGTTCTCGAAGCCTGCGCCACAGTCTGAAGCACGGGGGGACCGCCGCGGCAGGGCTGTCGTGCACGCAACAGCGATGGATGGGACTCCGATTGCGGAGGTCTACGACGATGCGGACGACGTGGGCCGCGTGTTCGACGGAGCCGAGTCGGCGCTCGTGAAGCTGGCGCTCTCCATCGGCCACTTCTTCACCTACCCCTTGGACAGCACTGCCTCCCTGAAGAACCTGCCCGCGGGCGTGGCCGCGCTCAGCGAGTCGTCGCCGGCCTACTTCGAGCGCTTCCGGTACATGACGCGCGGCGAGCAAATCAAGGCGGTCGCCGAGCTGGCGACGAATCTCGTTCTCACGACCGGGACGGCCAGTGCCACGACACGCTCGGTGACCGGCGCGCTCGCGGGGGCCGAAGCCATGGTGCCGAGAATCGCCCTGTCCGCTAGGGGGGCCCTGACCGTCGAACGCGTGGCGGACCCGGGGCCGCCATCATCCTCCAGCGGGCGAGCGAGGCGGCCAACGAAGGAGCGCCGTTGAAGGAGCCCGGCCAATGGGCACCCCCGAACGAGACCATGTCCCCTCGCGCGCGGCGCTACCAGGAACGGATCTCCGGGCTCTCGGCGGACGAGGCATCCTGGGGCGGAGGTGTTGGCAAGGACAGCGGAGGCGTGAAGTTCGATGGGTTCGAGGAGGGCGTGCTCCTGGAGGCCAAGGGGCCGGGCTACGCCACGTTCTTCAAGGGGCTGGACCCGAAACGCTGGTTCAAGAACTCAGGGGCGAAGTCCCTTGGCGAACAGGCGCTTCGACAGGTGAATGCGGCCAAAGGGATGCCCATCCGTTGGCCTAAGTGGTTCAGACAGAGCAAATCGCGTAAGGACGCCTGGAAGGAGCCGGTCGCGCCGAACCATGCTGAACTCGCAAAGGCGCTGGGACGAACCAAGGACCGGCACCATGAAGATCTTGGCTACCGCATCAGCGGATGGAACGGAGCGCTCGAAGAGTCCGATGCATGCAGTTTTGATGCTGCCGTGGGCATCTACTCCGAATGGGTGAAAAACTTCTGGCTCTTTGAGTTACCCATCCGTGGTGCGAGTTCTGAACGCGTCGTGACGGCACGCGTTCTGAGCGGACTCCTGAGGTGCATGGCGACAGCGCTTGAGCCTGATTGGGGAGTTGCCATGTCGCATGCGCATCGGGATGTTGCCGACCCGAACGGACGGGCCACTGCCCAAGTTGGGTGGGTGACGTACCTCTCGCATCGACTCGGTGTCGAGCCCCCGCTCCCCGCTCCGGTGCGAATCGAGAAGGTCGAGGAGAAGGGCACGCTGATTGTCCTCACCCCCGAGCGCTTCACGGCCAGCAACCCGGACCATGTGGCGCTAGCCGAGCGTGTGCGCGAGCTGCTGGACCAGGTGGGGCTGTTGAAGCCGCTCCAAGTTCAACCGTAGGAACCACGAGGGGCCGAGATAACTGTCGCTCGGCCCCTCTGGATGGCGCCCCCCGCCATGTTGCGCGCAGGTCGCATGAACCCGCGGAACGCCCTGGAACAGCGCGGTACACCCGGGGCCACGGCGGGGTATCGAAGTTGAATCGTTCCGGGTGGGCCCTCCGTCAGGCCGCCGGGCCGGGCGTCACAACCCCGTGCTGGCGTACAGGGCGTTCACGCCGGCCTGCGCGGGGTGTCTCCAGGTGGCGCGGTAGGTGCCGCCGGCGAAGTCCCAGGTCAGCCCTCCGACGAGGACGGTGGGCGTGGCCTCCGTCGACGACACGCCGTCCTGGAACGCCCCCGTGCCCGGGGCATAGGACAGCGTGAGGTTCGAGGGGAGGGTGTAGGGCGCGCCCGTGGCGAGCCCGCAGCCCTTCGCGTCGCACCGCATGAGCCCGGTCGCCTGCGCGCGGCCGACGCCGGTCGCCTCCCTCTGCCAGTTGGCGCCGCTCCACCGCCACCAGCTGTTGCCCGCGTGGAGGCGAATCCCCTGGGGCGAGGTGGCCATCAGGGCCGGGCTCTCCCCGGGCGTGGAGACGGTGTCCTGCCCGGACCAGGCGAGCCCATTGTGGAAGATGTAGCGGAACTCGTTGGTGAACGACGACATCAGCATGGCGGTGGTCCCGTCCGCGATGAAGTCATAGCTGGAGCTGGGCATGGGTGGCGTCGCGAGCGTCTGCCAGACGCCCGCGGTGTGCAGGCGCATGTTGAGGTACACGCTGCTGCTCTGCGCCACCAGCGCGAAGGACGCGCCCATGACGGCGAGCCGGGTGTTCGTCCAGCGCGCCTCCGGATAGGCGCGAGCGATGACGGTCAGGGGCGCGGACCACGTCAGGCCCTCCGCGCTCTGCACGGAGCGAATCTCCCACTCACCCCACGCGGCCAGGAAGCCACCGGGCCCGTGGGCCAGCACCAGGTTCGGATTGGTGGCCGTCACCGTGTCGAGCTTGAGCGGCGACGTCGCGACACCCGCCTCGTAGCGCACGGTCCAGATGTCCACCTTGCCGCTGGTGGTCGAGGGGAGCTGGTACAGGACGACGGCCGCGCCGGACGCGTCCATGGCCACGCGGTGCGTGTTGCCACCGGGCGCCACGCGCACCGGCTCCAGCCAGGACAGGCCGTCGAACTCGGCCAGGAAGAGGCCCCACGCGCCGGAGTCGAACTGCTCCCACGTCGCCACGCCCCGGCCGTCGTCGAGGAAGTGGACGGACGTGTCGCGCACGCTGCCCACGCGCTCCGGCGTCGCCAGCGGGCGCGCCGCCGCCCACTGGCCGTTGCCCACGTAGTCCCTCACCGGAAGCTGGCCGGGCGCCACGAAGACGGTGCCCACCACGGCCCCGGTCGGGACGAGGAGGGCGGGGGCCTCCTCCTTGGCGCGCAGGAGAGTGCTCGGCTGCCAGCCGACGGACGTGAGCGCGGTGCCCCAGATTTCATAGGCGGAGCTGTAGAGGTCGTTCTTCACGGAGAGCACGAGCAGGTCGTCGGCCGTCGCGCGCACGTCGAGCACGCGGTTGACGCCCGTGGCCGCCACCACCTTCGTGGCGGAGCTCCACGAACCGCCCACCTGGGAGACGGCGCGCAGCTGCGTGTTGGCGGAGTTGGTGGTCCACAGCGCGATGAAGTTGCCCCGGTGGGACACGAGCGCCCAGATGTCGCGCACGGCGGCGGTGTCCAGCGACACGGCGGGCTGCCAGCTGCCCCCGACGCGGGTGGCGGCGAACAGGCCGGTGCTGGCGCCGAAGACGGCGGTGACGACGTTGCCGTCCGTGGCGATGCGCAGGTCGGTCGAGACCGTCGACGAGACCAGCTCCGCGGCGCCCCACTGGCGCGTGTCCCGGTTGAAGAGGGCGAACTCCGTGCCGCGCGAGGAGACCCACGCGCGAGCGAAGCTGTCGCCGACG
The DNA here is from genome assembly GCF_021412625.1 of Myxococcus stipitatus. The sequence goes on along the minus strand of NZ_JAKCFI010000009.1, from coordinate 260,424 downwards.
GGGAGGTACTGCGCGTCCTGCGACGAGGTGACGGACGTCTCCAGCCACTGCACGCCGTCGAAGACGACCGAGACCTCGTTGGTGGTGTTGTAGCCGGAGAACACCAGCACGCGGTCCCCGTTCTGGAGGACGGAGTGCGTGGAGCCCAGGTACGTGGCTCGGAAGACGATGGACCACTCGTCGCCGTTGAGGATGCGGAAGGTCTTCCCGTCGGTGCTCACGTTGTAGAGGTGGGGGCCCACGCCGAACAGCTTCCCGGAGGTGGGCGCCACGGGCGTGAACGACGTCCCATCGAAGATGGCGACGCGGTCCGGGGCGTAGAGGGCCTCCGACCAGCTCACGATGAAGCGCTCGCCCCAGGCGGCGACCTGGGGTTGCAGGTTCATGTCGCGGCCCAGGCCGACGAGCACCGAGTCCGGAAAGCCCGCGCCCGTGTCGAGGGAGGCGCGCACCTGGACGCTGGTGCCCGTGTTCACGTTCCAGACGGCGAGCGTGCCCCGGGGACCCGTGGCGACCACCGGCAGGCCTGGCTGGCCGGGCAGCTCCCCGCTCACCTTCTCCCGGGGCGCCACCGTGCGGAAGCCATACGTGAAGGGCGCGGCGAGGGGCTGGCCCTGCGGCGTGCGCACGCCCTGGACCGTCACCGTGTAGTCGGTGGCGGGCTGGAGCGGCGGCACGGGGCGGAACACCACGGAGTTCGTGGAGGACTCGTAGTTGACGAGCCCGGTGACACCCGCGACGGAGACGGTCGTCGTGTCGACGGAGGCCGGGTCCAGGGGGCGGTCGAAGCTCACGCGCAGCGGGCCGCCCAGGGGCACGAAGCGCATGTCCGGCGCGGGCGTGGCGCCGCGGACGAGCGGGGGCGTGGGCGGCAGCTCGGTGATGAAATCGAAGCCGCCGTAGAGCGACTGCGAGTTGCCGGCCAGGTCGACGACGTCGCGCGAGCGGCCTCGGTAGCGCGTCTGGTACTTCAGCGTCTCCAGCGGCGTGAAGGCGACCTGGAGGAAGTTCTCGTCATAGCGCACCGTCCCCGGCACGCGCCGGACGACCTGGGTGCCCTCCGGGTTGAGCTCCTCCAGGTACACCCGGTCCGTCGTCACGGAGTCCGCGCGCAGCGGCTCGCTGTAGGTGATGAGGAGCGGGGCGACGCGCGTGGAGACGCCCAGCGACTGGGCGGTGGGCGACGTCGTCCGCACGCGGGGCACCTCGTTGTCCAGGTACTGCGCCACCGCGAAGGAGAACGTGAACGGCGCCTCCAGCGCGTTGCCAGCCAGGTCTCGCGCCTGCGTGGAGAGGATGCCGGTGACGCGGGCCCCGGGCGCCGGCAGCGGGTTGGGCCGGAAGAGCAGCGAGCGTGTCGGCCCGTGATAGGTGAGTGTACCGCCGAGCGGCGCCGCGGGGCTGGTGCCCAGCACCTGCTGGAACTGGACCGCGCCGCCGAGGAGCGTCCGAGGGTCCATGGGCTCCTGGAAGGTGACGATGTAGACGGGGCGCGAGAAGAACACGTTCGCCTCGTTGGTGGTGGGCTGCGTCGACAGCACGGTGGGCGCGGTCGAGTCTGCCTGGGGGCTCACGGAGAAGGTGAAGGCCCGGGGCGCGGTGAGTTTCCGCCCCGACACGGTGCGCACCGTGGTGCCCACCGTCGCCGTCACCAGCGCCTGCGCGGCGAAGGGACGCGAAGGCGTGAAGGTGAGCGTCTGGCTGCTCGCGTCGTGGCTCACGGTGCCCGCGAGCGGCACGCCATTCTCCGTCACGGCGAGGCTGGTGGGGCCGAGTGTGCCGACGTCGAGCGCCTCGACGAAGCCCACGATGACGCGCGCGTTGGTGCCCACGGCCTCCGCGTCGGGCGCGGGCAGCAGGTAGCCGATGATGCCCGGGTCCTCCGCGGGGATGCCGCCATCGCCGCTGCCGGCGTCGGACGGGGTCCCGCCGTCGCCCGTGCCCGCGTCCGTGGGGTCGCCGCATCCCTCGGACTCGCCGACGGCGGGCGCCAGCCGGAGGACGTCAGCGGGCTGCGGGTCCTCGTGGGAGTCCACGCAGCCAGGGGTGAAGGCCCACAGGCCACACAGGGCCAGGGCGAATCGCATCCAGGAGGTCTTCGAGGTCATGGGGGAAGTGCGTGCCTGGGGCCGCGAGGCGCGGCGCCGTTCGGGAAATTCAGTTGTTGTTGTCATAACGAACCGCGGGAGCGAGGTCGCACGCCTCGCATGGATTCACGTCCTCTCTTCAGTCGAGAGGACGGGTGTCGACGAAGCCCTGCCACGAAGGGTGGGGCGTGCGCTCCCAGGCCTCGTGGGTGTCGCGGTGGCGAGACGATGGACGGGCCGACAGCCCCGCATCGACATCCCTCACGCACATGCAATGGAATGGCGAATGTCGCGACGGACGAGGGGTGTACCGTGGGTGTCTGACGTTTCGTCGGCGAGCGAAGGTGTGACTCCGGGCGCGCCGTGGCGACATACCTCGTCGGTCGGGGAGGGCCTGGGCTACTGTCGGGGAATGGGCACCAAGGAGCAGGACGCTCGGGAGCGCATCCTCCGGGCGACCATCATCTGCATCGAGCGCGACGGACTGGACGCCACGGGCATCCGGGAGATTGCCCGCGAGGCGCAGGTCAACAGCGCCGCCATCAGCTACTACTTCCGCAGCAAGGAGAAGCTCATCGCGCAGGCGCTGGAGCAGACGCTGGAGCAGGCGTTCGGCAACGTCCTGGTGGACTTCGACCGGCTCCGGGAGGAGGGGCTGGGCGTGCGGGAGTCCTTCGAGGCGCTGATGGAGGACGTCATGGGCAACACGGGGCGCTATCCGCGCATCGCCCACGCGCACTTCCACGACGTGCTGGTGCACCAGCGCTACGACGGCGCGGCCATCCAGCGCCTCAACGACTTCCTGGCGGAGCTGGCGGAGCGGCTGGCGCCGGCCGCGCCCCAGCTGTCTCCCCAGAAGCTGCGCATGGCGCTGGCGCAGGTCTGGTCCGGGGTGGCGCTGCTGGCGATGATGCCCCGGCTGTTCGACCAGCTGCTCCTGCTCGACTTCCACACGCTGGAGACGCGCCGGGCGTGGGTGAAGCAGACGCTGCGGCTGGTCTTCGGGAGCTGAAGCGCCGCGCGCCTGCTCGCCCCCGAAACGTCCACGGCGGTTCATACCCGCAGGCCGCTCCCCAGTCGGGTCCTGGACGGGACGGTGGGCCGCGGAGGCTCCGGCTCCCGTGGGCAGGACAGTTCGCGAAGGATGGGATTTCGCGGCCCGAGGAGCACGGGGTCGACTGCGGCCGCGCACCCCGGCCTGGGGTCGCACTTCCAACCGTTCCCGGGGGACCGCATGCATGTCGCGTCGAAGTGGATCGCCTGTCTCGTCTTGTGTGGCAGCGCGCTGGGGTGGGCCCTGCAGCCCACCCAGTCGAGCTCGCTGACGAGCCAGGCCTTCTTCAAGAAGGAGCTGTACCTCCCGGTCTCCAACGTGCCCCTGTCGGAGGCGCGCGCGCGGCTGGAGGGCGCGGCGCCCGGGGCGTGGGACGCCTTCTTCGCGCGTCATGGGCGTGAGCTCCACGTGTATCTGGACCCGCTCACCGGCATGCCTTCCGCCATCCAGGGCGCGATTCCGCTCATCCCCGGTTCGGGCGTGGGCAACGACCTCACCCTGGCCTCGCTCGAGCAGCGGCTGGGACGCTCGGCGCGGGAGGTGGACGAGGCCGTGGTGGCGGACGCGCTGCTGCAGTTCATCGCGGACAACCGCGACGCGCTGGGCGTGGACCTGATGCAGCTGGGCGAGCCCCGGGTGACGCGCGTCACGGACGTGCTGTGGCAGGTGCTCATCCCCCAGCGGGCGGCGGGGCTCGCGGTGAGGCATGGCCGGCTGGTGGCCACCATCAACCACGGCAACCTGGTCCTCCTGGGCACGGAGGCGTGGAGCAACGTCACGGCCTCGCCCAGGCCGGGCCTGGACGCGCAAGCGGCGCTGGTGGCGGGCGGGGAGCGCTTCGGCCTCCAGGAGACGCCCGGCGCGCTGTGGCAGCAGCCCACGCTGGAGTTCGCGCCCATGGCCCGGGGCGAGGGCACCCGGTTCGGTCAGGGGTATGAGCACCGGCTGGTGTGGACCTATGGCTTCCAGAACCCCGGCGAGGCCGAGCGCTGGAAGGTGACGGTCGATGCCCAGACGGGCGAGGTGCTGGCGCTGGAGGACGACAACCACTACCTCGACGCCACGGTGAAGGGGGGCATCTACCCGCTCAGCAGCACGGAGGTCTGCCCCTCGAACGAGACGTGCGGCAGCATGCAGCTGGACACGCCCATGCCCTGGGCGAACACCGGCCTGCCGGCGCCCCACGACTTCACGGATGGCGCGGGCGTCTTCGACCGCGGCGCCACCGGCAACGCCACCACCACGCTGGCCGGCAAGTACGTGCGCATCAGCGACAGCTGTGGCGCGGTGAGCTTCAGCTCCTCCGCGGGCGACCTCCAGCTGGGCGGCGCCAACGGTCAGCACAACTGCACGTCGGGGGGCGGCGGGGCCGGCAACACGCCCGCGGCGCGCTCCGCCTTCTACGAGCTCAACCGCATCGCCGAGCTGGCGCGAGGCTGGCTGCCCGGCAACACGTGGCTCAAGGGGCAGCTCACCGCCAACGTCAACATCAACAACACCTGCAACGCGTTCTGGAACGGGTCCACCGTCAACTTCTACCGCAGCGGCGGTGGCTGCCGGAACACGGGGGAGATCGCCGCCGTGTTCGACCACGAGTGGGGCCACGGCATGGATGACTACGATTCGGGCGGCGTGCTCAGCAACTCGAGCGAGGCGTACGCGGACATCGCGTCCATCTACCGGTTGCAGGCCTCGTGCGTGGGCTACGGCTTCTTCGCCACGAGCGACCGGGGCTGCGGCAAGACGCCGGACGGCACCGGGTACAACGTGGACGAGGCCCTCACGGGCGGCAAGTGGTGCAGCACCCGCTGCTCCGGCGTGCGCGACGCGGACTACCTGTCCCACGCGAACCAGACGCCCGCCACCCCGCAGAACTTCGTGTGCACGCGGTGCACCACCGGCACCGGCCCCTGTGGTCGTCAGGTCCACTGCGCCGCGGCGCCCGTCCGGCAGGCGGCGTGGGACCTGGTGGCGCGCGACCTGCGGGCCGCGCCCTTCGGCTACGACTCGAACACGGCCTTCATCGTGGGCAACAAGTTGTTCTACCAGGGCAGCGGCGCGGTCGGCTCGTGGCATGGCTGCAACTGCTCGGCGGGCACGTCCGACGGCTGCGGCGCCAGCAACGGCTACATGCAGTGGCTCGCCGCGGACGACGACAACGGCAACCTGAACGACGGCACGCCGCACATGACGGCCATCCACGCCGCCTTCAGCCGCCACGGCATCGCCTGCAACACGCCCGCGCCCACCAATGGGGGCTGCGCCACGGGGCCGAAGACGGCGCCCACGCTGACCGCCAGCCCGAGCGATGGGCAGGTGGCGCTGGGCTGGCCCTCGGTGGAGGGCGCGAGCGAATACTGGGTGATGAAGACGGAGGGCTACGCGGCCTGCGACTTCGGCAAGGTGCGCGTGGCCACCGTGACGGGAGGGAGCTACACGGACACGGAGGTCACCAACGGGCGGCAGTACTGCTACTCGGTGGTGCCGGCCAGCTCCAGCGCCTGCTACGGCCCCGCGTCCGGCTGTGTCTGCGCGACGGCCGGGGGCCCGTGTGTCCCCCCGACCGCGGCGCGGCTGGCGCTGCCCCTGGACGGCGCTGTCGGCGTGGCGCTGTCGGCGGTGCTTGACTGGGACGACGTGGCGGGCGCGACGACGTACGAGGTGCAGGTGGCGACGGACGCGGCCTTCACGTCGGTGGTGCGCTCGGCCACGTCGCTGGCCGCGAGCACGTGGACCGTCACCCCCGCGCTCACGACGGGCACGCCCTACTTCTGGCGCGTCCGGGCGGTGAGCGAGTGTGGACCTGGCGCCTGGGCCACGGGCTTCGGCTTCACCACCACGAGCGCGTCGTGTACGCCCCCCGCCGCGCCCACGCTCACCCGCCCCGCCCCGGGCGCGACGGACGTGGCGCTGTCTCCGGTGCTGGACTGGAGCGACGCGTCCGGCGCGGCCACCTACGAGGTGCAGGTGGCGACGGACGCGGCCTTCACGTCGGTGGTGCGTTCGGCCACGGCGCTGACCGCGAGCACGTGGACCGTCACGCCTGCGCTGTCCGCCGGGACGCAGTACTACTGGAGGGTGCGCGCGGTCGCCGCGTGCGGCGCCGGTGACTACGGCGCGGGCGCGGGCTTCACCACACAGCCAGGCGGCGGTTCCTGCGAGGTGTCCCGCGCGGCGTATCAACCGGCGCTGGGCGTCCCCGCGTGCGGCACGGGCTGTGGCTGCGACACGGGCGCCCTCGTCGACAGCCGGGGCAGCCAGCTCTTCACCCCGGAGCCCAATGCGTCCAACACGCTCGACGGCTGCCCGGACGGCCCCTTCGGCTTCTACCACTTCGACGAGAGCATCGACCGCGTGGTGCTCAAGAGCGTGGACGGGGGCCTCATCGTCCCGGGCAAGCAGGTGAAGGTGGACGTCACGGCCTGGTGCTACGACGCGGGCGACCGGTTGAACCTGTACACCGCTCCGGCGTCGAACGAGCCGGCGTGGTCCGAGGTCGTCGTCGGCCTGGCCTGCCTGCGCCGTGGCCTGCAGACCTTCACCCATACCTTCACGCTCGGCGGCGGCGTGGGACCCCAGGCGCTGCGCGCCCAGTTCGTGGAGTCCACCCGCCCACGGGTCGCCTGCACGTACGGCATCTACGACGACAACGATGACCTGGTGTTCGAGGTGGCGCAGCCCACGCGCGCCGCGCGCTGAGCCTCGCCCGGCGCCGCCGGCCTCCTTCCCGGGGCCGGCGGCGTCTCGCCCCCGACATGTCCTGGAGGGCGACGTGGGAATCCACCAGGTCCCTGGTCTCCCGGGTCGAGTCTGACGTGCGAATGTTGATGGAAGGCATTGCGGGTACAGTGCCTTTGTTCATTTGAAAGCACGGCGTCCGGGAGGTGCGCGACTGACAGCTGGAGTGGGTGTCTAGGATTCACTGGTTGGCAAAGCAACCCCTGCCCACATGGAGCACGCATGCAACAGATTCCCGCCCCCGCGTTCATGGTCAATCTCGCCTCCGGATACTTCGCCCCACGGTGCCTGCACCTGGTGGCCCAGCTCGGCGTCGCGGACGTCCTCGGGCCCACGCCGATGAGCAGCGAGGAGCTGGCGAAGGCGACGGGCTCTCATGCCGACTCGCTTCACCGGATGTTGCGGCTGCTGGCGGCCCAGGGCGTCTTCGAGCAGCGTGGCGAGGGCTGGGCGCACACGCACCTGTCGGAGCTGCTGAAGACGGACCATCCGCAGTCGGTGCGCTATTTCGCGATGATGATGGGCGACGACATCAACTGGCGCTCCGCGGGCGCGCTGGCGGTGTCGGTGCGCACGGGGCAGACGGGCTGTGACGCCGTGTCGCCCGGGGGGCTGTGGGCGTACCTGCGCAACCATCCGGACGACGCGCGCGTGTTCGACGCGGCGATGACGTCGAAGTCGCACATGGTGATGGGCGCGATGAGGGGCGCGATGGACTACGGCCGCTATGGCCACATCGCGGACATCGCGGGAGGACGGGGGCACATCCTCGCGGCGCTGCTGGAGGCCGCGCCCCAGACGCAGGGCACGCTCTTCGACCTGCCGGACGTGGTCGCCAACGCGCTGAAGCACCCGAGGATCCGCGCGCAGGGCGGGGACTTCTTCAAGGGCCCGCTGCCGAGCGCGGATGCCTACATCCTGAGCAACATCCTCCATGACTGGGGGGACCCGCAGGCCATCGCCATCCTCCGTCAGATTCGTCAGGCCGCGCCGGCCAACGCGGAGCTGCTGGTCGTGGAGATGGTGATGCCGGAGCGCGCGGAGTCGCACCCCGCCATGGTGATGGACCTCATCATGTTGTCACTGGCGGGGGGCCGCGAGCGCACCCAGGAGGAGTACGTCCGCCTCTACGAGGAGGGCGGCTTCAAGCTGGACCGGGTGGTGCCGCTCCCCGGCCCCTATTGCATCCAGGTGGCCAGGCCCGTCTGAGCGGCCCGGCGCCGCGAGCCCTCACCGCCCCGGGTGCCCGACCGCGCCCGGGCCGGTGAGGCGGCGGGGCCTCGCGCCGGAAGATGATTCAATTTCGTTGAATTTGTAATTGAGTGTCGAAGATCGTGTTGGAGGGATGGGCTTCGCGCTGGAGGGCGGTACACTTCCGGGCACCTTCCATCGGGAGTCCCCTCCATGATTCGCGTGCTCGCTGTCTTGTCGGCCCTCCTCCTCGTTGGTCCAGGATGCTCGTCGGACGACCCGGCGGACGATGGGGACGAGCAGCCCCAGGGCGACGGTGGCACGGGGCCCGGGGATGGGGGAACGACGGGGCGCTGCGAGCCCTTCGGGCGGTTCGGGCCCCAGGGCACGACCTTCACGCTCCCGGGGCCCAACGCCGGCGGAGAGCTGTACGTGCCGGACGTGCAGAAGAGCTTCCCGGCGGTGGACTGGAAGACGTTGGACCGGCTCTACATCCGCGCGGGGCAGTACACGCTCATCAACCTGGGCAACCTCCCGGACCGCGACGCGAGCCGGCCGCTGGTCATCACCAACACGGGCGGGCAGGTGGTCATCCGGCCCAAGGCGGGCAGCACGCAGGGCTACATCTGGTCCATGGGCGGCGGCTCGAACTGGGTGCTCACCGGGCGGTACGACCCGGAGTCGGGCACGGGCCACGAGGACTTCCCGGGCCACCGCTGCGGCCAGTACGCCACCTCCCGGGAGCGCTACGGCATCCTCAGCGACGACATCTTCCTGAGCGGTGGCCACATGGGGCTCGGCATTGGCGGCGCCCACAGCTTCGAGGTGGAGTTCCTGGAAATCACCCGGGCGGGCTTCGCGGGGCTGCGCATCAACCGCGCCGCCGTCGACGGCGTGGTGCCGCCCCTCAATGACATCAAGCTCCACGACCTCTACATCCACGACACGGCCAGCGAGGCCATCTACTTCGGCTCCACCCAGGGGGCGCCCACGCCGCTGGCCACCCACCTGAAGGTCTACAACAACCGCCTGGTGCGCACGGGCACGGAGTCGTTGCAGCTCCAGAACCTGGGGGATGGCACGGAGGTCCACCACAATGTGTTCGCCTTCGGCGCCATCGACTGGCGCGCGGCCTTCCAGGGCTACCAGGACAACAACTCCCAGGCGCAGGTGCGCGCCGGCCACATCCGCTTCCACCACAACGTCTTCGTGGGCGGGGCCGCCGCGCTGCTCAACTTCTTCGCGGGACCGGAGACGGGAGACCTCCCGCTGAACGTGGAGTTCTCCGACAACTACTTCGCGGACACGCTGTGGCTCGGCATCTACTTCGGCGGCAACTCCGGGGCCACCGCCGCCACGTCGAAGTACCTCTGGGAGAACAACGCGTTCCGGGGGCTCGACTTCGGCTACGACAGCGTCTACCCGACGACGACGGACCCGGGCGTCGTCTTCTCCATCGCCGCCGCCATCACCTCGCCCATCAGCCTGAAGGACAACCGCTGGGAGGGCGGGCGCAAGCTCGTCGCCGGACTCAACGGCGGGAGCGGCACGTCGGGCGTGGTGATGGCGTCGGGCAACGTGAATGGCGTGGTGCCCGCCCTGGCGTTCGTCGACACCGGGCTGCCGGCGGGCACCCCCACCCGCAAGCTCGAGCGCTGGGCCCCCAAGGCCACCCTGTCTCCCGGCCAGCCGGAGGTGACGTACGCGGCGGGCGCGCTGGTGATGCACGACGCGAAGCTCTACCGGGCGCGCGTCCAGAACACCAACAAGGTGCCGTCCGCGAACCCCACCGAGTGGGAGCCGCTGCCTCTGCCCGTGGATGACCTGCGCACCGCGCCGGACTCCGAATGGGCGAAGCGGGGCATCGGCCTGCTCGACGTGGCGCTGTAGCACGGGCCCCCGGGCGCCGGCGGTCCGCCACGCCGACCGGCGCCCGTCGCGCGTGCTTCCGCGGATGGCCCGCGCGGAAGTTTGTGCCGTCATGAGACACCTGGTGATGTCTGACTCAGTCACGAGTCGTTCGTTCTCCCGTGTCTCCCTGGATTCTGAGATAGCGATGCCATGGCCACGACGTGGTCATCCACACCCCTCGTGAGAGGTCTTGCATGGCATTGGAAGTCTTCAGGAAGGATGTCTGGAAGTGGGTCGCCGCGGTTTCGTGGCTCGGGTTGGCGGCGTGCGGAGTGGAGTCGGGATCCGAGCCACGGCTGGAGCCTGTCTCCACCGCGCGGCATGCGCTGTCGACGGTGGCGCACCGGAGCAGCACCACGGCGAGCGTGAAGGCCTCCACCACGCTGACCCTGGCCCTCCCGCCGGGAACGGCGGTGGGGGACGTGCTGTTGGCGCGGGTCTCCAACCGGGAGAGCGTCACCGCGACGCTGACGGCGCCCGCGGGCTGGACGTTGCTGCGCTCGGACCAGAGCGCGGCGCTGCTGAAGTCCTGGGTCTTCTACAAGGTGGTCTCCTCGACCGAGCCGGCGAGCTACACCTTCACCCTCAGCGCCGCGTACAACATGAGCGGCAGCGTCTCCGCGTTCTCCGGCGCCGACCCGGCGAACCCCATCGACACGCACAGCGGACAGAAGAACGGGAACGCGACCGCGCTCGACTCGCCCGCGGTGACGACCACCGTCGCCAACGGGCTGGCCGTCTGGTTCGGCACGCAGCTGTGGGGAGGCACGGCGTGTCCGGTCAGCCCGCTGGTGCCCCCGGCGGACTTCACGGAGGTGTTCGACGCGTGCCTGTTGTCGAGCGCCACGGGCTTCCTGTTCGACATGGCCTGGAAGGAGCTGGGCGCCGCGGGACTCCAGCCCGCGTTCAACGGGACGTCGCCGTTCCCCAACACCAACACCGCGCAGGTGGTCGTGCTGCGGCCCGCGAACGCGCCCACCTGCACCGTGGGAGACACCTTCGCGTCGACGTACTCCGTGGTGGGGTCGGTGAGCTCGCCCGACATCGTCGAGCCGTCCGGGCTGGCGGCCAGCCGCATCAACCCGGGCGCCCTCTACGTCCACAACGAGGACACCACCGCCATCGTGGCCATCAGCACCGCGAACGCGTCCACCCTGGGCACCTACCAGGTGGCGGGCGTGACGCCACAGGACTGGGAGGACGTGGCGAGCGGTCCGTGCCCCACGGGCTCCTGCATCTACATGGGAGACATCGGCCGGTCGAGCGCCAGCCTGCCGATTCCGCCCAACACCTTCTATGTCTACCGCATCCCGGAGCCGAACATCGGCGCGGGTCAGACGAGCGGAACCCTGAGCGCGGAGCAGTTCCCGTTCGTGTATCCGGATGGCGGGAAGGACGCGGAGTCCATCATGGTGCACCCCGTCACCGCGGACATCTACATCATCACGAAGAACGTCACGAACGGGCTGAGCAAGGTCTACAAACTCCCCAGGCCGCTGCCGGCGCCGGGCGTCGTCTCCACGCTCGTCTTCGTGTCCGACCTCCAACTGCCGACGAGCAGCGACACGAACTTCTCCCGCGCCACGGCCGCGGCCATCCACCCGTGCGGCAACCGCTTCATCCTGCGCACCTACCGCACCGTGTATGAGTTCCGCGCGGCGGAGAACGCGGCCTTCGAGACGGCCTTCGCCGCCGCGCCCGTCACCCTGACGGACACCGTCGAGGGCCAGGGCGAGGCCATCGAGTACGCGCCCGACGGGGCCGCCTACTTCACGATGAGCGAGTCGCCCTCGCCCTTCCGGCTCAAGCGCGTCAACCGGCAGTAGCCGGGGCGCACACGTCCCGGTCCCCACGCGGGCGGACCGGGACGTGGCGCCGCCACGGTCCGGCTAACCGCTGATGCCGCCGCAGCCCCAGAACGCACCGTCGCAGTTGATCCACCCCGGACTGCCCGGAGCGTCCGACGCGTAGGTGCAGGACCAGGCACCGTTACAGCTCAACACCTCGCCGTTGTTGCAGACGAGCTGGAGGTAGCACGGGCCGGCGTCATCCGCCGCCCCGGGCTCCGACGCACCCGCCATCGCCAGCGGCGGAGCCACTGCTCCAAGACCCACGACAGCACCCAGAGTGACCGCAAGCCACGTCTTCATGGGATAGCCAGCCTTTCGTGAGAGAGACGGGCAAAGGCTAGCAGGATTCCCAGGCGTGACGAAGCGTCAGCGTTGGAGTGTGTGTGTCTCAGGCTCCGGGGGGAGCCTGCCAGGTGCTACCACTCGTCGCCGCCGCAGGACGTGCCGGCGCCGTCGCAGCTGATCCACCCGGCCTCGGGGGAGTAGCTGCAGGCCCAGGTGCCCGAGCAGCTGATGGACGAGCCATTGGGGCAGACCAGCTGGAGGTAACAGGGGCCCTCGACGTCGTACGTGCTCACGCCGTGGGAACCCGCCATCGCCATCGCGGGCGCCAGGGCCCCGAATCCCACCGCCGCGCTCAGCGCAACCGCATGCCACATCTTCATGTGTCGTCAGCCTTTCGTGTGTGAGGCGGGGTGATGATAACATGATACGTGTTGCTTTTGTATGGTCTGTTGCAATTCGGGGTGTTTCAGGTGGCGGGGGTTGACCGCGCGAGTCGTCGTCTGGGGGCGAGGGACCCGTCGCAGGCGGTGTGTTTCCAGTTGGAGGTGTTCGCCCGCTCCGGGAAGTAGAGTGGGGGCATGGCGCGAATCGCGAAGGGTCCGCGGGTGTTGCTCGGTGAGGTCGACCTGCCCGAGGGCGTCCTCGTCATCCTCGATCCGGGCATGGCGCGCTTCTGGCGTCACGACGGGGCGCCGGCGTCGCCTCGAAAGAAGGACCCGGCGCAATGGGACCTGCGCCTCGTCGGGCGCGACGCGCTCGAGGCGGGCAGGGCATATGACCGTGAGTTCGACCCGCGCTTCCTCTTCGACGTGTCCGAGCCGGGCTCCCCTCAGTTCGATGCGTTCGCGCGGGAGCGGGGCCTCGACGCGCGCGCGGAGGTGGTGACGCCGAGGATTCCCCATACGGAGCGGGTCCGGCTCGCGCTCGAACATGGCGCGGGGCTGGGCGTGGTGCCGTACAACCGGCTGTGGGCGGTGGCGGTGGGGGGATTGCCCACGGAGCGCGCGCTCCCGGTGTGGGGCCTGCCCATGCCGCCCGGCGAGTTCGAGGGGCGTTGGCGCTCCATCGACCTGGTCGTCGACGAGAAGGGGGAGCCCGTCCGCTCCGAGTCGGTGACGGGGGTGATGGTGGACCATGGCCAGCTGCTCTTCGCGGGGCTGGGGCCGCTGGGGCTGTTCCGGATGTGGGAGCCGGAGGATGGGCTCGCGGACTACGTGTTCTGGGGGAAGGACGCCCCGGGGCTCGCGGAGGCGCTGGGCGCGAGCGTGCTGGGGGAGGGGCTGTTCGGGTGGCGGGACGTGCCCATGGAGTCGGTCGGCGAGAAGGCGACGCCGGTGCAGGAGCGCATCGCGCAGGAGCGCCTGGCGGTTTCGGTGGACTACCGGCCGCACTGCAACCTGGAGAAGCTCAATGCCTTGCTGCGCGAGAGTCCGGAGGACGCGGCCTCGCTGCGGCTGGGGAGCGCGAGGGTCGTGGGCTGTGGGAATCGCTGGGGCGACGGCGTCTTCACCGTGAGCCGCCACTTCGACGCGCGAGGGTAGGTCGTGCTCGTCCGGGTGGAGCTGGGCACGGAGCAGCGTCAGCAGCTCATGCAGCGCATCCTGCTGCGTGGCAAGGGGGCCATCGTCTCCAGGGTCATCGCCGGCGGCGCGCAGCCCGTCCGGTTCGCGGAGCGGATGGAGCCGCTCGACGCGCGGGACAGTGGCTGGGCCTTCTCCTCCGGCGCGGAGCCCGAGGGCGCCGAGAGCGACCCGAGGTCCTATACCGTCGTGACGCTGTCCCGGCTCGTCGAGCGCTTCCCCGCGCTCGACGCCATCCTGGATGCCCCGGTGGGGGCCCGCTACCGCCTGGACGGCGAGACGTTCGTCGAGGAGTAGCGGAGTCGAGGGGCCCGCCAACGCCTGGACGGCGAGACGTTCGGCGTGGAGTAGCGGGGCCGACAGGGGTTCACTTCTTCCGTGGTGATGCAGCGGCGCCCCGAGCGGAGGGCTCGGGCGACACGGACCTGGCGGTGCGGGTCGCCGACTTCTTGTCGAGGGCCGTCGCCGCCGTCTTCTTGGCGAGGGACTTTGTCGCCGACTTCTTGTCGAGGGCCGTCGCCGCGGCCTTCGTGGCGGGGGATGATGCCGTCGGCTTCTTTCCGAGAGCCTTTCGCGCCGGGGCCACCACCTCTGTCCGCGCGGCGGAGGGCTTTCGTGCCTGGGCCTTGTCCGCAGGGGCCTTTCGGGCCGGGGGCTTCGTCGCCGTCGGCTTCGCGCTGGGAATGGCCTCCAGCTCCTTCGTCCACCGTTCGATGAACGCGGCGCGCGTGGCCGCGTCGAGGAGCCCCTCGGCGTGCAGGGCGATGGTGACGCCTCGGGCGGCGGGGAGGATGCGCAGCTGCGCGGTCCAGGCCCTGGCCTGTCGGGCGCGCCTCAGGCGCACGCGCAGGTGATGGGGCGGGCGCACGCGGACGGGCAACACCCACGTTCCGTCCTTCAGCGTGGCCTCCTGCCCTTCCGTCAACGTGGAGGCGCTCGGTTCGAGCCACCGCCCCAGTCCCTGGCCCTGTGCCCAGTTCCTCCAGGCATCCTCCGCGGTCATGTCGACGGTGCGGCGCGCGCCGGCGTTGAAGCTCCCATCGGTGGTCAATCCAGTAGGCATCGGGTCCTCGCTCGGGTCCAGGGCGCCGCACGATGCAGCCCCGGTGGGAGTCGCGCAACCCGCGTGTGGAGGGAGACGCCGTCCCCGTCCGTCCATCGACGCGGAGCGTGCTTCCGGCCACGCCTGGTGTAGACGGGGCGGCGTGAGTCACGACCGTTCATCGCCCCCCTCCCTCCCCGACCTGCTCGTCCAGGAGACCCGCCGCTACGTGCGTGGCTATCGCTCCGCGTCGCTCTGCGCGGGTGTCACCTTGCGAGGAACACACCACGTGCGGGCGTTGCGAGAGAAGGGCACTCCCCCAGCGCCAGACGCGCTGTTCGCCCTGGGCGGGCTCACGCAGGTCTTCACGGGGGCGTTGCTCGCGCTGCTCGTGGACAAGGGGCGCGCCCGGCTCGACATGCCACTGGCGGAAGTGATTCCCCGGGCCCTGCTCCCCGACGAGCAGGCGGGCCGCATCACCCTGGAGCAGCTCGCCACGCACACCTCCGGCATGCCGCACCTGCCCCCGAACCTCGACGCGGCCCCCGGCAACCCCGAGGACCCGTTCGGACACTACTCCGCCGGCCTCTTCGGGGACTTCCTGCGCGGCTATCGCCCGCCGTCGCCGTCGCCCCGTCCGCACGCGGACTCGCTGCTCGGCATGGGCGTGTTGGGGCACGCGCTCTCGCGCCGCGCGGGGGTCAACTACGGCCATGCCCTGCGCGACGAGCTCTTCACGCCGCTGGGGCTCTCCTCCACCTCCGCGCGGGTCACCGAGGAGCTGGCGCCCCGACTCCTGCCCGGCCATACCGCGAGGGGGCGGCCCGTCCCCGCATGGACCTTTCCCGCGCTGCCCGGCGCGGGCGCGCTCCACTCCACCGTTCCCGACCTGCTGCGCTTCCTCGACGCGCACCTGCGCATGGGCCCACCCGAGGTGACGCGGGCGCTGAAGCAGACCTTGGAGCCGCGCGTGGAGTCGGGCCCGCTGCGCTGGGGGCTCGGCTGGTCGCTGTCGCGGGTGCGGGGGCACACCGTGGCGTGGTGCTCGTCCGTGATGGGGGGCTACACGGGTTTCCTCGCGCTCGCTCCGGAGGCGGAGGCGGGTGTCGCCCTGCTCTCCGACCATGGCTGGTCCTTCCTCGCCGCGCTGCGCGGACGTGGCCCGCTCGAGAAGCCCGGGTTCGCGCTCCTCGCCCGGATGCTCTCCTCCCGGTGAGGTCCGGAGCGGTGGGCGGCAGGGCTGCTCACGGGCGTATGAGGAGGGCAGGCGGGCCCGCTTCCGGAGGTGTCCGCCCCAGGCGTTGGCGCTTGCCTGGGGGGGAGGTGTCACGGCAGCCTACGCGGCTCGATTCCCATGGTTGATTACGACCCGCATCGCTGGTGGAGCTACTTCCATTACGTCAAGGGCTCGATGGTCCGCGAAATCGTGGCCCGGGTCATGGCGTGTGTCGTGTGGTCGGCGGCGGTCGTGTTCATGCACGAGCGCTTCCACGCGATGGACATCCCCGGCACGGTGCACACGCTGGCGGGCATGTCGTTGAGCCTGCTGCTCGTCTTCCGGACCAACTCGTCCTACGACCGGTTCTGGGAGGGGCGGAAGCTGTGGGGCGGCATCGTCAACGAGACGCGCAACCTGGCGCGCGGCGCCGGCATCTTCCTGCGCGAGTCGCCGGAGCTGTACTCCGCGCTGCTGCGCTGGACGGCCGCCTTCCCCTTCGCCGCCGCCGCCTCGCTGCGCGGCGGGGCCAACCTGGGGCCGCTTTCGCGCGAGCTGCCGGCGGACGCGGTGGCCCAGGTGATGGGCAGCCAGCACGTCCCGTTCGCGGTGGCCCGCCGGATGAGCGCGGTGCTGGACGCCGCGCGCCGCGAGGGCCGCTTCAACGAGTACGTGCAGATGCAGCTCGACCAGAACGTCCAGCTGCTGGTGGACTACCTGGGCGGCTGTGAGCGCATCCGCAAGACGCCCATCCCCTTCGCGTACGTCATGCACCTGCGCCGGGCGCTGCTCGTCTACTGCTACACGCTGCCCTTCGCGCTGGTGAGGGACTTTGGTTGGATGACGGTGCTCGCCACCTTCATCGTGGCGTACGTCTTCTTCGGCATCGAGGAGATTGGCGTCGAAATCGAGGACCCGTTCGGCACCGACGACAACGACCTGCCGCTGGACCAGATCTGCTCCACCATCCACGGCAACCTCTCCGCCCTGATGCCGGTGGAGGCCGTGCCGTCGAGCGGCTCGTCGGCGGCCTGAGCCCCGCGCGTCCCGATGGCCCGTCAGAGTCCGGACAGCCGCGCCAGCACGCGCGTGGTGTCCTCTTCGAGGAAGGCCACCAGCTCCGGCGCCCGGGTGTGGCGGATGAGCGGAGCGTTCTGTCCGGCCCACAGGGACAGCAGGTCCTCGCGGCCCCGCGCCGCCGCCGCCTTGCGCAGGGGCGTGGTGAGCCAGTTCTGGATGGGGTAGGGCGGCACGTCCTCCTCGTGGGGCGTCAGCTCCTGGAGGAAGCGGTTCTTGATGCCGCGCGCGTAGCGGCCGGAGAACACGCGGGTGAGGACGGTGGCGCGGGCGGACTCCTGGCGCAGCGCGCGGCGGTACGCGTCACTGGCGTTGGACTCCTCGCAGGCGAGGAAGGCCGTCCCCACCTGGACGCCCTCGGCGCCCAGCGCCAGCGCGGTGGCCACCGTGCGCCCGTCCGCGATGCCGCCGGACGCGACCAGGGGCGTGCGCACCCGGTCCGCCAGCTGCGGCACCAGCGCCGTGGTGGCGGGGGACTCCTCCGCGGGACGCAGGAACGAGGCGCGGTGGCCGCCGGCCTCGCTGCCGGAGGCGACGATGAGGTCCACCCCCGCCTTCTCCAGCGCCACGCCCTCGTCCACGTTCGTCGCGGTGCCGACGGTGACGATGCCCTTCTGGCGGCACGCCTCCAGGACCTGGGGCGACGGGATGCCGAAGATGAAGCTGAACACGGGAGGCGCGAGCGCCAGGACCGCCTCCACCTGCGCCTCGTAGTCCTGGGAGAAGGCGCCCGGGTACTGAGGCAGGGGCACCCCCAGCTCGTCGTACCAGTGCTTCAGCCGGGCGACGCCGGCGGCGAACTCCTCCGGAGTGGGCCGCAGGGCCTTCTCGCCCTCCAGGGGCACCCACAGGTTGATGCCGAAGGGGGCGGACGTCCGCTCCCGCAGCTCCTTCACGGTGGCGGCGATGTCGGCCGGGGGCAGGTGGTGGGCCCCGAACGAGCCCAGGCCCCCCGCGTTGGAGACCGCGGCCGCCAGCCGCGTGGAGGACATGCCTCCGCCAAAGGGCCCTTGAATCAAGGGCAGCCGCGTCCCGAGCTTCCGTGCCACGCGCGTCTCAGTCCACATGGGGCCTTCCTCGTCGGTCGGTTCGTGGCCCATGGGGTAGTGAGCGGCGGGGGGCCGCGCGACCGGAATCCGCGGCGGGGCTCCACGCGCGTCCCGTTTCGGGTAACCGCGCGGAGAAGGAGGGCTTGTGCCGTGGCCGGGAGGCGCGCGGGGGCGTGGCTTGTCCCGCCCCGCTCCGGATGCGAGCCTCGCGCGGTCGATTTCCGAGCAGGAGACCGGTGATGATCGCCCCTGGACCGACACTGGAGACCCCACGCCTCATCCTCCGTCCCACCGCGCGCGAGGACTTCGAGGGCTTCTGCGCGCTGATGGCGGACCCCGAGACCGCGCGCTTCATCGGTGGGGTGCAATCCCGTCCCATCGTGTGGCGGGCGCTGTGCGCCATGGCGGGGTCCTGGACGCTCCAGGGCTTCGCCATGTTCTCCATCGTGGAGAAGGCGACGGGCCGCTGGATTGGCCGGGCGGGGCCGTGGATGCCGGAGGGCTGGCCGGGCACGGAGGTGGGATGGGCCCTGCTCAAGGAGGCCCACGGCAAGGGGTATGCCGTGGAGGCCGCCACCGTGGCCATCGACTGGGCCTTCGACCACCTGGGCTGGACGGAGGTCATCCACACCATCGACCCGCAGAACACCCCGTCCCAGCAGGTCGCCCGCAGGCTGGGCTCCCCCCTGAAGGGCCCCGGCAAGCTGCCGCCGCCCCTCGAGGCCTCTCCCGTCGAAGTCTGGGGCCAGAGCCGCGAGGAGTGGCGGGCGCGCCGCCGGTAGTCCCCCCCTCCCGGGCAGGCCCAGGGTCCGGTCCCCGACACCTCCCCGGACTCCGCCCCGGGCGGAATCCAGGGCGAGGCGGCGGCCCTGGCGTTATCTCCGCTGGTGGGCTAGTCCTCCCGGATAGCGATATATTTGTCCCCGGGCTCCCTCTCCCACCAGGCGGGGGGGCCAGCGACTTCACCCTCACGCAGGGGGGGGCTGTACCTTGCGTGGGTGTCAGTGGGGCGGGCCGCCTGCCGTCACCGTCGACCCGTCCGATGCCGTAAAGCAGTGGCCTGCCAACCTTCAGGGTGCAGGCCGGCCCACCACTTTCAGAGGAGCGTCACATTCTTCGGGATCAGAGAAGCAGCCGCGGCGGGAGCCGCGACCAGAGGACCAATCGTCGTATCCGTGCCCGCGAAGTCCGCGTGGTGGGCTCCGATGGTTCCCAGCTCGGCGTCATGCCGCTGGAAGCCGCGTTGGAGCGCGCGCGCAGCGAGGGGCTCGACCTCGTCGAGGTCAGCCCGATGGCCCAGCCGCCAGTCTGCAAGATCATGGACTACGGCAAGTTCAAGTACGAGGAGAAGAAGAAAGCCTCGGAAGCGAAGCGGGCCCAGCTCACCGTCCAGCTCAAGGAAGTGAAGCTCCGTCCGAAGACGGAGGAACACGACTACGAGTTCAAGGTCCGCAACACGCGCCGGTTCCTGGAGGAAGGGAACAAGGCGAAGGTCGTCATCCAGTTCCGCGGGCGTGAAATCACGCACAAGGAGCAGGGCACGGCCATCCTCGATGACGTGGCGAAGGACCTGAAGGAAGTGGGCGTGGTGGAGCAGCCGCCGCGCATGGAAGGCCGCCTGATGTTCATGATTCTGGCGCCGACCCCCAAGGTCGCCCAGCGGGCGCGCGAGCAGGCGCGTCAGGCCGCGGCCAGCGTGCGTCGCACGGGCCCGGCCCCGGAGAAGGCGCCGGGCGACAAGCCCGCGTCGGGTACCGCGACCGAGCCGAGCGCCGCCCCGGCTCCGGGCGCGCCGTCGAATACGCCGGCGCCCTGATGCGCGTCTCCCCCGGACGCGGTGGAGGCTGACTCCACCGCGTAGGGGGGCCCGCTCGGCCCCGTCGTCGTTCCGCCCGGTGGAGAGAAGGCCTTCCACCGGGCATCACCGGGCATCACCGGCCAACGCCGCCCCGGCTTCGAGCGCCCCCGCGTGGCGGACGCGGCGCTGGAGCAGGACCTCGGAGCGACGCCGGCGCTCCACGAAGGCCGTCGCTTTCTCAGCGAGCGAGGAACCGTCCGCCGGGAACGTGCCCTCCCGGACGGTGGGGCAAGGACGGAGCGCGCCTCCGGCGCTGCTCGGTGTAGGCTGAACAACCGGAAGTACCGGAAACCGTTCAAGCCCATGCAGCTGAAGCTCGCCGCCGACATGTCGACGACCGCCGTCCAGACCCAAGGCAGATCCGCGCCGGCCCCGCGGAGCGTGCCGGCCCTGACCGTCGTTTCCCATCCGCAACCCCAGCGCATGGGGGAGCGGTTGTTGCTGGAGGGGCTGGCGAGCGCGGGGCGGACGGCGGCGTTGTCGCGCAACGCGCCGGACTTCTGCCGTCCCGGCGGGCTGCTGGCGTTGCCGCTGGGAGATCCGTTCATCAGCCGCACGCCGGTGCAGTTCGAGCCAGCGCCCCAGGGAGGGGTGCGGCTGCTGGTGCCGGAGGACGGGACGCAGGTGTGCGTGGCGGGGGAGTCCGTGTCGGGAGGGCGGGAGTTCTCGCTCGAGGAGCTGGCCGCGGGGGTGCCGCTGGTGCTGGCCGAGCGCGTGGTGCTGCTGCTGCACCTGGCGCAGACGGGCGTGACGCCGGTCCTGGACGACCTGGGGCTGGTGGGGCAGGGCGAGGGCATCCAGCAGCTCCGCCAGGACATCCTGCGCGTGGCGGACCTCCAGGTGCCGGTGCTCATCCGGGGCGAGACGGGCACGGGCAAGGAGCTGGTGGCGCGCGCCATCCACGACCAGGGTCCGCGCCGCTCGGGCCCGTTCGTCAGCGTCAACCTGGGCGCGCTCTCCAAGGAGCTGGTGGCCGCGGAGCTGTTCGGCGCGCAGCGGGGCGCGTACACGGGCGCCAGCCGTGACCGGGACGGCTTCTTCCGCGCGGCCCATGGCGGCACGTTGTTCCTCGACGAGGTGGGTGAGGCGCCGCCCGAGGTGCAGGCCGCGCTGCTGCGGGTGCTGGAGACGGGCGAGGTGTACCCGGTGGGCGGCCACACGCCGGTGTCCGTCGACGTGAGGCTGGTGGCGGCGACGGACTCCGACCTGGAGGCGCGCATCGAGGAGCGCCAGTTCAAGGCGCCCCTGCTCCACCGGCTGGCCGGCTTCGAAATCCGGGTGCCCGCGCTGCGCGAGCGGCGCGAGGACATTGGCCCGCTCTTCCTCCACTTCGCCCGCCAGGAGCTGGAGGCCACGGGCGAGACGTGGCGGCTGGCCACCACGGACCCGCGCGCGCAGCCGTGGCTGCCCGCCGCGCTGGCCGTGCGCCTGCTGCGCTACGGCTGGCCGGGCAACGTGCGACAGCTGCGCAACGTCACCCGACAGCTCGTCATCGGCAGCCGGGGCCTGCCGGGCCTGCGCGTGGACTCGCGGCTGGAGCAGACGCTGGGCGCGGAGGTGCTGCCCGTGCCCGGCCGCGTGCTGGCCCCCACCGCGCCCGGGACGCCCGAGGCCGCCGACCCGCGCGGCGCCTCGCGCCGCAAGCCCGCCGAGGTCGGCGAGGCGGAGCTGCTGGAGGCCCTGCGCGCCTGCTCGTGGGACCTCAAGGCCACCGCGGACCACCTGGGCATCCCCCGCCCCTCCGTCTACGTCCTCATCGACAAGAGCTCGCTCATCCGCACCGCGCGCGACCTGAGCCCGGAGGAAATCACCCGCTGCTTCCAGGAGTGCCAGGGGGACCTGGACAAGATGGTGCAGCGGCTCGAGGTCT
The DNA here is from genome assembly GCF_021412625.1 of Myxococcus stipitatus. The sequence continues at coordinate 238,616 of NZ_JAKCFI010000009.1, read as the reverse complement.
CCCGCAGGGCGCTCCAGCGCCGCGTGCGCGAGCTGGGGTTGGAGAATCCCTGACGGGCGGTGGAATCGGACGCGTCAGGCCGGGCCCGCTCGGGCCGTTGACGCGTCCATCCGTCGCATCCGTCCACCCTGCGCTCCTGCTTCCAGGGGCTTGCATGTCAGGGGCCCCTGGTACGTCCCCTGCTAATCACCGTCACGGATGTCCACTTGTTTCACCCCGCGAAGGAGCCTCGGCCCATGGGCAACGGCAATCTCACCATCTGGATCCAGAACCCCGAACTCATCTACGACCCCCCCTCGGGGCGCGTGTCCCGTGGCGCGGAGGTCACCTTCCGCCTGGGCCCGAGCGTTCTCAACGCGACGGTGACGTTCGATGACGGGAGCTGCTTCGACGCCCAGGGGCCGTTCCCGCTCAGCAACATCACCCTGGCCGCCGCCACGAGCGAGCACTCCGTGAAGCTGGTGGCCGACCCCCGGAACTATCCGTTCTCCGTGCAGATGAACGTGGACCCGGGCTCCGCGCCGTCGACGGCCAGCCGCATTGGCAGCGAGCTGGAGACGAAGAAGGGCGGCATCGACGTGACCACCGACCCGCCCGAGGACCGGAAGAAGTAGTCGTCCCGGTCCCCTCAGGGCCTGGAGGGTGTCGTCACCAGCTCCGCGTGGGCGGGTGAGCGGGCCTTCCAGGCTCGCGTCAGGTGGGGGTTGCCCGCGAGCGCGCGCTCGGCGTCCTCGCGGGCCTGGGCCCGCAGGCGCTGTTGTTCGTCGGCGGGCCCGGGTATCTCCGAGCGCGCCAGGCCCAGTCCCGCGCGCAGCAGCAGCGCGCGCGCCCAGCGGGGCCGCGCGGAGAGCACCTGTTCGACGTGCTCCAGGCCCCGCGTCAGGGCCTGGGTCGCGTCCTCGCCCCGGCCCAGCTTCCAGCGACCCCAGGCGAGCTGCAGCTCGCCCGCCGCCAGCAGGTACTCGTGTCGACGGGGCGCCAGCGCCACCGCCTGCGTGAAGGCCTCCGCGGCGCGGGCGAAGTCGTCATCCGTCGCCGCGCCCTTCGCGGCGCGCTCGCGGGCTCGCACGTCGAGCGCGCCGGCCTGGTAGCGCCACGCATAGCCCAGGCGGGGGTTGAGCTTGCGGGCCTCGTCGAGCGCCTCCTGGGCGCGGGCGAGCTCCGGGGCCGGGTCCCGTTCGCGCTCCAACGCGTCGGTGGCGCGCAGCACGTGGACGCGGGCGACGTTGGTCCACAGGTCGGCGTCGCCGGCCAGCAGCTCCAGCGCCTTGCGGTAGTCCACCAGGGCCGTCTGGAGGGCGCGGCTGACGTCCGCGCCGCGCGCGAGCAGGAAGCCCGCGCGCACCGCCTCCACCTCGCCCAGGTTGTTGTAGGCGAAGGCCTGTTGGGGGGCGACCGCGCGCGCCTGCTCGAAGGCCGCGCGCGCCTCGGCGAGCAGGGGCTCCGGGTCCGCGCCTTCCTCCCACCGCTGCTCGGCCCGCCACAGCAGCACCGCGCCCAGGCCGTTGTGCAGCTGGGGCAGGCGGGGGTTGATGGCGAGCGCCTGCCGGTAGAGGGCGAGCGCCTTCTCCACGTCGGCCGTGGGGTCCTCGCCGTGCTCCAGCCGCCAGCGCGCGAGCTGCTCGCCGACGTCCGCGCCCTGGAAGCACGCGGCGATGCTGCGCGGGTTGAGCGCGAGCGCGCGCTGGATGGCGTCGAGCGCGCGCGTCAGGTCTCCCGCCGCGTCCGGGGCGTGCGGTCCGGCGGCGCGGGAGCGGTATGCGTTGCCCAGGTTGATCCACGCGTCCGCCTGTGACTCGCGCAGGCGGATGGCCGCGAGGTAGGCCTCGATGGCCTTGTCCTGGTGGGCCCGGGGGTCCTCGCCGTGCTCGCCCTCGTAGTCCGCCCACACCTGGTATGCGACGCCGAGGTTGGCGAAGAAGGCGTAGTCGCGCTCCTCCGGGGCCATGCGCTCGCAGGCCTCGATGGCCAGGCGCAGCTGCTCGCGCGGGTCCTGTCCAAGGCGCTGCCGGTGGCGCGCCCACACGCGGTAGGTGATGGCCAGCTCCAGCGGGACGCGGTCGCTGGCGGGCGCGAGCGCGAGCGCGGCGCGCGCCGTGTCGATGGCCTGGCGCAGCAGCGGCTCCGCGTCCGACGCGCCCTGGAGCGAGCGGAGCTCCGCGAGGCGACGGTGCAGCCGCGACAGCGCCACCATGGAGCGGTGGTGGTCCGGCGCGGCGGCGAGCGCGTACGTCAGGGACTCCAGCCCCCGCTGATAGGGCTGCTGCATGTTGCCCGCGCCGTCGATCTCCATGGCGAGCGCGGCCAGCTCCAGCCGCCCCAGGGCGTAGTGGCCGGCGGGCTGGCTCTCCGCCGTGGCGATGGCGGCGGCGTACGCCTTGCGTCCGGCCTCCAGGTCCGCCTGCGCGCCGGCGCTGTCGCCTTGGGTCCAGCGCTGGGTGCCGCGCGCCAGGTACACGTCGCCGCGCAGGAGCGGCGCCTCGTGGAACCAGGGCTGGGTGTTGCCCATGGCATCCAGGTGCCCCAGGGCCTCCTCGAGGCGGCCCTCGTGGAAGGCGAACAGGGCCTTCACGTACAGGGGCGGCGCGGGCACGTCGGGCCCCTCCGCCTGGCGCAGGTACGCGAGCGCGGGGTCGCGGTAGCGCTGCTCCAGCTCGCGCCGGCGCGCCTCGCGTTGCTCGGGGTTGCGCCGCTCCACGTCCAGCAGGAGCTTCTCGCGGTACTGGTCTCCCAGCACCAGGGCCAGCGCCCACGCGGCGCGAGGCTCGCGGTAGCCGTGGGCCCAGGCGGACTCGAGCCGCGCGCGGGCGCCCTCCACGTCCCCCAGCGCCAGCAGCGCGCGCCCCAGCGCGTAGTGCCCCGGGCCCAGGGCCTGGGGGCCCGCTTCCCGCACCTCCACCTCCAGCGCCTCCATGCTGGCGCGCAGCCCCCGGCGGTCCTCGCGCGTGTCGTGCAGGCGCGACAGCGCCGAGTAGCGCGCCGCCGCCTCGATGCGCTCCACCCGCTCCGTGAAGCTGCGGGTGAGCCGCTCCCTCTCGGCCACCTCGCCCCGGGCGCGCACCGCCTGTCCCAACGCCAGCCCCACCACCGTGAGCGCCGTCAGGCCCGCCACCAGCGCGACGCGGTGCTTGCGCGCCTTGCGGCGCAGCCAGTAGCCCGCGCCGCGCCGCGCCTGCACCGGTTCGCCGGCGAGGAAGCGCTCCAGGTCCTCCGCGAGCGCGCGCGCCGAGTCGTACCGGGCCGAGCGCTCCTTCTCCAGGCACTTGAGGACGATGGCTTCCAGGTCCTGGGGGATGTCCCGGTCCAGCGCGCGCGGCGGGCGGGGCTCCTCCGTCTGGAGGCGGGTGAGCAGGTCCTGGTCGCCCGGCAGCGGCGTGGTGCCGGTGAGCAGGCGGTAGAGCGTCGCCCCGAGCGCGTACACGTCCACGCGCCGGTCCAGCCGCGACACGTCGCCCAGCGCCTGCTCGGGCGCCATGTAGTGCGGGGTCCCCATCACCAGGTGGGAAGCGCCGCCCTCCTCGCGCCAGTCCCGCGCCAGGCCGAAGTCCATGACGAAGGGCGTGAAGCCGCCGTCCTCCGTGCGCTCCACCAGGATGTTGCCGGGCTTGATGTCGCGGTGGACCAGCCCCGCGCGGTGGGCGGCGTGGACGCCTTCGGCGGCCTGGCGCAGGAGCAACACCTTCTGCTCCAGCGTCAGCGAGCCCGCCAGCTGCCCCAGGGGCTGGCCGGCCACGTACCGCATGGCGATGTAGCCGCGGCCCTGCACCTCGCCGACCTCGTACACCTCGCACACGCGCTCGTGGCGCACGCGGGCCTGGGCGCGGGCCTCGGAGAGGAAGCGCCGGGCCAGCTCCGGGTCGCCTCCCTTGACGAACTTGAGCGCGACGTTGCGGCGCAGGAGCGGGTCGTACGCGAGGAACACCTGCCCCATGCCGCCCTGACCCAGGAAGCGCACCGGCTGGTAGCGGTTCCAGTCCGGCACGGGGAAGTCCGGCTCGGTGGCCGGCGCCACGGGCGGCGCCACCCCGGGCGTGGCGGGCGTCCCGGGGTCGAGCGTCGCGGCCTCCAGGGGCGTCGCGCCCGCGGGGGCCGCGTGCTCCCGCGTGAGCTCCTCCCGCAGGGCCATCAGCGTGTGTTCGCTGAGGCGGCCCTGCTCGTGGAGCAGCTCCAGGGGGCTGCGCCCCAGGCCGAGCGCCTCCTCGCGCAGGGCGGCCGACTCCGTGGCGGAGATCAACCCCTCGTCCAGCGCGAGGAGCAGCTCCTCCTCGTACGTCTCCTGCTTCTTCCCCACCGTGTCCACGCCCCCCAGCATACGGGGTGCGCCGGGGCGGCGGGGAGAGGACCGCCGGGAGGCCCACGTTGTCCCCAGAGGGGGAACAATGGGGGAAGGGGCGTGGACCTCCCGGCGGAGAAGGTGCGACTAGCGCTGCTTGCGGCGGCGCAGGCCCAGCAGACCCAGCAGGGCGAGCCAGGCGGCCGGAGCCGGCGCCGCGCTGCAGCCGCCGCCCGCGAAGGCGCGCGTCTCCAGCACCGTCCAGCGGTACTCGGCGGGCGTGGCGTCCACGTTGCCCGCCTCGTCCGTGGCGCGGACCCGCAGGACATGCTCACCCCGGCTGACGTTGTAGGTGTCCTGGCAGGGGCCGAAGGGCCGACCATCCAGGCTGCACTCGTACGTCACGCCCTGCTCGGTGGCGGAGTAGGCGAACGGCGCCTCGTCCACGTCGGAGCGGGCCGGCGGGCTGCGGCTGAACGACGTGTCCGGCGCCACGGTGTCCAAGCGGAAGGTGTCCTCGTTGGACCGGGGGCTGACGTTGCCCGCGGCGTCGGTGGCCGTGGCCGTGACGGTGTGCGTGCCGTCCGCCAGCGGCGTGGCGGGCGCGCAGCTCCAGCGGCCGTCGTCCTGGACGGTGGCGGTGCATACCAGGGTGCCGCCCTCGCGCACCGCCACCGTGGTGCCGGGCGTCCCCGTGCCGCTGATGTCCGGGGTGTTGGTGTTCAGCAGCGAGCCGGGCGCGGGGCCGGTGATGACGGGCGCGACGGGCGCCGTCACGTCCACCGTGAAGGGCACGGCGGTGGAGGGCGTGCTCTGGGTGCCGAAGTCGTTGGTGGCGACGGCCACCACCTCGTGCGGCCCCTCGCTCAGGGGCGAGGACGGCGTGCAGGTCCAGTGTCCGGTGGCGTCCGCCACCGCGGTGCACAGCACGGCGCCGTTCTCGCTCACCGTCACCGTGGCGCCCGGGTCCGCCGTGCCGCTGATGGGCGGCGTCCGCGTGGACAGGACGGAGCCGGAGACGGGGCCGGTGATGACGGGCGTGGTGGGCGGCGCGCGGTCGATGACGATGCTCACCTCCGGCGCCGTCTCCGTCACGCCAATCACGGTGGTGGTGAGCACCACGTCGTGCGGTCCCTCGGGGATGTCCCCCAGGCTGCACGTCCAGTGTCCGTTGGCGTCGACGACGGCGGTGCACGCGGGCGTGGTGCCACCGTCGACGTAGACCTGGATGGTGGCGCCCGGCGTGCCGTTGCCGCCGATGGTCGGGTCGGACGTGCCGCCCGGCGTCGGGTCGGTCAGCACGGGGATGAGCTGGCAGATGGACAGCGAGTCGACGCGGTAGATGGACGCCGTGTCGGAGTTGTTGCCGTTGGCGCAGTCGGTGTCCACGAGCGCCACGCGCACGTCGCCCGTCACCGCGTCGAAGTCGCGGCGCTGGGTGAAGCCCTCCGCCATGGCCTCGTCCCGGGTGGCGCTGCCCCCGCTGCCCGCGGGGACGTGGCCGAGCGAGAAGCGCTGCTCGCCGGCCGCCGTCGCGTGGTTGAACCCGAAGACGCCCGGGTACCACTTGACGCCGTCGGAGTAGGACACCGCGCCCGCGACGTAGCTGGCCCGGTAGCGGCCCGGCACCGTCAGCGCCGCCTGGGCGGTGCTCTCCGGCAGGGTCGGCTCGGTGAGGTTCCCCGCCTGGGTGCACTGGTTGCGCCCGTTGCGGGAGTAGAACTCGTGGATGCCGGGGTTCTGGCACGCCGAGCCCGCCTCCACCGCGCAGGCGGCGTCGCAGCCGTCGCCCGGCGTGGTGTTGCCGTCGTCGCACGCCTCGGAGGCCGCCCTGACGCCGTCACCGCACGTCACCGCGCACGTGGAGGGATTGCCGACGCAGGTGTAGCCCGCCTCGATGGCGCAGGTGGTGCCGCAGCCGTCACCCGCCGTGGTGTTGGCGTCGTCGCACTGCTCGCCCTCGTCGAGCATCCCGTTGCCGCAGACGTTGGCCAGGATGCACCGGTCGGTGTTGGGGTTGCAGAGGCCGCTGTCGCAGACGCCGGACGCGTTGCACGGCTGGCCCAGCTCCCACAGGCAGCGCGGCGAGCAGGTGTCGCCGCTCTCCAGGTTGCCGTCGTCGCAGACCTCGGCGCCGGCCACGACGCCGTCACCGCACGTGGTGCTGCACGTGGTGGGCGTGCCGCTGCACGAATAGCCGGGCTCCACGGTGCAGGTGTTGCTGCAGCCGTCGCCGTTCTCGGTGTCGCCGTCGTCGCACGCCTCGCCGGCATTCACCGTGCCGTTGCCGCAGGTCTTGGCGCACGCGCTGCCGGGGACAGGGCAGCTCCAGCCGGACTCGACGGCGCAGGTGTCGTCGCAGCCATCGCCGGCCGCGGTGTTGCCGTCATCGCACGTCTCGCCGCCGACGCGGATGCCGTCGCCACAGATGGCGCTGCAAGCGCTGGGCGCGCTCGAGTTGCACTGGTAGCCCGTCTCGACGGCGCAGCCCTGCGAGCAGCCATCGCCCGGAGTGGTGTTGCCGTCGTCGCAGGACTCGTTGCCTTCGGTCCGCCCGTCGCCACAGGTCTTCGCGCACGCGGACGGGCCGCTTTCGGGCCGGCTGCAGGCATAGCCCGGCTCCACGCTGCACTCGGTGGCGCAGCCGTCGCCGGAGGTCAGGTTGCCGTCGTCGCACTGCTCGCCCGGGTTCACCGTGCCGTTGCCGCACGTCTGGGCACAGGCCTGGCCCGGCACGGGGCACGCGTAGCCCAGCTCCAGGGTGCAGGCGATGGAGCAGCCGTCGTTCGCGACGGTGTTGCCGTCGTCGCACAGCTCTCCGGGGTTGAGGACGCCGTTGCCGCACAGCGGGGCGCAATCGGAGGGTGCGCCGGAGCACTCGTACCCTCGCTCCACGCGGCACGCGGCGGAGCAGCCGTCCGAGTTCACGACGTTGCCGTCATCGCACTGCTCACCGGGGTTGATGACGCCGTTGCCGCACGTCGCGACGCAGGCCTGGCCCGGCGTGGGGCAGGCGTATCCGGCCTCCACGCGGCAGCTGGCGTCGCAGCCGTCGCCCACGGTGGGGTTGCCGTCGTCGCACTGCTCGCCGGGGTTGAGCGAACCGTTGCCGCACGTCAGCGCGCAGGAGCTGGGCGCGCCGGCGCAGCCGTAGCCCGGCTCGATGCCGCACGTGGCGCTGCAGCCGTCGCCGTTGGTGGTGTTGCCGTCGTCGCAGTCCTCGCGCACGGAGACCGCGCCGTCGCCGCAGCGGTCGTCGAAGGCGTCCACGAACAGGTAGCGGAACGCGTTGGGCGGGTTTTCTTCGTTCTCGTTGCACAGCTCCACGCGGTTGAGACCCGTGTGCCACGGCGCGTTCGTGCCCAGCTCGCGGATGATGTTCTTCTGCCACGGCTGGCCCCCGGGCGAGCTGACCACCACGGGCGTGATGGACGTGCCGTTCACCCGCGCGCCCGCGAAATCGTTGTCGTTGAAGGTCGCCAGCCGCATGCGGAAGTTGGCGACCTTGGTCGTCGAGGGGATGAGGAAGTCCTGGTAGACGCAGGTGGACGCCCCGCGCTCTCCCATGTAGCGGGCCGTCTGCAGCTCCTGCGGCCAGTCGTTGGCGTCGCGCACGCCCGGGGTCGCGCCCACGCCGTCCTCCACGTAGAACCAGTGCGGGTCCACGCCGGACTCCAGGCGACGGTTGTTCTGGTCCACGCCGGTGTTGAAGAACACCACGCCCGCGCGCACGCAGCGGCTGGGATTCCCCGCGCACGCGAAGCCGGGCTCCACTTCGCACAGGCGGCTGCAGCCGTCACCCTCGACGCGGTTGCCGTCGTCGCAGATCTCCTGGTCGAAGTTGGGATACTGCCGGTTGTTGAAGAGGCCGTTGCCGCACAGCGACAGGTCGCAGTCCGCGGTGCAGCCGTTGGTACCGGCGACGGTGTTGCCATCGTCGCACGCCTCGCCGAGGTTGATGACGTTGTTGCCGCACAGCGACGCCAGCGAGCACGCCCGTCCGGGCACGTGACACAGGTAGCCGGCCTCGATGGCGCCGGTGGCGCTACAGCCGTCGCCGCTCACCGTGTTGCCGTCGTCGCACTGCTCGCCCACCTGGAGGCGACCGTCGCCCACCAGCGAGGCGGACTGGCTCACCAGCACCTCCTCCTGGAGGGACGCGGGGGCCGCGTCCCGTTCGCAGCCGGTGAGCACGGTGAGGAGCGCGAGCGCGAGCGCCGCCAGGGGGCGGGCCGTCCTCGAGCCCGTGGGGCCCGGGGGCACCCGACAGGGGGATTCAATGACACGCGTATTCATGGTTCGAAGGCCTCACTTCTCGATGGTGTCGGACTGCGGAGCGCCCTGCTGGGTCTCCACGCCCTCGGCGGCGCCGATGATCTTGAACTCGACGCGCCGGTTCTTCGCGCGTCCGGGCTTGGTGCTGTTGTCGGCGATGGGCTTCTCGAGGCCGTAGCCCTGGGCCTGCAGCCGCTCCGGCGCCACGGACTTGCTCACCAGGTACTTGACCACCGCCGCCGCGCGGCGCTGGGACAGGTCCAGGTTGAAGGCGGCGTCGCCCGTGCTGTCCGTGTGGCCCTCGACGCGCAGCTTCTCGATCTCCGGGTGCGTGGCGAGGATGGAGGCCACGGTGTCGAGCAGCTTGTGGCTGCGCGCGCTGATGGCGTCCTTGCCCGCCTCGAAGAAGACGGACTCGAGGATGCGAATCTGTCCCACCTCGATCTGCGCGAGCTGCTTCTGCTTGCAGCCCTTGTTCTGCGCGGGGCCCGCCTCGTCGGGGCAGTTGTCCAGCCGGTCCACGAGGCCGTCGCCGTCGCGGTCCTTGTCCGGGCAGCCGCGGTTCTCACGGGGGCCCGCCTCGTTCATGCAGGCGTCGCGCGCGTCGGCCACGCCGTCGCCGTCGTTGTCCGGGTCCGGGCAGCCGTCGGTGTCCTCGAAGCCGTCCACGTCCTCGGCGTTCTTCGGGCAGGCGTCCTTCGAATCGGCGACTCCGTCGTTGTCGGAGTCCGGGTCGTCCGGGCAGCCGTCCGTGTCCTCGAAGCCGTTGAGGTTCTCCGCCTGGGTGGGGCAGCGGTCGACGAGGTTGGCCAGGCCGTCCTGGTCGTCGTCGCCGTCCGCGCAGCCGTGGAGCTGGGCGAGGCCCGGCGTGACGGGGCAGCGGTCCATCAGGTTGCTCACGCCGTCGCCATCCGCGTCCAGCTCGGGACAGCGGGCGGGCTCGTGCGGCTGGCCCGGGGTACATGCGGCCGCCGTGCGCGGGTCGGCGCCGAAGCTGACGCCCGCGAGCACGCGGAACTCGGGGGTGCCGGGCGTCTGGCCGAAGCCGGGGCCGCCCATGACGTACAGCTCCGTGCCGCTGGCCAGGGGCGGCGAGCGCAGGCCGAGCAGCACCTCGAGGGACTCGGGCGAGTCCGCCACGGGCAGCGTGCCGCGCACCACCAACTCCTCGCGCAGGCCGAACAGGTTCGCCGTCACGTTGACGCCGCCGTTGAGCTCCACGCCCAGCTCGTCGCGCAGCGGGTCCGCGCCCGGGGTGAGCGCGTACTTCTTGGTGCGCACCAGCGCGCCCAGGTCCGCGCCCACGCGCCAGCCGTCACCCAGCTGCTTGCCCAGGCCCAGCCGGGGCGAGAACACGAAGCCGTCGTCGCGGGTGAGGGCCTCCTTGCTGCCCAGCGGCAGCGCCACGCCCAGGTGCAGGCCCACGTCGAGCGGACCGCCGCGGCCCTCCGACAACAGGCCCGCGCGCGCCTGGACCCACGGGGTGCCCAGCGCGCTCGACTCCGGCGCGCTCAGCCCCAGCTGCTGCGTCTCCGGTCCCCACTGCGAGACGATGGGCACCTGCGCGCCCAACTCCAACCAGTCCGTGATTGCGTAGGCGCCGCTCAGGTGCACCGTCACGCGGTTGGAGATGATGACGCCCTGGCGCTCGTCGTTGCGCAGCAGGACCAGCGGCTCGCTCTCGTAGTGGGCCGTCAGGCCCAGGCGGTAGCCGCCCTGCTCCAATAGGTCGCCGGTGGACAGCACCAGGCTGTCCTTCGCTCCAGGGTTGAGCTGGAGCCGCTCCAGCTCCAGGCCGGGCACGCTCTGCGATTGGGCCTGGGCGGACATGGCCCAGAGGACGGCGAGTCCTCCAAGCCAGCGATGATGCCTTCTCGAATTCAAGGGTTCCTCCACGACCGCGCGCATCCTTGGCGCGCGGTCTCCCACGTCTGATGGACGGCGCGCACGGTTGCACGTCGCGGGCCACTTTGTCGTGGAGAGGCACCTGGCGGCGCGAGGAGGACCGCCTGACGCGTCAGCCACGCCCCCGACGCGGCGGGGTTGGAGCCTGACGCGTCAGGGGCGTGGAGGGCGGGTGTCGGGATACCCGCCCTCTCTCAGTCGCTGCGACTCGCGCGGGGGCAGGTCCAGCGGCGCGTGGATTCGTGACTCAGGGAACGCCGACAGCGCGCGATGGCGCTTCATCTGCCGGACAGGACGTAGCGCCCCTCCTTCTGCAGCTCTCGGGAGATGCCCTGGCGCAGGTCCTGGAGACGGACTTCCGGCGGTGTCCGGAGCACGGCCTTGAGCGCCGCGTGCCGCAACGCATTGATGATGGCGCCGCCGGCCAGCTCGTAATCCCTGGCGAGTTGGGGGAGGTCCACGTCGGGGGCGAGCTGGAAGGGTTTGTCGCGCAGACAAGCCTCCCAGAGCCTCAGCCGTTGCGCGGGGCCGGGCATGGGGAAGTGGATGGTGGACTGGAAGCGCCGCGCGAAGGCCTCGTCGAAGTTGGAGCGCAGGTTGCTGGCGAGCAGGGCGATGCCGGGGAAGTCCTCGATGCGCTGGAGCAGGTAGGAGATTTGCTGGTTGGCGGCGTGGTCGTTGGCGTTGTGGGACTCGGTGCGCTTGCCGAAGAGGGAGTCGGCCTCGTCGAAGAAGAGGATCCACCGCTGGAGCTGGGCGTGGTCGAAGAGGCTGGCGAGGTTCTTCTCCGTCTCGCCGATGTACTTGGACACGACCTTGGAGAGGTCGACGCGGAAGACGGGCATCCCGGTGGCCTTGCCGAGCAGGGCCGCGGTGAGCGTCTTGCCGGTGCCCGGGGGGCCGTGGAAGAGGCTGCGGTAGCCGGGCTTGAGCTGCTTCTTCAGGCCCCAGTCGTCCATCAGCGTCCGCTGGTGGCGGCTCCAGGTGATGATGTCCTCGAGCTCGTCGCGCACGGCGCGGTCGAGCACGAGGTCGTCCCATTCGAGGAGGGTGGTGATGCGCTGGGCCGGGAACTCCGGGCCGAAGGACGGGTGATAGGTTCCGCCGGTGGTCAGTCGCTCCAGGTACTCGGGCGTGAGCTGGAGCGCGGCGCTCAGGGCGGGCTCGTCCGGGTGGCGTCGCTCGAGCCGAAGCACCCGGTGGGCGAACAGCGGATGGTCGGGATGGAGCAGGGGCCGGTGGGCGAGGCGCGCGTGGAGGTCGTCTCCCGCGAGGAGGAACAGCGCCGTCTCGCCGGTGGGGATGAAGCCCCCGTGGGAGGCGCCGACCAGCCCTCCGAACTCGGTGAAGCGCCGGTCCAGGGCCTGGTTGCGGATGAAGAAGGCGTCGAGCGCCTCGGGCCGGACGTGGGGAACGAAGGCGAGGGCGAGCAGCAGCCGTTCAGCGGGGCGCAGGCTGAAGTCTCGCAGGACGTCCGCGTAGGGCGTGCCCGGCGGGGCGAGTGGCGGCGGCGGGTGGACGTCGAGGAACGGTCGGGGGAGGGCCTCGCCGGCGTGTTGTCGCAGGCGCAGGTCGAGCATCTGGCCGAACCAGGCGAGCTCCTCGTGGAGGAACGCGGCGTTGGACGACAGCGCTGGGCGGGGCTGGTCGCTACCAGGAGACATAGAGGGGCTGTGGCATCCACGGGTGGGTGAGGATGGAGATGCTCCAGGGCACCTGGTCCACGAGCACATCCAGCGTCTTGCGTTGGACCTGGAGCTTCCAGCGGTCCTCGAGGTGCTCCAGGCGTCCCTCGCGTTGGAGGAACGTCTCGCGCAGGCCGGCGATGGAGGTGTTGGAGATGATCTTCCAGTGGGCGATGAGGGCGCGCAGCAGGCGCTCGCAGAGCGTCCGCTCCTGGTCGGTGAGCTGGATTTCGCTGGGGACGGGCGTGGAGATGGGCAGGCCGCAGAGAATCTTGTTGAGGACGAGCAGTGGCTCGGGCGTGGAGGTGCTGCCGTCGACGAGGTACTGGAGCAGGTGGACGGCGCGCGTGGCGGGCTCCGGGTCCAGGAAGGTCTTCCCGTCCTCGACGCGCAGCAGGCCCGCCTCTCGCAGCAGGTGGGGGAGGAATGGGCTGGTGAGCACGAGCCCCGCGTTGCCGATGTAGATGGGGGCGACGTCCGAGGCGTGGGAGGACTCGGCGCCGAGCTGGAAGGCGGTGCGTCCCGCCTTCGGCGCGGTGGGGCGTGAGGTCCGAGGACGGGGGCGTGGCGTGGGGGGCCGGGGGTTGAGGAGGGCTTCGCGTCGACGGCGCAGGAGGGCCTCCAGTCGGTGTGAGGCGTCGGCGCGGGCCAGCTCGGTGGCCCGGTCCAGGAGTCGGGCGCGGAGGTCGAGTGGGTCCGCGGCGTCGCTCGGAGTGGCGCGGAGCCTGGGGGCGAAGTGCCGGAGGAATCGCGACACGACGTGTTCGAGGGTGAGCAGGGCTCCGGGGTGCCGCGCGAGCAGTTCGAGGATGAATTGCCAGAGCGAGGCGCGGTCGGGCCCCGGGGTGCCATGGGCTCGCGCGACGTCGAGCCACGCCTCGGAGAGCAGCTCGAGGGTCGTGAGCATCGAGGCGTGCATCCGAGGGGCGAGCAGGGACATGAGCCGCGCGAGCAGGGATTCGGGGAGCACGCGCGCCCAGTGCTCGTGGAGGTGGGCACGGGGCAGGTGCTGGCGGAAGAAGCCGAGCAGGAGTTCAGGTGTCTCGTCCAAGGTCTGCTGGACGAGGCCCAGCAGGGCGTCATCGGAGAGACCGGCGTAGCGGTCCGCATGATGGCCGAGGAGGAAGGCGAAGAGCGCGTCACGCAGTTCGTCCGTGAGGGACGACGCGTGGTGGGAGGGGAGGGGCGCCGCGAAGGTGGAGGACTCTGGGAGGGTGCGGGGAGTCTCTGATTGGCGGGTGCTCAGCCTGGGGGCATGGGACGGTGGCGCGTCGGCATGTGCTGGACCAGGCGTCCAGGGAGTGTCTTGGTTCGGGCGGTGCGCAGGCGCTGTCGAGACGGGATGGGATGACGTCTCGTCGATGTCGGGTGGCCTCTCCGTGGACTCCATTGGAGAGGGGCCCGAGGGCTCGCGGGCATGCGCGACATGCGCTGCGGAGGAGTCGGCGGATGGTGGCTCCTCCACGGCCTCCATTGACGAGGAGCCCGAGTGCACGTGAGCGCGCGCGATATGTGCTGTGGGCGAGTCGGCAGATGCCGCCTCTCCCGTCGACTCCATTCGAGAGGGCCCCGTGCGTCCATGGACGTGCGCGCCAGGAGATGTGGAGGCGTCAGCAGGCGACTGCGCTGAGCGCCTCGCCGGAGAGGGTTCCGTGCGCTCACGCACATGCGTGACGGGAGTTGCGGAGGAATCGGCAGGGGGCGGCTTCTCCGAAGGCCCCATTCGAGAGGGGTCGGTGCGTTCGTGGGCGAATGCATCGGGCGTGGCGAAGGATTCGGCAGACGGCCTCTCCCAGGACTCCATTCGAGAGGGCTCTGTGCGCTCACGCACGCGCGCGACGGGAGTTACGTAGGAGTCGGCGGGCGACAGTCTCTCCGAGGACTCCAGCGGAGAGGGGGCGGTATGCTCGTGCGAGTGCGCACCGGGAGAGGTGAAGGGCTCGGCAGGCGGCCGCTCTGAGCGCTCCACTTGAGATGGGCCCGCCTGCTCGCGCGAGTGTGTGGTGGGAGCCGCAGAGGAATCAGCACGAGGAGACTGCTCTGGGGACCGGCGTGGAGATGGGCCCGCCTGCTCGTGCGAGTGCGTGGCGGGAGCCGCGGAGGAATCGGCACGAGGGGACTGCTTCGGGGATATGCGTGGAGATGAGGTCGCATGCTCGTGCGAGTGTGTGGCGGGAACCGTGGATGAATCGGCACGAGGAGACTGCTCCGGGGACCTGCGCGGAAATGGGCCCGCATGCTCGTGCGAGTGTGTGCCGGGATCCGAGGAGGAATCAGCACGAGGGGACTGCTCCGGGGACTTGCGTGGAAGGGGGCCGGCGAACTCGTGAGCGTGCGCGATATGTGCTGCGGAGGAATCAGCAGGAGGCGGCTTCTCCGGGGACCTGCGTGGAGAGGGGTCCGTGTGCTCATGCGAGCGTGCGATGCCAGTTGTAGAGGAGTCACCAGGCGGTGAAGCCTCGAACGAGTTGGATGGAGATGGTGCCTCTCGCTCATTCAGGTGCTGGGGCCAGGCTTCAGAGGTTGCATCGTGCCGTGATGTCCTCGCGGAGTTCGATGACGAGGGGGCTTCGCTGATGCGCGAAGGAGCTGCCGTGGATGCGGAGCCGCCATCTGGCAGCGATTCCCTGATGGTCCTCGATGCGGATGACGCGTCGCGGATGCTTGGGTCCTCGCCCCGAGGCGCGCCCTCGACCGCTCCAACATGGGGGTGGCCGAAACGCGGTGTGGAGGGCTCGCCCGCGGATGCCTCGCGTGTGCCCTGATGCTCAGGCCCCTGGAGCGGCGTGTGGCCGAACGTGCCTCCCCCGTCCTCCGGGGAGCCCGGCAGTGCAAACGGCGCAATCATTCCCAGCTTCGCATCAGCATCCGCTGCCTGTGCTCGCGACACTCCGACGCCGCCAATGGCCGACGAACTCGCATCGCCGGGCGGTGCCGCTACAGGGCTTGGGAACTCGCCAGGGACCGGCGACGCCACGGGCCCCATCGGTCGTGCGGCGAGCGGCGATGTCTGGTCGAGGCCCAGCCCCAGCGTGGTTGACGGAGCCTCCCTCGTGGCCCGTGGCTCCGTCAGGGCGCTCGGCACGGAGACCGGCGTCGAGGAGACCATCCGGAGCGCTTCACTAGGAGGCACGTCCTTCGTCGACGAGTCCCTGGCGGCCGCTCCGCCGATGCCCTCCAGGTCATTCTGGCTCACCCGACTCGAGTCGACAGTGACAGAGCCAGTCATCTGCTTCCGCTGTCGCGCCTCACCCGTGACGGCCGTCTCGTTGCTCGACGGAGTTGTCGCGAGAGGCGCGCCCAGCATCGCGGAGAGCCCCTGTGCCGGGGATGGCACATCGGCGGACTCATGAGCGACGGAGGCCACGGTCGTGGGCACGCGCGCCACTCCCACGTCCATGGGCGACGCGGTCGTGTCCGCACCCGGCTCATCACCTTCGTTCGTTGTCGTCCCGTAGCTCCCGGGTTCGAACTCGGCTCGTTCCTCGACCCATGACGACGCCCGCCGAGACCCCGCCTCTGCGAGGAGTCCCTCGTGGACGCTCGTCGGTTCCCTCGGAGCCCCGCCAGATGCGGCACCCTGTTCCGGGCCTTCCCCCATGTCCCCGCCGTCCGGCTGCGGGCCGGGCGGGGGCTCGGTGTCCTCGCGCGGCCCGAAGGACTCCAGCGCGTCCCGGAACGCGGCGAGGTGCTTCGCGGGGAAGTGGGCCACGCGACTCCACTCGGAAGCGGCGTCGGTGAGCGTGGACCACACCTCCCGGGGCACGCCGCGCCCGAAGAGGCGGGCCAGGACCTGCCTGAACGTCGCGGACGTCAGCGGACGCGCCTCTCCCAACTGGAGCAACTCGGAGAAGAGCACCTGGCGCACTTCCGACCGTCCTCCGGGAAGCGCCTGCTCGGGAAGCTGCTCCAGCACGGTGCGCAGCGCGCCCATCGTCCCCGCTTCGCGAGGACGTAGCACCTCCATCATCCTCGCCAACAACGCGGGAGAGCTCAGGTCGACCAGCGCGGTCCTCAGCCGGTCCACGCCTCGAAGCGACAGCAGGAACAGCCGCGCATCCTCCGGATGGTGCGACAGCAGCGCCTCCAGGAGCTCGAGCGCGGAAGGGCTCTCGCCCAGACCCCGCTCGTCGCGAAGCCGCTGCGCGAGCTGCGACTTCAAGGCATGGGCATCCCACTCCCCGAGCAGGGGAGACACGGGGGCATGCTCTTCGGAGTCCGTGACACCCGATGAGGACGCCAGCGCATCGAGGACCACCGGCTCGCCGTCCAACAGGGCCGCGATGACCCGAGCGAAGAACAGGGGCTTGTCGTGGGCCCTCGCGATGAACACGGGGAGCGCGGAGCGCAGTGGACTCCCTGCTTCGCCCGATGGCGGCATCAAGCGCACCAGCAGCCGTGTCCGCACCGCGTCTGGCATCCGCCGCACCGCGCGGACGAGGGCCCCCATCGACCCCTCGGTGGACTCCCAGGACAACGCCCTGCGCAGCATCGAACGCGGCAGCTCGGGCAGGACCGACAGCGCCCGCTCCACCGTCAACTCGGGCGTGCGAACCGACGTCGCCCATGGCAGCACGCCGTGTTGGAGGTAGTAGCGAAGCGCCTCGGTCAACGCATAGCGGACGGTGGCCGCCATCCTCGCGGGCTCGTCGTCCCAACCCTCTTCGCGCGACTCCTCCCGGGCGGAGTCCACCACCTCCGAGACCTCGGGTGGCAGCTCGCGCACCAGCTCTCCGATGACGGCGGCCAGCGACGAGAGGATGGGGTGCTGGTGACGGACCTGGTCGAGGCCGAGCGCGAGCGTGGTGACCAGCTCCGTGTAGTCCAGGCCCTGGCTCTCCGACACGCCCTCCAGGAGCTGACGGAGCGCGCTCTTGCGATTGAACTGCGAGCCCGCGTCTCGCACCAGGTACGTGAGCGTCAGGGACCACAACAGCCGCGACAGCTTCTGGTCGCTCAGCGGGAGCACGGGCTCCACGCGATGCAGGGCCTGGAGGCTGACGATGTAGTCGATGAGGAGCGCGGCGTGCTTGGGCTCGAGCAGCGTGATGAGCCGCTCCAGCAAGGTCTGGTCGAGCTGGAGCACCAGTCGCTCGATGACCTGCGCCATCCGCGCGTTCCGACCCACCAGCCGGACCAGCGCCTCCGGGTTGCTACGCGCCACGCTGGCGAACAGCGCGCCGAAGGAGAAGTGCGTCCCGTTCGGAGCCCAGAAGGGGAGCGTCCCATGGAGCAGGTAGTACTCCAACAGCTCCAACTGGAACTGGGCCTCGGTCCGAGGCTGTTCCCCGTGAGCCGCCGTCTCGCGTCGCTCCCTCACGGCCTGCTCCACGACCTCCCTCAGCCGGAGGCTCAGTCGCTCCGCCACCACCGCCTCGAAGTCGTGCGATGACACCGTCCCCAGGTCCACGTCCAGCCGGTCGATGCGCACGTGGAGGTCGGGGACGTCCAGCGCGTCGAACACCTGCTCGATGATGGCCAGCAGCCGCTGGCGATTGAAGCTGCTCAGCCGGGGCTGGAGCGCGCGCGCCTGGGCCTCGGTCTCGACGTCCAGGACCAGGGACTGTTTTCGGATGCGGTGATGCGAGCGGCTCATGCGTCGGCCGCCTCGGGCTCTTGCGCGGCGACCTCGAGGAAGTCCCGCAGCCGCGCGGAGGCGGTGGCGATCCTCGACTCGTCCTGCTCCCGCAGGGCGTTGCGCCAGGCCCAATAGAGCCGCTCGAAGCTGGCCATGCGGGTGGGGCCGAGGAAGAGACAGTCCGCCACCACGTGGGCGGGCGCGTTGCTCCGGATGACCTCGCGCGCGAAGGACTGATACTCCGCTGTGCTCCATTGGCTCGTCGCCGTGGAGATGACCGCGGTCAGCGTGAAGCCGTAGGGGAAGGTCTCGTCTCCCGGGCGGCGCGCGGAGCGCAGCAGGACATGCTCCACGATGTAGAGCTGCGAGCGGCGGCGGTTGAGCTGTCGTACCTGCTCCACGAGCGCGTGGGCCCGGGCGACCGCGCCTGCCGTGCCGGAGAACTTCCCCACGAGGTGCCAGCCGCGCGTGGCGGGGGCCCTGCACACCAGGGACACGGAGGACTCGCCCGGGAGCGTGCCCACGCGGAAGTTCTCCAGCGCGCCGGCCGCCCCCAGGAACTCGGCGCTCACCGAGCGCGCTCGCAGGGGCACGGAGGCCTCGGGGGGAATGGACTCGGGCGCGGGGAGCGACGCGACGGCGGTGAATCGCTCCTCCAGCGTGTCCACGTGTCGGGCCAGGGCCCGACTCTCCGGCGCGGGCGTGCCCGTATCGGAGATGTCGATGAACAGCTCGTCCAACACGTCGATGAGCGGCGCCGCGGCGCCCACGTCCATCCCGAGCTGGATGCGGCTCTTGATGGCCATGCCCGCCATGTTTCCGCCCCCGGGCCGCTCGAGGTAGTCGATGCCGCGGCCCCGGTCGTGCGTGGCCCGCACGAGGTGTTGCAGCAGCGCGAGCCTGGCCTCCAACAGGCGCTCCTCCTCGGACGGCTCCGTGCCTCCATTCCAGGCGCCACCGGCGATGGAATCCGTGTCGAGCCGCTCCGCGAACAACGCCAGCAGGACCTCGAGGAAGCGGTTGCGTCGCTCGGTGGCCGGGTCCTGGCTGGCGACGAGCTGGGCGAGGCCCGCCGCGTAGCCGGGTGAACCCTCGTCGGCGTGCTTGAGCAGGGGCTCGATGTCCGGCACGTCCCCCGTGAGCAGTTGGAAGAAGTAGGTGTGCCGCAGCGCCGGGTCCGTGGAGAACAGGTCGCGGACCCGCGCGAGCTGCGCGAAGAAGTCCGCGAGGAGCTGCTCGAAGACGAGCAGGTAGCCCTTGAGCTGCCGGGCCTGCGCCATTCGCATGGGGTTGGCCACGTCGGGCAGCCCCGCCGCGCTGATGCCGTAGACGAGCGGATACTGGTTCTGGATGGACGTGTAGCGACGGAAGTCGTGGCGTTGCCCCTTCGGCATGGGGAGCATCTCGGCGTACTGCGGCCCCAGCGGGTACGTCCTGCGCTGCTCGGCCCACAGGCGCTCCAGCTCCCGCCGCACGCGCGCGGCGTTGGGCTTGACCTCGACGCCGTTGCGGAAGAGGCGGATGGAGAAGCCGCCCCGTCGCGTGTCCGCGCGCGTGTCCAGCGCGGGCACCTGGTCCACGGGCACGTTGACGACCCCGTCGGGCTGGACGGCGACCGACTCCCCGAGACGCAGACTCACCCGGCGGGCGCTGGTGACACCCGGGGACTCCACCATCACCTGGAGGAGGTCTGGAATCGACACGGAGGTCGCCTTCGGTTGCAGCTCCGCGTCCGCGATGAAGCCGTCGGACATCAGCGGCCCCTCGAAGATGTCCTCGGTGCGCTGGCCCTCCGCGAGCAAGGCGGTGAGCGACTCGCGGCGGGGCTCGGGCGCGAGGAAGTTGCCCAGACGGAAGAACAGCCCCGCGAGGATGCTCTCGGAGGTGAGGCGCTCGTCGATGCTCACCTCCGCGGTGACGGTGGCGGTGACGGGCGCCAGCAGGCGGATGTCCCGGAGGTCCTCGCACAGCGCGCGGTGTCGGGAATACACACGCCGGGCCGCCTCGACGAGGTCCTCCGGCGAACCCCCGTCGGTGGCGCAGCAGTCGGCGCCGGGCGCGTAGAGCCAGATGTCGTAGAGGCCGGGAACCGGGTCCGCCTCGCTGGGGGGCACGGGCGTCAGCCAGGCGTTGGCGACGCCGGGAACGCGGTCCACCAGGAGCTTGCGGTAGTCACGCTCCGTCACCGGGTTGCAGGGGAGGATGTCGAGCGCGGGGAACAGCGCCTGCCGCTCCGGCTCGATGTCGCCGGTGACCGGGTCTAGCAGCAGGTCCTCCAGCGGGAACTGCGCGCGGTAGGACAGCTCCGTGAGCGCGTAGCAGAGCTGCTCCAGCGTGGTGACGCCCGGGTCGTGCTCGTTGTAGTCCGTCCAGATGTCGCCCGCGAGCTGCTGGATGAGCCGCGTGCCCTCCTCCTTGAGGGCCAGGTAGTCCATGCCCTTGTTCGCGGGGGGCGCGGCGGTGACGGTGACGGGCTCGGCCATGGGGTTCTCCTCGGAGGCGCGTCGTCAGTAGCCCTCGGCCACCGACACCGGCGCGGGTGCGTTCGCGTCCTCGAGGTCGTGGTGGGGGGCGGAGGTCAGGAAGTACCAGTCGGAGTCCAGCGCCGCCGGCTCGGGCGAATGGCGGAGCTCCAGCGAGGACAGCAGCGACACGTAGGGGCGCGTCTGGATGAACTCGGAGATGTCCGCCTCCGACGCGTATTGCCCGCTCCGCGTGGCGCGCTCGGCGTCGTAGTACCACGGGGACAGGTACTCCACGAGGTCCCGGTCGAGCCGCTCCAGGTTCTCGCCCGGCTGCGCGCCGTCGCGGAAGCGCACGCGCGCCGTCACCGTGACGCGGACGTAGATGGGGTTGACGACCTGGAACTGGACAAAGGGACTGGCGCGCTCCTGGAGGTACTGCTGGATGCGTTCCAGGACGTCCGACGTCACCTGGGGCACGGTGGGGTCCGAGGACGCCGTACCCGCGCGGTCGGGCACCACGACGACGAGCACCGAGCCCGGCGCGGACGACTGCGCGGGCAGCGCGCACACCTTCCAGATGGAGGGGAAGCGCTCCAACACCAGCCGCTCGTAGTCCCACGGCAGGACCGCGCGGGCCTTGTGGCGCAGCCGCTCTCCGGCGCGCACCTGGAAGGTGCGCGGCGTCTCGGGGGGCCGGCCTCCGAAGGAAGGCAGGGGCTGGGTGATGGTGCCGATGTCCGGCAGCTCCTGCACGGAGAGGGTGATGGTGCCCGCGGGCACCGGCGTGTCCACGTCCACGCCGGGAGAGCGGCGCGTCGCCACCAGCGCATGCGGGGTGATGTCGAGTGTCCTCGGGAACGCGTCGGCGTCCCGGTCGACGGAGGCTCGCAGCCACTGGTACGTGTCCGGCAACAGGGTGGTGCCGGCCGAACTGAACGCGGGCAGTCCCAGCTCGAGGATGCCGGTCCCCTGGAGTCCCCGCGTCGAATCGGAGAGGACCTGGGTGGCGGGCAGCGCGTTCCAGCCCGTCCTCGTGAGCAGGTCGTAGCGGACGGTCGGCGGTTCGCCCGAACCTTCATAGGTGCCGCTCATCCGCATCAGCAGCGTGAGCGACTGCGCGGCGTCCAGACCGGAGAAGCCCAGGTAGAGATTGGCCGGGGCCTTGAATCGCGGCAGCAGCGAGACGGGTTGGGCGTTGTCGAGCGAGACGCAGTGGTATCCGTCGAAGGGCAGCAGGTGGAAGTAGCGCAACTCCTCGCGCGCGCAGCTCGCCGTGTAGTCGATGCCGAGCTTCTGGAGTCGCGGCATCCAGGGCGGGTTGGGGTACTTGAGCGGCGTGAGCGGCTGCATGCACTTCGCCAGACACTCCTTCATGCAATTCGTGTGATCGTCACCCTCCTTGCCGGCGCACTCCTCCGCGCACTTCGCCTGGCACCCCTCGGTATCGGGGAGGTCCGCCAGCACGGCGTTGAGCACGTTGATGGTGTAGAGCGAGTCGCCGAAGGCGTAGGGCGGCGTGGTCAGCCGCAGCTCCAACGCGCTGGCGTTGGGGTCGTAGTAGGGCGGCGGTGAGTTGGATTGGAGGGTGAAGTTCTCCAGCGTCGTGCTGTCGAGGAGCTTGCCTTTCGGCTCGGGCGTCGAGTCCGTATCCGTGCGGAAGAGGTAGCTGCTCACGACGCCCCCGTCCGTGGGTGTCCCCGTCGAGGATTGGGAGTCGAGGGGCTGGAGTGTCCAGGAGCCAGGCTGGAGCACGCTCAGGTCCGCCATGAAGCTCTGGTTGTCGAAGAGGCTGGGGGCGGGGAGCCCATCCGGGCCGATGACGTAGTCCGCGTAGTAGCCGCTGAAGCCCGTCTCGTCCTGGGGAAGCCCGAACCAGTCGAGGGTGAGGCACAGCGTGTCCGGCTTCTTGATGAACAGCTCCGCGTGGCGGATGCGCAGATAGGAGCCGACCACGGGCGTGCCACCGAACAGCAGCCACGGGGTGCTCGGGTCGATGTCTCCCTCGGTGTTGTCCAGCCGCAGGCCCGTCAGGTCGGAGACGTCCGTCTGCAACTCCAGCGTGGCGAAGTCCACCGCGTCGAGCAGCGACACCGGGCGCACCGTCACACCGTCACCCAGCTCCACGGGCTCGGACTTCACGAGGGCCCGCAGGGTCGGCAGCGTCGGCGCGGGGCCCGCGCCCGAGGCGACGACGGCGGGGGCGGTAGGCGTCAGCTCGAAGCGCAGCGAGAAGCCGGGCACCTCCGGCGCGTCGCCTTCCGCGAGCGCGGGGAGGAGCACGTCGTAGCGCTCCACCGTGAGCCAGCCCTCGGACTGGGTGACCTGGAGCGTGAAGGCCGCCCGCAGCACCTGGAGGAAGAGCGTCCGCGCATCCTCGCCCGTGGCCGTGGACAGCGCTTGCAGCAGCGTCGCCAGCCGTTGGGAGGACTCCGCGGAGAGCTGGACGCTCAGCGTCACCGTGCGCGTGCCCCCCGTCAGCAACAGGTAGCGGGAGGCGACGGCGAACCCCAGGCTCGCGGGGGCGGTGCGGGTGGTGGTGGTCACGCCCACCGCGCTCGCGCCGAAGGTGGCCCAGCCCGGACGCGCGCTATCCGGCGGCTGTTCACCCTCGGCGTTCGTCTCGATGGGCTCCAGCGGCATCTCCGACGCGAGCACCTCCCGCGTCACCACCGGCACGTCGCTCGGAGGAGGGACCTCGCCCGCGTCGTACAGGGGGCCCCGCAGCACGCGCAGCGCGAGCCGCCTCTCCACCGCCGCGCGCGTGACGCCCACCGCGCCGTCCGCGCTGAACAGGATGTCCTCGCCGTCCGGCCGCTTGCCCGCGGGGAAGAGGGTGTCGCGGGGCACGCTCGACGCCGCGACCGCCTCGTCGTCGGCCAGCTCGAACGTGAGGTACGTGCTGTCGGGCAGGGCGCCCCCGGGACCCAGGCGCAGCACCCGCCGGTGGTAGAAGTCCGCGTAGCGGCCCGACACCGTGTTCACCGTGTCCTGCGCGGTGCGGAACAACTGCACGAAGGCCATGTAGAGGGCCAGGTGCGGTGGGTGGTTCCCGGACGCCAGCGCGTCCGGGAGGATGGCGCGCGTCAGCCCCTGCGCCTGGGAGAGCACGTCGAGGAACACCTCCATCCGGGCGTCGAGCTGACCGAACGCCGCCCGCGCCCGCGCCTCCTTCGTCGTCCCCCGGTAGGCCCCCGCCTCCGGCACGAGCTGCTCCACGCCCCAGAGCGGGAGCATCCCGGACAGGTCCAGCTTCACGGGACGCCCCAGGGCCTGCGGGAGCCCCGCGCCCAGCGCGAGGCTCCCCACGGCGCGCAGCGCGATGGACAGCGCGCCCTCGATGGAGTCCGCGAGCAGCGCCCCGAGCCGCCGCCCCGCCTCGCCCTGGGCGCCCAGCCCCACGCCACGCAGCCACAGGTCGAAGCGACGAGCGAGCCCGGTGATGACGTCCACGCCATCCGACAGCGCGCGGAAGGCGGCGTCGGGCGTGCGCGCCGCGTCCATGTCGCGGGAAGCGCGCAGGAAGCGCTCCTCCACGGCCTGGGCCGACAGCGCGTCGATGGAGGCCAGCACCATGAGGGGGTCGGCGAGGAAGAACTCCGACCAGTCGCCGTCGCGCGTGTCCTTCAGGTCGTAGAAATAGACGAGGGCGCCGAAGCGGGGCGCGAAGTCGAGCAGCTCCGAGCGCGTGCGCCCATCCACCGGCGCATGGCCTTCTTCCAGGGCGCGGAGCCAGCGGTCGTACTGGCTGGGGGCGCCGTTGATGGCGACCTTCGTGTCGCGAGCGGCCATGGCTCAGGGCCCCTGGACGGGGATGCTCCCCTGGTCGAGATAGAAGGGGTAGACGAGGTTGCTGCGCGTGTTGGTCTGGGTGATGACGTAGGCGATGTCGATGGTGAGCTGCCCCTCCAACGAGGCCGTCTGTTGCACCGTCACCGACTCCACGGTGATGCGCGGCTCCCAGTAGAGGATGGCCTGCTGGACGTAGTCCTGGAGCTGCCGAGTCAGCGTGGTGTTGATGCCGCGGAACACCATCTGCCGCAGCTCGCACCCGTAGGTGGGGAGCATGACGCGCTCGCCGAGCGACGTGGACAGCAGCACCCACAGGCTCTCGCGGATGTCCACGTCGTCGCTGACCATGGCCACGCCGCCCAGGGCGCGGGAGAACGTGGGAGGAAAGCTCCAGCCGGTCCCGAGGAATGAAGGCGTCCGAGAGGCCATGGGGCTCAGCCTCCAATCTGCACGGTGGGCAGACCCATGAGGATGGTGCCGCCGTGCACCGTCTTGTCCCCCAGCCGCGCGGCCGGCAGCCCCATCACCTGCACGGTGGTGGAGCCCTTGGCGATGGCGTCGGGAGGGCCCACGCAGACGGCCACGTCGCCGACCTTGGCGGCCGGCAGCCCGCCGATGAGGACGGTGGGGGCGCCCGGCCCCGCGATGGGCCCTCCGACGTGGGGGATGGGCGCGGGCACCGCGGGCGTGGACAGCGGACACTGGTGGAAGTCGGTGAGGCGTGCGGCGGGAGGCATGGGACGTCCTTTCCTCGGGACGGCGCTCAGTTGATCTTCACCAGCGAGCCGCGCACGGTGAGCACGCCGCTGGAGGTCAGCTCGGCCTGCGTGCTTCCGCTGGCGGAGAACTTCATCGACGCGGTCTGCGTCACCTGCACGCCCTTCACCGTCACGTTGCCGGTGGCCTCCAGCGACAGGTTCCCGCCCGCGGCCACCGACACGTTCCCCTTGGCGCTCACCTTCAGGTCCTTGGCGCTGTCCAGCGTGACGCCGCTCTTGCCCAGCACCAGGCTGTTGCCGTTGCTGTCCTTGACGGTGATGGCGCCGGAGGCGTCATCCAGCTCCAACAGGTGGCCACCAGGGGTTTTCACGGAGACGACCTTCTTCTCGTCGTCGAAGGACAGCTCCAGCTTGCTGCGGGTGACGATGGCCTTGCGGGTGTTCTCAGGGGCGGGCGGAGATGGCGTCGCGTGCTTCTTGCCGTACACCGCGCCGAGGATGACGGGGGCGCGCGGGTCCTCGTTCATGAAGCCCACCACCACCTCGTCGTCCACCTCCGGGTAGAACAACGCGCCCACGCCGCTGGAGGCGTAGAAGGTCCCCAGCCGCGCCCAGACGCCCTGGCTCGGCTCCTGGAACAGCGGCAGCCCCACCAGCACCCGGAACTCGCCATCCGGGTCCTTCGCCACCTGCTTCACGATGCCCGTCTGCAGGCCCTTGATGGGGGGCAGCTGCCCGGAGGCGTCCGGCGCGGCGATGTCCTGCGTCTCGGCGGTGTACCAGCGCGCGGACAGGCCGAAGTCCACGGACGTCAACCACACCCCGTCCTCGATGTGGTGGTGCACGCCGCTCATGAAGGCCACGCCGTTGAAGCGCGGCCCCAGCCCGCCCAGCTCGAGCATGGCGCCCACGCGCGCCAGCGCGCTGCCATGGAACCGCACCGTGCCGCGAATCTTCGACAGCTTCGACTTGAGCAGCTCCGCGGACGCCCACGTCTGGAGGTCGCCCGTCTGGAGCTCCGCGCCCGTCTGGAGCGCGACCTTCTTCGCGCCGAAGACCTCCGCCAGCCTGGCGGACGTCACGTTGCCCTGCTCCTGGACGGGGACCGAACCCGGCCCCGCCTCCAGCAGCTTCTGGGTCTCCGCGTCCCAGCTCACGCCCTTGATGGCCGAGGACGCCAGCTGCGTGGTGGCGTCCATCTCCGTCTGCAGGTCGAGGATGGACTCGCCGTACTTCACCGCCAGCACCGGCGCCTTCGAGGTGTCCGGCTTCGCCACCACCACCCGGCCACCGTTCGCCATCACCAGCAGGCCGTTGAGCTGCGCGCGCGTCACCATCAGGTCCCAGTCGGTGGCGTAGTACTGGAGGATCTCCTCGTGGACGACGGTGGTGGCCTCCACGTCGCCCGACAGCCCGTTGCGCGACAGCAGCTTCGCGATGAGCTCGCTGTCCTTCAGCTTCTCGAAGAAGCCGCTCTTGCGCTCCAGCGTCATCTTCAGCGCCGCGTCGGTCAGCTCCACCACCAGCTTCGACCCCGACGAGGTGTCGATCTCCAGGCCCTGCCGGCACACCACGCCCTCGAAGACGACGGTGTTCTCGCCGTCGTAGCCGGCGGCGATGCTCACCTTCGCCCCGGGCAGGAACGTGTCGGCGGCGCTGAGCGGGAAGGTGCCGGTGGACGCCTGCCCGTCGAAGAGGACGAGGCGCGCGCGCGGCAGCTTGTTGACCGAGAGCCACGTGTCCACGGAGACGACCTGACACGTGGTGGGGATGCGCTCCCCGTTGGACTTGATGACGAAGGTGGTCAGCGCCCCCTCGTTCGTCAGCGGCGAGGGCGTCGTCATCCCAGCGTCTCCCGCAGCGGCGGGAACAACAGCCGCGTGCCCACGGCGAGCTGCCGGAAGTCAGCCAGCTCGTTCACCCGGGCCACGTCGAGGTAGGGCGCGCTGGTGCCGTAGATGCGGTAGCACATGAGCGGCAGCGTGTCCCCGGCCTGCACCGTGCGCACGTGCGTCAGGTCCGGGGAGCTCATGCGCGCCTTGAGCGCCAGCTCCACCTCGTCGTTGTAGCCGAGGAACGTGCCCTTGGCCCGGGCGCGCAGCGGCGTGCCGTCCGGCTTGAAGAGCGTGTAGTTCATGCTCAGCTTCTGCAGCTTGCACTTGAACAGGAACGAGCCCCACGACAGCTTGAGGTAGTTGGGGCTGTGGATGTTGCCGTTGTAGGTGAAGACCAGGGTCTTGAACTTCGCCACCTGGTCGGCGATGCCGTCCTCGGTGAAGGGCATCAGCCCGGGCAGCGGGCTGGGCACCACGCCGGTGCCGTCGAACACCAGCTCCAGCTCCACGGTGTCGGGGGGGATGCGGTTGAACTCCGACGAGCCGCCGCTGCTGCCCTGCGCCTGCACGTCGTTGTACTTCACGCAGAACGTGTGCGAGTACGACGCCGGATTGATGTACACGACGTAGCGGCCCACCTCCGACGTGAAGTCCGGCTTCTGGTAGGCGATGACCATCATCTTCTCGAGGCTGCCGGAGAACCCCATCGCTAGCGCTCCTGTCGGGCCCTGAGGACCTGGAGGACGCGGCGCAGGCACTCCTCCACCATCGCCTGGCGCTCCTTCTTCTCGTCGGAGCAGCCGCAGTCACCCACGGGCGTGCTCGGCTTGTCGGACGAGGACGCGTCCGCGCCGTCGCGCACGCGCAGCTGGATGCCAATCTCGTTCACCTCCAGGGGCATGGGACGCTTCGCCTCACGTCAGCCGGGCGGTGAGCTGGGCCAGCTTCACGGCCACGGAGGCCGGGCTGCCCAGGTTCACGCGCTCGAAGTAGTTGTAGGACAGCTCCAGCGACTCGGTGAGGATGCGGTTCTCCTGCGAGCGCATGGGGGACACCTCCCACTTCAGGGGCCAGGCGTTGACGAAGCCCCAGGCCACCAGCGGCAGCCCCTCCTCGTTGAGCAGCAGGACGAGGATGTTCTGTGGCAACAACGGCAGCGACAGCCCCGAGCCCACGCTCTGGCCGAACCACTCCGCCAGGAACGAGTCCCGCGTCACCACGCCCCGCTTGAGCACCAGGTTGGAGTACTTCGCGGGCTTGGGCAGCTTGTGGGTGAAGCGGTTCTCTCCCCCCTCGGCGACGTCCTCCGTCTCCCAGTGCGCCTCGATGCCGGAGACCTCCTGGAAGGAGGCGTCCAGGTCGCTCGCCGCCGCGAGCAGCGTCGCGGAGCCGAGCAGGGACACGCTGAAGTAGAACGCCGGAGGCGGATAGTACGGTTCGGACATGGCGGAGCTCGGGGCTCGAGGCGACTTACGGCGCGGCGACGACCAGCGTCTCGAAGGCGACCTCGAGCGTCTCCACCGCGACCTCGTTGCCCTCGGACTTCAGGTCCGTGCCGGACAGCTTCGTGGGCCACGCGTTGTTCAGCGTCCACGTCATCTTCGGCGCGCCCTGCTCGTCCAGCAGGCTGATGATGACCGTGCGCCGGGCGATGGTGTTCATCTTGATTTCGTTGTACCAATCCCAGAAGCGCGCATCGTTGACGAAGATGCCCTTGCGCAGCCGCACGTTGCCCACCTTCCCCAGGCCGGGCATCTTGATGGGATAGAAGCTGGGGCTGTTGCCGTGGCGGTATTCGATGACCTGCGTTTCGGTCTCCAGCCCGTCGACCTCCTGGAAGCTGACGGACGTGTCGTCTCCCAGTTGGACGGAGAAATAGAATTTCGGCAACGGCCAGATGTCGTTCTGGACTTCTCCTGCCATGGTGGTGTTCCTCGCTCAGATAGTGACGTGTTTGGGTTTGAAGGGGACGCGAGCGGATGGATGAATCAGGCGCTGGCGCCTTCCATCTTCTGCTTGAAGGTCAGCTCGATGAATTCGGCCGGGCGGATCATCTGCAGGGTGACCTGCACGACCATGTAGCCCTCCAGCACGTCCTGGGCCGTCATGGTGCTGCCCAGGCCGCACTCCACGCTGAACGCGTCCGACGCGGTGGCGCCCAGCAGGCCCCCCTGGGACCACAGCCCCTGGAGGAAGCTGGACACCATGGAGACCACGGACGCCCAGGTGTTGCCGTCGTTGGCGGCGAACACGAAGCGGTCCAGCGCGCTCTTGATGGACTGCTCCACGTAGACGAGCGTGCGGCGCACCTGGATGTAGCGCCAGTCGTTGCTGTTGCCGTCGAGCGTGCGCGCGCCCCAGACCACGGTGCCCCGGCCCACGAATTCGCGCAGGGCGTTGATGGCCTTGCCGTCCACCGGGACGTTGAGGTTCTCCTGCTGCGTGTTGTTGAGCTTGAGCGTGGTGCTGGTGACGCTGGCGAGGCTGACGTTGGCCGGCGCGTTCCACACGCCCCGGTTGGAGTCGTTCCACGTGTAGACGCCCGCCATGGCGCCGCTGGCGGGCAGCACGTCGTCCTTGCGGGAGATGATGCGCAGCATGTCCGTCAGCAGCGGCAGCGCGGCGGTCAGGTTCTGGTTGAGCGCCTGGATTTCCGCCGGGTCGGTGAGCGTGCCAATCTTCATGATGTCCGCGTCCACGGCGCTCTTGCGCGCGGTGTTGGTCGCGTAGAGGTTGGCGCTCTCCAGCTTGAGGATGTCCTGGAGCTGCTGCGTCGTCTCGATGTTGGTGTAGTCGAAGTCGCTCACCTCCTGCACCGTGGTGTGCAGGAAGGGCAGGTAGGCCATGCCGTAGTTGAGGTTCTTGCTGCCCACCAGGGTGCGGAAGTCCGTCTCCACGGTCTCCAGGGTGGCCTGGGTGACGGTGCCGCCGCCGTACACGTCCAGCACCGCGACGCGGTCCTTGAGCGTGCCGCACTGGTTGAGCATGGCGGTGGCGATCTTCCCGTAGTCGGAGGACGTGGGCAGGTTCACCGCGTCCGGCACGACGAGCATGGTGGGGCCCACCTGCTCGGAGATGATGGTCAGGCCCTCCTCCAGCTTGGCGGCGTCCAGCGAGCCGCTGTAGTCGCCCACGGAGACGATGTACGCGGTGCCGCCGCCGTTCGCGTAGAACAGCCGCAGGCTGTTGTAGAGGACGAACTTCGTGCCCGTCGCGGGCACCAGGTCGTAGTACTTCCAGACGGCGGCGGCGGTGTCGAAGATCTTGAAGTCGTAGTCGCCGGACTGCTGCTTGTTGGTGTCGGTGACCTCCGTGAGGATGAACTTGGGGTCCGGCGCGCCGCCGAAGATCTGCTCGTAGTCCGCCAGCGAGCTGATGCGCACCGGCTTGTTGAGGATGGGCTTGCCGCTGAGCGTGGCCGTCTGGGTGTAGCCGATGAAGGCGGGAACGGCGGTCTGGATACCGACGATGGAGGGCGGGAAGGCGTCCAACTCCGTGACATAGACGCCAGGGGTCTTTCGAGCGGGTCTGATGGGCATCGGGCTTCTCTCTTCCGGGTGGGCTGCGGGGTTCAGAGGTTGAGGTAGATGTCCGAGTAGTCGTGCTGCTCGGCGGGGCCGTCTGTCGGGGGCCCCGGACGGGGGCGGGTGGCGATGGGGTGCCCTGGCGGCGCGCCCTCGCGCGGGAGCACGAGCGCGGGGCTGGCCACGGGCACGCGGGCCATCAGCGTGCGCTCCGGAGCGCCGGCCTCCCGCGCTCCCTTCAGCTCGAAGCGGAAGGTGGAGACCTCCTCGAGGGGGAGGCGCGAGTCGGCGATGAAGCAGTAGGCCTCGCCCGCGCCGGCCACGCGCACGGGGGTGGGGCCGGAGAAGGTGACGGCGCCGGACGTCGCCGTGTCGGCGAGGTCGAGCGTGGCGTAGCGCACGCCCTTGGGAGGGATGGCGTAGTAGACCCAGCGCGTCTGGCGTCGCTCGAAGCGCAGCTGGAGCTGGAGCGGGACGATGCGCGCCAGGGCGGGCCCGTGCTCTAGGTCGCACACGGGATACAGGCCGCAAAGAGAGTCGTCGGGCTTGACCAGCAGCAGGTTCACGAAGCACAGCGGCGTCGGATAGGCCTGGGTGTAGAGGACGGTGTCCGAGTGCAGCGTGTGGCCCTCGCGGTCCTGCTGGCGGACGACGTAGCGGCCCTCCGGCAGGGAGACCAGGTCCAGGTAGGCCACCCGGCCCAGGCGCTCCTCCAGTTCGGGCGGCTCGTGGTGCGCGCGGTAGTCGAGGACCTGGCCGCAGGTGATGAGGTAGGGCGCCTGTTCGGCGAGGAGGCCGACGGGGATGCTGCAGGGCTTGCAGAGCACCCGGTCGCCCGCGAGATCGTCGACGACGACGCGGTCGACCTGGTCGCTGACGAGCACCACCTGGAGCTGGGCCTTCACCACCTCCAGGCCGCTGGCGGCCGTCACCTGCGCGCCGGGGTTGAGCAGCGCGACGGAGGGCGGGGTGCCCGCGCAGTGCAGCCCCTGGTCCGAGGGCTCGGGTGGAAAGCCCTCGAAGTGCGCCTGGGTGTTGTCGAAGTAGAGGTTCGTCTCGAGCGGCTGGAAGTCGCTGGGCAGGTCCGTGAAGTTGACGAAGTAGGGCGTGTCGGGGACGAGCACGAACGACAGCCAGGACCACTGGCGCTCGCCCTGTCGACGCGCGAGCGCGGCGAGGAGCTGTTCGCGGCGGTTGAAGTCGTACAGCACCGAGAAGCTGGCGCCGTCCTGGAGGAAGAGCAGCCCCAGATCCCGCATCCACTCCCGGGTCGCGGCGGTGGGGGCGGGCACGAGCCCGCGGCACTGGCCGTCGGAGGCGTTGAAGTACGTGTGGCGCAGGTCCACCGTCACCAGCCGCTCGTAGGTATAGCGGCGGGGACGCTGCTCCTCGTTCGTCGTCGCGGCGGCGGGTTCGGTGCCCAGGGGCCGCGGCAGGTCCGAGCGACGCAGCTGCGTGGGGCCCTGGAGGAGCCGCTCGTGGGCGCGCCGGGGGAGCTTCATGACTTCACCCCCTTGGGTTCGCCGGGGGTCTCCACGCCCTTGGCGGCCGGCACCTGGGCCTGCTGGGCCGAGCCGCGGTAGGGAATCATCCGGACCTTGTAGAGAACGGAGGGCAGGTACTTCACCCCGGCCAGTCCCATCAGGTGGTTGAGGCCCAACAGGTCGAGGTTGGTGAACTCGAAGGTGAGCTTGTCGATGTCCGGGTCCAGGCCCGGCAGGGTCTGCTGGGTGAACCACGGCGTCTGCTGGAAGTAGCTGATGACCAGGGAGATGGTCTCCAGCGCGACCGGGTACGCCTGGTCCATGAAGTTGGCGTAGAAGAGGACGTACAGGTCGATGTAGAGCGGCGGCGCGATGATGCCGTACGCGTCGGGCGAGACGGGGACGTTGCGGTTGTAGGTGCTGATGATGGTCTCGTGCTGCAGGTTCGCCAGGAACATCACCACCGCGTTGCGCGCCGTCGTCGCGGGGTTGCCCTGGTTGTCCTCGAGGTTGGACAGCACGACCCACGGCTCGTTGCGTGGGGTCGGCTCCGCGTTGCGGATGAACTCATCCAGACGCTGGCGGATGAGCTCCAGGGTGGACCCAAGCTTTCCCAAGACATGACCTCGCAGTCGCGTCCGTATGACGCGTGTCTCGTTCGTCGTGGAGTGAGACCCGGAGGGCCGCCGGGATGGCTTCGCGGGCGAGAATCCCGAGGATCCTCCGCCCTTGCCGCATTCAATCCCAGTCGAGTCGTGTGACGCTTGGGATGATCAAACAGTAACAGGGACTCCGGGTGTGTCAACCGGGCCTGGTTTGTATGACTTATTGGGGAGGATGTCTTTTGGAACTCGAGACGTCTGTCTTTGTCTCGCGACGGGGATGCGGGGCCGGGAGGGGTTCGCGACCGGCGTGCCCGCGGATGTGTCGGGTCCTCCTCCGCGAGGGGCGGCGGGCGCCCGAGCGCTCACGCGCGCGAGCGACCCGGTGGGGTGGCGGCGGCGTGCTCCGGGGCGCAGGGCCCTGGAGGTCGGGCGCGTGGAGCGGGCGGGTGCGCGAGGCGCCGACACCGCGCGGGCCGGATTCTCGGCCGCGGGCGCGATTCTGCGGGCGCCTGGAACGACGAAAGCCACCGAGGGACTCGGTGGCTTCGGGCACTGCGGGGGAGGTGGAGGCGCGTCAGGAGAGCGCGGCGGCGTCCAGGCCCGCGTCGGACATGAGCAGGGTCAGCTCGGCCTTGAGCTTGTCCTTGGCGCGAATCTCGAGCTGACGGGCGCGCTCGCGGGAGAAGCCGAAGTGGTCACCCAGCTCGCTGAGCGTCATCTCCGAGTCGCCCATCACCCGGTGCTCGATGATGAAGCGCTCGCGCGGGTCCAGCCGGCGCAGGGCGCGCTGCACCAGGTCGCGGGTGAGGCCCGCCTGCTGCCGGTCCGCGACCTCGTCCTCGTGGGAGGCGGAGGAGGACTCGACGAAGTCCAGGTGGGTGGCGTCGCCGTCCTCGCCCACGGGCGCGTCGAGCGACAGGTCCCTGCCGCCCATGCGCTGCTCCATCTCGCGCACCTCGGAGGCCTTCACGTTGAGCTTCCGGGCAATCTCCTCCGCGTTGACGAGGCTGGCGTCACCGGCGCCCATGCGCTCCAGCTCGCGGCGCGTTCGGGCCAGGCTGAAGAACAGCCGGCGCTGCGCCTGCGTCGTGCCCAGCTTCACCAGGCTCCAGTTGCGCAGGATGCAGTTCTGGATGTACGCGCGAATCCACCACACCGCGTAGGAGATGAGGCGGATGCCCTTGTCCGGGTCGAACTTCTGCACGGCCTTCATCAGGCCGATGTTCGCCTCCTGGATGAGGTCCGACATCTTCAGGCCGTAGGAGCGGTAC
Organism: Myxococcus stipitatus; assembly: GCF_021412625.1. Next base: position 205,208 of record NZ_JAKCFI010000009.1, on the reverse strand, counting down.
TCGTAGGCCACCTTCACCACGAAGCGCAGGTTGGACGTCACCAGCTGGTGGCCCGCCATCAGGTCGCCCTTGCGGTAGCGGCGCGACAGCTCCTGCTCCGCCGGCTGCGTCAGCAACGGGTACTGGTTGATCTCCGAGAGGTACGTGGAGAGGGAGTCCGGGGAAGAGGTGTGGGAGGAGTCCTGCATGGCGTCTCTCGGGGAAGGGGGACGTTGGGAGCCGCCTCGTCGCGGCACGGCAGGCTCCTTCGCAATGCGCATGCCACGTGGCGCCTGATGCGTTCCCAAGTGAATGCGCGCATTTGCATCGCAGGGGCGGGGTGCTTATGGGGGCAGCCCTTTCCTTTTTACAGGGGGCTCTCCGCAGTCTCTTCCGGCTGTCCGGAAGGAGATGCCCCCTGGGACGCCTGGCGCGCGCGAGCGGACGGGCCCCTGGCTGTATGCCCACCTCCCCTGATGCGCGCCTGGAGCCCACCTTGGTGGACCTGGACCTCCGGGCGAGGAGAGCGCGCGATGGTGAGCTTGTTCCAGCTGCTGGCCGTGTCGGCGGTGGTGATGGGGGTGTCGCAGACCATCGCCCGCGAGCGCATCTTCGCGCCGCTGCGCGAGCGGCTGGGAGGGCGGGAGACGTGGTGGGGCTATCTGGTGTCGTGCCCCTACTGCGTCTCCCACTACGTGGCCTTCCTCCTGGTGCCGCTGACGGGGACGTACGGCATCGACGTGGTGGTGGGCGGCAGGACGGGTCTGCTGCTGCGGTGGTTCCTGTCGTCGCTGCTGGTCACCGTCGTGGCCGCCTTCTTCCGCGTGCTCTTCTGGTTCGTGGACGAGAGCCAGGGGCTGGTGCGGCGGCGGCAGCGGACGGAGGACGAGGAGGTGGCGACCCGGCGGCTGGTGCGGCGGCAGGTGGAGCGCGAGGCCGCCACGGGGGAGGACGCGCCCGCGCCGCCGTCACCTCACTGAGCCCGGGCGCAGCTGCTCGAGCGTCATCGTCAGGAGCCTGCGCTGCTGGGGCGTGTTCGGCGCGTCGGGGGCCTGCTCCAGCTCGCGCAGGGCCCGCGTGAGGAGCTGCTCCGCCTGGGCGCGCTCTCCGCGCGCGTGGAGGATGCGCGCGTGCCCCGAGAGCACCATGCCCCGGCCCGCGTCCCTCACGCGCGCCAGCGCGCGCTGGCTGGCCTGGAGCGCCTCGTCCAGCCTGCCCGTCATCAGGTACAGCGTGGCGAGCCGCGCGGCCGGGGCGTAGTCCTGGGGGAGCTCGCGCTCGCTGCGCTGGAGGAAGGGGATGGCGCGCCCGGGCTGCTCCAGGTGCACGCTGGCCATCAGCCGGTGGGCGTCGAGCGCGGCGCGGGCCTCGGCGGAGGTCGCCTCGCGGGCGTCCTCCTCCAGGAAGCGCCACCAGCGTGCGGCGAGCGCGTGGAGGCCCGCCGCGTCGTCGGCGGATTGGTGGACCTCGCAGCCTGCGTCGTAGAGGGCCGAGCGCAGCACGGGGGCCAGCGCGTCCGCGGGCTCATCGAGCGCCTGGCGCGTCGCCTCCAGCAGGCGCGCGCGCAGCTCGAGGGCCTCCGGCGTGTCCAGGTCCAGCGCGCATCCCAGGCCCACGTACAAGAGGCGCGCGCGGTCCTCCACCCGGGCCAGCGCTGGCAGCTCGCGCGCCACCAGCCGCATGCAGTCCTCCGAGGCGCCCGTGGACAGCTGGGACTTGAGCGTGGAGACGACCACGCCCGCGCGGCGCGCGTCGTCCGGCGCGAGCTGGTCCAGGACCCGTTGATAGGCCGCGGCCGCCTCCGCGTGCGTCTTCGCCAGCGCCAGCGCGTCCGCCCGCCGGAGGGCATCCGAGGCCCCCTTCCCGGCGGACGGCGGCGCGCGGCGCGCGAGCAGGTCGCGCTCCGCGGACTGGAGGAAGGCGACGAGCTGGGGCGCGGAGAGGGCGCCCAGCGAGCGCGCGAGCACGTCCGGGCCCTCCGGCGCGAGGACGAGCAGCGTGGGCCACGTGTCCACCGGGAAGCGCCGCAGGAAGTCCGCGTTCGCCGGCGCGTCCGTGTTGACGGTCAGCCAGACGAAGCGCGGGCCGTGGGCCGTCACCCTCGGGTCCGTCAACACCGTCGAGCGCATGGCCCGACAGGACTGGCACCAGGGGGCCCACGCGTCGACGAACACGGGCCGCCCCGTCTCCCGCGCCACCCGGAGCGCCGTCTCCAGGTCGTCCTCGATGAACTCCAGCCCCTCCCGTGCCGGCGCGCGGGTCGTCGCGCAGCCCCACAGCCACAGCAACAACAGCCCCGCCAGGTATCGGTGCGTCATCATCCCTCCCGCCAGATGTCGCGGCGCCGGCCCACAGACACCCGTCATTCCAGGAGGTTCCAGCCTTCTTCCCGTGCTTCGGGACTCCCGGTGGAATGAAAAACGCACATCCGCTCACCTGGGACGCAACTTTCGCCCAGCCCCTGAGAAAATGGAGGCAAACGCCCAGCACCCCCATGGGCGGGAGCCCTCCACATGAGCACCATCGACCGCAGCCGCACCGCCGTTGCTCCGACCCCGACGCGCGCCACCTCGACGGCCTCGTCGAAGAGCCCCGTGAGCGAGGCGCAGAACACGCTGTCGGGCGGCTCGCGCATCCTGGAGATGGGCAAGGACGTCTTCCAGGCCACCCACCTGGCGGAAATCAAGAAGCTCTTCGGCGGTGACACGAAGCCGGACCGGACGCACGACGGCCAGTTCGTGGGGGCCAAGGGGCAGACCTTCCCGCCGGGCACGCCGCTGAAGGACATCCCGGGCGTCACGCCCGCCAACAACCCGAACCCGTCGAAGACCATCCTCTACGTCAACGGCATCCTCACGCCGCTGGCCACGCAGCAGCACGAGATGCAGGCGGTGGCGGACAAGTCCGGCGCGCGCGTGGTGGGCATCCACAACGCGACGCAGGGCGCGGTGGCGGACCTGGCGCAGTGCCTGGGGGACAAGCTGGACAAGGGCAAGAACCCCGCGGTCGACACGCTGGCGGACACCGTCTACGACGAGCTGAAGGCGGGCCGCGAGGTGCACCTGATGGGCTACAGCCAGGGCGGCCTCATCACCGCTCGGGCGCTGAACGACGTGCAGCGCCGCCTGCGCGTGGAGGACGGCATGTCCGCCGCGCAGGTGGAGAAGCTGATGGGCAAGCTGAGCGTGGAGACGTTCGGCGCGGCCTCCACCCGCTACCCGGATGGTCCGAAGTACGTGCACTACATCAACAACGCGGACCTGGTGCCCACGCTCACGGGCCTGGGCGGCAGCTTCGACCCGCTCGCCTTCGCCAAGGACGCGGGCAAGGGCGCGGTGGTGCACCGCTTCACCGACGGCGGGCTGAACCCCGTCGCCAACCACATGCTGGACACGCTGTACCTCAAGCACCGCGTGTCCTTCGACGACGCGCGCGCCGGCAGGTTCTAGCCGGCGCGAGTCCCCGGGTCCGGCTCAGCGGCCCGGGGGCTTGAGGTCCGCGGGGAGCCCGCCCCCCGTGGGTGGGCGCTCCAGCGCGCCGGGCCGCTCGAGCGCGGAGGTGCTCCCGGCGTCCGGCGCGAGCGGCGGGGGGGACTTCTCCGAGCACGCGCCCAGCGACAGGGCGCCCACGAGCGCGATGACGTAGCGGAACATGGTGCCTCCCGGGCTCAGTACTTGACCCAGATTTCGGTGCCCGGGTGGATCTCCGTCAGCGCCGCTGCGTCCTTCTCCTCGGCGATGAGGCCCTGGGTCACCGGGTTGGCGCTGTAGGCCTTGTTGCCGGACCAGACGATGAGCGCGTCATCGAAGACGCTCAGGTCGTGGACGTGCTCGTTGACCGTGTACTTGTTCCACCCCGGCTTGCGCGCCGGGAGCAGGAACAGCGCGGGCGCGGGCTCGGGCGCGTCCGGGGTGCCGGAGTCCGTCCCGTGGTCGTGTCCGGACGAGGTGCCCACCCAGTCCACCGTCAGCTCCTTGCCCGTCGCGTCGATGCAGGTCTGCGTGGTGGGGAAGTAGAGCGTGGTGAAGGGCGCGTCCGGCAGCCGGGCGCGCAGCCCCACGCGGTGGGCGTGCGTGTCGGAGGGCAGCACGTCGGCGGTGGAGGCGCGCGTCCAGATGATGGCCGTCACGGTGCCGTTGGCGTCCTTCTCCACGGTGGCCTTGCCGAAGACGGAGTCCAGCGGGCGCACGCCGGTGAGCGTCTCGGGGATGCTGACCTTCAGCCGGTAGGTGTCCGAACCCGAGCAGCCGTGGCCCACGGTGAACTGGATGTCGGCGGTGGTGTTCACGTAGGCGGGGCCGGAGGCGGCGATGTGGGCCTGGGCGACCGGGGCGGCGAGGGCGCCCGCGAGCGCGAGCAGCGTCGGAACGGACAACTTCATGCAGGGACCTCCTGGAGGAATCGTGTCCAGGGCCACGTAGCAGACGCGCCGCGCGGCACCGATGCGGCCAAATGCCGCAGCGTCGCGTGGAGGGTTGTCTTCAGGGGCCCTTGACGTGTCCGGTTCCGCGCGTTCGCGTCACCACAGGCCGTGTTCGCGCAGGAGCGTGGCCAACGGACGGGCGCCCTGGCGGTGCGCCTCGAAGAGGGTCCGCGTCAGCTCGCGCGACGGGTGGCCCCACGCGACGCGCTCGCGGCCCGCGTGGCGCTCCAGGCGGCAGACGACGAGCGCGGCGCGCAGCGCCTCCTCGGAGTCGAAGGGTGGGGGCTCGAGGGCCAGCGGGTTGTGGCTGGCGAGGAACACCTGGCGCGTGCCCAGCTCGCGCAGGCACGCCTCCACCAGGCGCGGGTGCAGGCCGTTGGCGGGCTCGTCGAGGATGGCGAAGTCGCCGTTGACGTCCAGGTAGTAGAGCAGGGACAAAAGCCGCTTGTGGCCGAAGCCCAGCGCCTCGTGCGTCAGCGTGCGCCCGTCGCGCCGGGTGAAGTGGAAGCCGAAGCCGCCGAAGCCCACCCTGCCGCCGTTCTCGAAGGACTGCTTCTCGAGCACCTCGACGCGGAAGCGGCCCGCCTCGAACCCCGCGAGCCGGACGAAGCGCGCGAGGAAGCTCTCCTCCATGGCGTCGTGGCGCAGCTCCAGCGTGCCCGTTGGCGTCTCCTGCTCCACGCGCTCGCGCAGCCAGGCGGGCATCCACGAGGGCAGGGCCATCAGCCCCAGGGGGAAGACGTCGCCGTCGTGCGCCTCCATGGCGTAGCGGATGGCGCCGATGCGCTCGAACATGCCCAGCGCTTCGTCGAAGCGCTGGGGCGCCAGGAGGAACGTCTGGCGCAGCAGCGCCTTGAGCCGCTCCTTCACGCCCACGTCGATGTACTGCGCCGTCATGAACAGCAGCGTCCACACGGAGCGGTCCAGCAGCGACCAGTGCATGGCGCGCGACCAGACGCGCTCGCCGTCCACCTTGCAGTCGAGCCCCTCGTCGTCCGCGCGCATCACCAGGTGCGCCGCGGGCGAGGTCCACCGCAGCTCCAGCTCGACGAGGGGGCGCAGCAGCGGGGGCGGGCCCGAGGGACGCAGCGGCAGCAGCGCCGCGCCCTGACGCTCGGCCGCCTCCGGCCCCGGCGTGGTGTCCGAGTCGTTGCGCACGTAGACGCGCAGCTTCATGCCCGGGAAGTCCAGCGTGTACTCCAGGGCGAACGGCTCCTCGATGAGGCCGGAGAAGTCAGACGCGAGGACCCGCGAGCACAGCTCCAGCAGCGTCGTCCGCCCGCTGCCGTTCTCGCCCAGCACCAGGTTGAGGCCCGGGCCCGGGGTCAGCTCCGTGCCGGGGACGATGTCGCGGTAGTGGTGGACGGTGAGGCGGGTGAGCTTCATGTCGCGGTCCTCGCTCGCCAGCCTGGCCTCCCGCGCGGTGGGCGGGAATACCCGCGTCGCTGGAGTGTCCTGTTTGCCTCCCGCGTCATGCGGGCGTCATCGCGAAGCGTTTGGTGGGGCCCCGTCGCGTCTATACACTCCGCCCGCCTTTTCCCACCCCCTTCGAAGCCTGAGAGAAAGGAAGAAGTGAGGACGATGAAGAAAGCTGCCCTCGGATGTCTGCTGTCCGCGCTCGTGGCCCTGGTGGCCACCCCCGCCGCCGCCCAGCTGGAGCTGCCCGCCGCGAGCCCCGCCGCGAAGGTCACGCAGGAAGTGGGTGTCACCGAAATCTCCCTCGAATATTCCAGCCCGGCAGTGAAGGGCCGGAAGGTCTGGGGCGACCTGGTGCCCTGGGACAAGCCGTGGCGCACCGGCGCGAACGCGGCCACCAAGATTACGTTCAGCCACGACGTGACGTTCGGTGGCAAGGCGGTGCCCGCGGGCACCTACTCCATCGTCACGCTTCCGTCCCAGAAGGGCTGGAAGGTGATGTTGAACAAGGAGCTGGGGCTGTGGGCGACGCCGGCGCCGTACACGCCGGCCAACGACGTGGCCACCGTCACCGGCACCACCTCCGCGATTCCCGCGCGCGAGCGGCTGGCGTTCGTGTTCAGCAACACCACGGATGACTCCACCTCGCTGGACCTGGAGTGGGAGAAGCTGAAGGTGTCGGTGCCCATCAAGGTGGACACCGCCGCGCTGGCCAAGGCCAACATCGAGAAGGCCGTCGAGGGTTCGTGGCGGGTGAACGCCAACGCCGCGCGCTACGTGGCGGACACGCTGAAGGACTACCCCACGGCGCTGAAGTACGCGGATGCGTCCGTGGCCATCCAGCCCACCTGGTTCAACCAGTGGATCCGCGCGGACATCCTCGCGCGCTCCGGCAACTACGCGGAGGCCCGCAAGGCCGCGCAGGCCGCGTGGGACCTGGGTGAGAAGGACCCGGGCTTCTTCTTCCGCAACCAGGTCTCCAAGGCCCTGGCGGACTGGAAGACGAAGTAGTCGTCGGTGACGTGTGCCGGGTGGCCCCCTGTCGCGAGGGGCCGCCCGGTGTCGTCGCCCTGGCTCACAGCGGGGCCAGGAAGCGGCGGATGTGGCCGAGCACCTCGCGAATCTTGGGTATCTCGGACAGGGCCTCGGGGATGCTGATGCTCACCGGGCGGTCGCGGCCCACCTGGTCCGGGAGCACGGGCACCAGGGGCTCCGGGGTGTCGGGGTCGGCGAGCTCGACGCTGGGAATCAGCGCGATGCCCTGACCGGCGAGGCAGCAGGTGCGCACCAGGTGGACGTCGGTGGCGACGAGGGTGGGCTCCACGGTGAAGCGCGAGCCGCCCACCCGGGGCCAGGTCCGCGGGTCCTCGCCGGGGGCTTCCCAGGTGAGCAGCTCGTGTTCGCGCAGGGCCTCCACGGAGGTGGGCGTGCCGTGCTGGCGCAGGTACTCGGGGCTGGCGAACAGCCGCTCCCTCACCCTGAGCAGCACGTACGTGAGCCAGGGGCCCTTGGGTGGGCTCTCCCCGAACTGGAAGGCCATGTCCACGTCCTCCAGCGATTCGCCCAGCGGGTCGTCGCTGAAGCGGGCGTGGACGCGCAGCAGCGGGTAGCTGGAGCGCAGCAGGGTGAAGAGGGGCGCGAGCAGGTGCGGGGGCAGGCCCACGGGGAGCACGACGCGCAGCACGCCCGACGGCGCGCGGCCCACCTCGCGGATGGAGGTCAGCAGCGCGTTCGTCTCCTGCATCATGATGCGGCCGCGCCGCGCGAGCACCGTGCCGGCCTCCGTGAGGACGATGCCGGTGGTGGTGCTCTTGAGCAGCGGCACGCCGGTGCGCGCCTCCAGCGCCTCCACCCGCCGGCGCAGCGTCGTGCGCGACACGCCCAGGGAATCCGCGGCGGCCAGGAATGACCCCGTCTCCACGACGTCGAGAAACGCGCGCAGCTCTTCCAGGTCCATGCTCTGCCCCCGTCGCCCGGGAGTGTAGCCGCATCCCGGACAGGGGCGGAGGCGTGACGGGGAAAGGCGGGCACGAGGGCTCCGCTACCCAGGATCGAGCGCCCAGGTCCCTTCCTCCCAGCGCTTCAATGCCTGTCCGGCCTCGAAGGGCACGAGCCCCGTTCCCTTGGCGGCTTCCTCCAGAACCGCCTTCGCCTCGGCCGTCCGGTAGCGGAGCAGATGGGCGGCGGCCATGACGCGCACATCCATGCGCTCATGCTCGAGCAGAACGAGGAGGGCATCACGCCCCGCGTTTCCATGGGCCAGGAGCTGATCGACGGCGGCACCGTACTTCCTGGCGTGCTTGTTCCCGGTCTTGGCATCTCCCCGGAAGATGGCCTCTGTCTGTGCCGCCACGTTCAGCGCGAACTGCTCGACCAGCTTCTCCAACTTCATCACCAGAATCCCTTCGCCACGTTCTCAATGGCCCGCAGCCCGAAGTCACGCTGGACCTCGTAGGATTGCGTGCTCAACCATTGCCTCACGGTCAAGGTGCTGGAGCCCGTGATACTACGCCGGATCGACGAGTAGAGAGCGCTGACGCTGGTGTGCAGGACCTTGTCCAGCGGGATGATGTTCTCGGTGTTGTGGAGGGCCTGGGGGCCGAAGTGCTTCACGTTGCCCGGGGTCTGCTCCACGATGTGGTGCCACTCCTTGTTCTTGCCCGCTGGGCCCATGGCCTTCTTGAATCCACTGAACGAGCCCCAGGCCCTGTAGCCCGAGGGACGCGCCTTGGAGGAGGCTCCGCTGCCCGCGCCCTTGGCCGCCATGGCCACCGCACCGGGCGCGAGGGCGATGGTCACGGTGTCGGCACTCATGGTCACCGTTCCCACGTCCGCGACCGCCGCGAGCCTGATGCCCAGCTGCGCTTCGGTCTGCACCGCCGCCTGCGCTGCAGCCGGGAGCGTTGGCACTTTCGACCCCAGCCCCGCTGCCGTGTTCCCAATGGCGGCCGTGGCCAACATGGCGAAAGCACGCGCCGCGTTGCGGCCCATGACCTTGCCGTAGCGCTCACCCGCCTCGCGCAGTTCGTCGAACGTGGTGGCCCGCTCCGACTCCTCCACCAGGGCCTTGAAGCCCACGATGAGGCTCCAGAACGTATCGACCCCCACGTAGGCAATGAGCGAGGCGGTCATCACGGCGGCCACGCCCTTCGAGAACGGTTCGGGCACCGCGAGCAAGAGCATGTACGTGGTCCACGTCCAGAGAACCGCCGTCATCATGGCCTGGGGGTCGGCCATGTCCTTGAAGGCGTCCCTCATCTCGTGCCACACGACGCCCTGGGCCAGGGCCATGGCCAGGGCGTAACGCCCATCCCCGGTGACGGTGGCGTTCTCCTCGAGGATGCGCAGGCAATCGCCGGGCTTGTTCGTGCGCTCGCACCAGCGAAGATAGGCGCGCGTCAGCTCCACCTCCGTCGCGGGTTGTTCGCCCGTCAGGTGTTCGCCCGGTCCCAGCGGGATGACACGGTGGCTGCGCGGCTCGTACAGAGACGAGCCGCTGCGCGAATCCACCTCGAACAACCGCCGGGCCGTTTCCTGGGGATGCGTGGACAGCCGCACGTTCTCGGCGAGCGCTTCTACGGCTTCGACGAAGTCGTCTTCGTCCAGCTCCACTGGTGCGGCATTGCCGCCTGGGGCGAGGACGATGGGCTCGCCGTGGCCCGTGTGTAGGCGCACGGACTTCGAGGTGTCGCTGCATCCGGCCAGCATCACGAGCAGTAGGGGAATCGACCATCGCGGCAGCACGCGGAGCCCTCCTGGCGCTGACCCCCTGTCGGCGGGAGTCCATTGTCGACGCAAGGTCGAGCAATACCAGATAGAGCCGACAGAGGCTCTCCAGGCTGCATCGGCGCCGGGGCGCGCGCGAGGCTGGCTGCGTGTCTACGGGAACGTCTCCATCTGGCACCGCCTCTGCTTCCACCACGACGCGGCCGAACTGCTCGCGAGAGCGGGCTGCTCGCCAAGCCAATGGTGACTCTAAATGGAGCTTACGTCGTGGATAGGCCACGCGCGGCGTGACGTGGAATCGGTCCAGGCACGGAGAACGGCTTGAGCCAGGCCCGACGATTCCTCGCCACCCGCGCGCTACCGTGCCGGAGCGTGGGCTGCGAGGCGTCGGTAGAGGGCCTCGTAGCGGTCGATGGCGGGCTCCATGCGGAAGCGCTCCATCACGTCCGCCCGCGCCCGCTGGGAGAAGCTCCGCCACCGGCCCGCGTCCCGCACCAGCGACAGGACATGGTCCGCCATGGCGCGCACGTCCCCCAGCGGCGCCAGCAGCCCCGTCTCCCCATGGCGCACCACCTCCGGGATTCCGCCGATGTCGCTGGCCACCACCGGGACGCCGCAGCTGAGCGCCTCCAGCGCGGCGAGCCCGAAGCTCTCCTGCTCGCTGGGCAGCAGGAACACGTCCGACGCCGCCAGCAGCGCCACGAAGTCGTCCCTCCGCCCGGGGAACGCCACCCGGCTCGCCAGCCCCAGTTCGCGCAGCATCCGCTCGGCGGGCTCGCGCTCCGGACCGTCACCCACCAGCACCAGCCGGCACGGCCGCTGCCGGTGGACCTCCGCGAAGACACCCACCACGTCGGTGATGCGCTTGACGGGCCGGAAGTTGGAGACGTGGATGAGGACGGGCTCGTGCTCCTCCAGGTCCGGGAAGAGCGCCCGCAACGCCGCGCGCTCGCGGCCCGGCGCATAACGCTCCGTGTCCACGAAGTTGGGGATGACGTCGATGGGGATGCTGCGCGGCAACGAGAAGCCGCTCCACGTCGCGCTCCGCAGGAACTCCGACGGCGTCGTCACCGCGTCGCTGCGCAGAATCGAGAAGCGCGTCATCGGCAGGTAGCTGGGGTGGATGCCCACCAGCGTCGTGTCCGTCCCGTGCAACGTGGTGACGACGCGCGGCCCCTTCTCCCCCAGCACCTCGCGCGCCATCCACGCCGCCGTGGCGTGCGGCACCGCATAGTGGACGTGCAACACGTCCAGGGGCTCCGCGGTGGCGACCTCGATCATCTTCGACGCCAGCGCGATGGGGTACGTCCCCGTGCGCTGGAGCGCCGGATAGTCGCTCTCCGTCACCTCGTGGAACGTCACGCCCCGGGGCATGCTCGCGCGCTGGAAGGGCAGCTCCCGCGCGATGAAGTGCACGCGGTGCCCGCGCTCCGCCATCGCCAGGCCGATGCCGGTGGCGACCATGCCGCTGCCTCCGAAGGTGGGGAAGCAGGTGATGGCGAGGTGGAGGGGGGGGCTCATCGTCGGTGAGGGAAGAACAGGGGCTTCTCGAAGCTATTCCGCCGGAAGTGCTCCACCGGGTCGACCAGCCCCAGCGTCTCGCGAGCGACATACGGCTCGCCATGCGCCACGCCGATGCGCGCCCCATAGAACCGGTCGCGTGCCTCCAGCGAGGAGAGCGACAGCGCCGAGCCCACCAGCGTCGGCGGCGCGTCTGGCCGGGGCTCCACCTGGCTCGCGTAGCAGCGCACCGCCGCCATCTTCCGTGCGTGGACCTGGGAGACGTCGACGACGAAGCTCGGCTCCGCCAGATGCCGGAGCGGATAATAGAGGACCTGCCGCGGCGTGAAGGGCGCGCCGGGGGGCTCGGTCTCGAAGCGGCGCACGCCCGCGAAGAAGAGCGCGCGCGTCACCAGGGCGCTGGCCGCCTCGTGGTCCGGGTGCCGCTCCTCCTCCCACGGGACGATGACCAGCTCCGGCCGCAGGCGGCGCAGCACCTCCACCACCCGGGCCACGGCGGAGGCGCGGACGCGCTCGGCCTCTGGCGCCTCGAAGCCCTCCCATGGGTTGAGCCAGCCGTCGGCCAGGCCCAGGTTCTCCCGGACGCTCAACCCCAGCTCCCGCGACGCGGCCTCCGTCTCCGCCGCGCGCGACTCCACCGTGCCGCGCGAGCTCTTCTCCCCCCGCGACAGGTCGACGATGCCCGTGCGGTGCCCCACCTCCGCCATGCGGGCGAGCAGACCGCCGCAGAACAGCTCCACGTCGTCGGGGTGCGGGCCGAAGGCGAGGACTTCCAGTCCGAAGGTCGTCGTGCCGCTCGGGCTCATGGGGTCAGGTCCTGGAGGTCACCGGAGAAGGGGACACAGGCCTCGAGCACCTGTCGGGTGAAGGCCCGCGTCCCGAAGCGGCAGGCATAGTAGGCCATTCCATGGACGCGCTCCTGGGGCGCGCCCTCCGGGACGAGCATGGCGCGCAGCCGGTCCACGCGCTCGGTGGTGACCTGGTCGCGCAGCGCCAGCGCCCGGCCATAGCGCGCGGCGAGGCGGGACACGGCGGCGCGCACCGTGCCCCGGGTGCGCTTGAGCGCGTCCAGGAGCATGGGGTCCAGCCGCGACATCGACTCGCCGAGCGTGTCGAGCACCGCGGCGAACGGGCCGAACAGCCGCGCCTCCAGCGCGCCCGCGGACTCGTAGGTGTGGCTCTCGTCGCGCGTCGCCAGGCGCGTGAGCAGCGCCTCGCGCTCCATGCCCGCCTCGTCCGGGGTGAGGCCCAGCTTGTGGAGCAGCCGGCGCGCCCGGTCGTCGATGACGCGGAAGCGGGCGCGCGGGATGACCAGCGGCATGGGCAGCCCCGCGTGCGCATACAGCGGCGCCAGCTGCGCGAAGTAGGAGACCTCGCCGGGCCCGCCGATATACGCGGCCGTGGGCAGCCAGGTGTCCTGGAGCAGCGGACGCAGCAGCGCGGATGTGGTGAAGCGCAGCGGCTCCCGCTCCAGCCACTCCATCAGCTCGCGCGTCGTGACGGTGGCCCCGCGAGGATGGCCCACCAGGCTCCACGTGTCAGGGCCCGCCGGGTCCAGCCGGTAGCGCGCGCCGTCGACGCCGTCCGGCGAATAGAAGCAGAGCGGCGAGCCGGGGCGGATGTGGACCTGCTCGGAGAAGCCCGCCTGTGTCAGCGCGTCCACGTGACGCGCGAGCGCGGAGGACAGCGTCGCCGCGTCGCGGAGCGCGAGCCGATGGACCGGCGCGGCCAGCGGCGCGAGGCGCTCGTCCCTCGGGTCGAGGAACACGAGCCCCTCTTCGGCGAAGACGGCGGCGAGCACCTCGGTGAACGCCTGGGCGAGCGTCGCCTCCGGACGATAGGCCCGCTCCAGCAGCGACAGGTGCTCCTCGGCCTGGGGCTCCTTGCCGACCTCACCGCGCAGCGTCCCCAGCGCGGCGAGGACACCTTGCCCCAACTGGCGATGCGCGATGGGCACGCGGGAGGTGGCCGCGTCGGCGTGGTCCAGCGCCACGCGGCAAGGCGTGCCCGTGGCGTTCGCCACGAAGCAGTGGTCCACCTCCGGCAGGTCGTGGTCCTCGGTCTGGAGCCAGAAGACGGGGACGCAGGGGCGGCCGGTCTCCTCCTGGAGCGCGCGCGCGGTGACGATGGCCGCCGCGGCCTTGTAGAGCGTGAAGAGGGGCCCGAGGAACAACCCCATCTGCTGCCCCGTCACCACGGCGACGGTGCCAGGGCGGGCGAGCAGCTCCAGGTTCCGCTCCCGGGCCGAGCTCGGGGCGAGGTGCGCGTTGCGGGCCCGCAACACCTCGAGCAGGGCGGGGGAGATGGTGCGTGTCGCGGCCTGGGCGACGGCCTCGGCGCGCGCGGAGCGGTGGCGGAATCGATCAGGCAGGAAGGCGAGCGCGCGTGGGTCTGCCTTGAGCCACGCCGCTGGGAACGAGGACGTCACGGGTCGCGGTGATAACAGGTCACTCCGGGTGGGGCACCCAGAACGCCGAGCCTCCGCAAGCATTCCCGGTCGGCTTCGATGCGTGCGGATTTCGCGCTCGCGCGGCGCGGCCACGTGGCGGACCGCGTCATGCGCGACGTTGGTCCGCGCGCGGGCGGGGAGGGGCTGGTATAGGTCGTCGCGGATGCGGAACCTGCTCTCCTTTGGCATGACGCTCGTCATGAGTCTTGGCTTCGGGACCTCGGCCTTCGCGCAGGCCCCACGACAACCCCACGCCGGTGAAATCGCGGCGGGGCTGCGGCGGCTCGGCGTGACGGGCAGCGTCCTCTACGTCGCGGCGCACCCGGACGACGAGAACACGCGCTTCCTCGCGTGGCTCGTCGGCGAGAAGGGCCTGCGCGCGGGGTACCTGTCGCTGACGCGCGGCGACGGCGGACAGAACCTCATCGGCACCGAGCAGGACGAGCTGCTCGGGCTCATCCGCACCCACGAGCTGCTGGCCGCGCGCCGCGTGGACGGCGCCGAGCAGCTCTTCACCCGCGCGCGCGACTTCGGCTACACGAAGTCCGCCGACGAGGCGCTGCGCATCTGGGGCCACGACGCGGTGCTGGCCGACGTGGTGCTCGCCATCCGTCGCTTCCAGCCCGACGTCATCGTCACGCGCTTCAACACGAAGCCGCCCAACCACGGGCACCACACCGCCTCCGCGCTGCTCGCCGCCGAGGCCTTCGCCGCCGCCGCGGACCCGAAGCGCTTCCCCGAGCAGCTCACCCAGGTGAAGCCCTGGAAGGCGGACCGGCTGCTGCACAACGTCTCCACCTGGAGCCTCGGGCCCGACGCGGACATGTCCGGGTACCTGAAGGTGGACGTCGGCGGCTTCGACCCGCTGCTGGGGCGCTCGTGGGGCGAGGTCTCCGCGGAGAGCCGCAGCCAGCACAAGAGCCAGGGCTTCGGCGTCCCCGCCGAGCGCGGGCCGCTGCTCGAGTACTTCACGCCGCTCGAAGGGGCGCGCCCGACGAAGGACGTCTTCGAGGGATTGGACCTCACGTGGCGCCGCTGGAAGGGCACGGAGGCGGTGTCCGCCGCGGTGGACGAGGCGGTGAAGGGCTTCGACTCGCGCGCGCCGTGGCGCTCGGTGCCCGCGCTGCTGCGGGTCCACGCCGCGCTGTCCGCCCTGCCGGACGACCACCCGTGGAAGGCGTACAAGCTGCGGGAGACGGAGTCGCTGGTGGCCGCGTGCGCCGGCCTCTTCCTGGAGGCGAGGGCGGCCGAGGCCACGGCGGTGCCGGGCTCGCCCGTGGAGCTGAGCCTGTTCGCGCTCAACCGCTCCTCGGCCCAGGTGAAGCTGGTGGGCGTGACGCTGCCCGGCGGCGAGGCCGTGACCGTGGACGCGGCGTTGGCGGAGCACGCGCCCTTCAAGCTCGCGCGCAAGGTGACGTTGCCCGCGGACGCGGCCATCACCACGCCGTACTGGCTGCGTCACCCCGTGAGCGGAGGGCTCTACGCGCTGGAGGACCGGGACCGGGGGCTCACCGGGATGCCGGAAGGGCCTCCCGCGTTGTCGGTGGGCTTCACCTACGAGGTGGGCGGCCGGCGCTTCTCCGTGACGCGTCCCGTGGTCTACGTGTGGACGGACCCGGTGCGCGGCGAGCTGTACCGCGCGTTCGAGGTGGTGCCCGCCGTCACCGCGACGCTGGAGCGCGACCGGGTGATGTTCCCCAATGGCTCGCCCCAGCCGGTGGACGTGGTGCTCGCGGCGGGCAGGGCGGAGGCCGCCGGCAAGGTGCGGCTGGAGCTGCCGGAGGGCTGGCGCTCGGAGCCCTCGGAGCTTCCATTCCAGCTCGCGGCGCGCGGTGACGAGCGCACCGTCCAGTTCAAGGTGACGCCGCCCAAGGGAGCCTCCCAGAAGGGCCGGCTGCGCGTGGTGGTGGAGAGCGGCGGGCGCACCGAGTCCTGGCGCGTGCGCTCCGTGGCCCATCCGCACATCCCGCCCCTGGCGGTGCGGCAGGCCTCCGAGGCGACGCTGGTGCCCTTCTCGCTGGCGACGAAGGTGAAGCGCATCGGCTACATCCCCGGCCCGGGCGACCGGGTGGCGGAGAGCCTGGCGGCGGTGGGCTACGAGGTGACGGTGCTCCCGGAGGAGCGGCTGGCGGGGGAGAAGCTGGAGCGCTTCGAGGCCATCCTCGTGGGCGTGCGCGCCTTCAACGCGAACCCGCGGCTCGCCGTGCACCGCGAGCGCCTGCTCGACTACGTGAAGAAGGGAGGGCGGTTGGTGGTGCAGTACAACACCAACAGCCGCGTGGGCCCGCTGGCCGCGTTCGTCGGGCCGTACCCGCTGGAGATCGGCCGTGACCGGGTGACGGACGAGACGGCGGTGATGACGCCCGTGAAGCCGGATGAGCCGCTCCTGCGCGCGCCCAACGCGCTGTCCGCCGTGGACTTCGAGGGCTGGGTGCAGGAGCGGGGCCTCTACTTCGCGTCGAAGTGGGACGACCACTACCGCCCCGTGTTCACGATGAACGACGCGGGCGAAGCCCCGCTCGCAGGGGGGCTGCTCGTCGCGCGTCATGGCAAGGGCGTGTTCGTCTACACCGGCCTCGCCTTCTTCCGTCAGCTCCCCGCCGGGGTCCCCGGCGCCTACCGCCTGTTGGCGAACCTCCTCGCGCAATGAGCACCGCTCCCACCTCGTCCTCGCGGCAGCCTGCCTCCGCGCCGGTCGCGCCCGTCGCGCCCCGGCCGGAGCTGGATGACGCGCCACCCCTGCTGGGCTCGTGGCGCAACATCTACTTCCTGGTGCTCGGCACCTTCGTCCTGTTCGTCGCCCTCTCCTGGGTGCTCACCGAGGTCTACGCGTGACCCTGCTCGACTGGTTGGTGCTCGTCGGGACGACGGCGTTCATCGTGGTGTGGGGCCTGTGGAAGTCGCGCGGCGCGAAGACGTCCGAGGACTACCTGCGGGGCGCGCGCGAGCTGAAGTGGCCCACCATCGGCCTGGGCGTAATGGCCACGCAGGCCAGCGCCATCACGTTCCTCTCCGTGCCGGGGCAGGCGTACGAAGATGGCATGCGCTTCGTGCAGTTCTATTTCGGACTGCCCATCGCGATGGTCATCATCAGCGCGGTCTTCGTCCCCATCTACTACCGGCTGAACGTCATCACCGCGTACCAGTACCTGGAGTCGCGCTTCGACCTGAAGACGCGTCTGTTGGGCGCGTTCCTCTTCCTCGTCCAGCGCGGGCTCGCGGCGGGCATCACCATCTACGCGCCCGCCATCATCCTCTCCGCCATCCTGGGTTGGCCGCTGGAGCCCACCGTGGTGGCCATGGGCGCGCTGGTCATCCTCTACACGGTGACGGGCGGCTCCAACGCGGTCAGCCAGACGCAGAAGCAGCAGATGGTGGTGATGATGGGCGGCATGGTGGTGGCCGCGCTGGTCATCATCTGGCGACTGCCCGAGCACGTGTCCTTCGTCAAGGCGGTGGACGTCGCGGGCGCCTTCGGCCGGATGAACGTGGTGAGCTTCGACTTCGACATGCAGGACCGCTACAACTTCTGGTCGGGCATCACCGGCGGCCTCTTCCTGTCGCTCTCCTACTTCGGCACGGACCAGTCGCAGGTGGGCCGCTACCTGACGGGGCGCTCCATCTCCGAGAGCCGCCTGGGGCTCCTGTTCAACGGCGTCCTGAAGATTCCGATGCAGTTCCTCATCCTGTTCGTCGGAATCCTCGTCTTCGTCTTCTACCAGTTCAGCACGCCCCCGCTGCTGTTCAACCAGACGCTGTCCGAGCGCGTGCGCGCCACGGAGCACGCGGCGGAATACTCGGCGCTGGAGTCGAGGTGGGAGGAGGTGCAGACCCACAAGCGCGCGGAGGTGGAGCGCTATCTCGCCGCGCGTGACGCGGGGGACGCGGCCTCCGTGTCCGCGGCGAAGGAGGCCCTGGGCGCCGCCGCGAAGGAGGCGAGCGCGGTCCGTAAGGACGCCAAGGCCATGGTGTCGCGCGCGCTGCCGGGCGCGGAGACCAAGGACTCCGACTACATCTTCATCGGCTTCGTGAAGCGCTGGCTCCCCAGCGGCCTCTTCGGCCTGCTCATCGCGGTCATCCTCTCGGCGGCGATGAGCTCCATCGCCAGCGAGCTGAACGCGCTGGGCGCCACGACGACGGTGGACTTCTACCGGCGCGTGTTCCGGCCGGACGCGTCGGACCGGCACGTGCTCGTCGCCTCGAAGGTGTTCACGGTGTTCTGGGGGCTGGTGGCGGTGGGGTTCGCGACGTTCGCGTCCCTGCTCGACAACCTCATCCAGGCGGTGAACATCCTCGGCTCCATCTTCTACGGCACCGTGCTCGGCATCTTCCTGGTCGCCTTCTTCCTCAAGCACGTGAAGGGGCACGCCGTCTTCACCGCGGCCGTCGTCTCCCAGTCCGCGGTGATTGCCCTCTTCATGCTCAGCGACATCGGCTTCCTCTGGTACAACGTCATCGGCTGCGTGTTCGTCGTCGCGCTCGGGCTGGTGCTCCAGGCGCTGATGCCCCGGAGCGTGGAGCCCGCCGCGGCCCCGGGTGCCTGAGTCGCGGGGCGGGTTCGGTCCGAGCGCGCGGGCCCTCATGGGGCCGCGAGGTCGGCCGGCCCCGACGTGGGGATGAGGCACACGAGTCCCTGGACACTGGTCGGTGCCGAACCCTGCCCCCATCTTCGCTGTGTTGCAGACACCCTCACAGCGAGGACCGGGAATGGCGACTTCGAACGGGAAGATCCATGGCAGCTATCTGTCGACCAAGGACGGCACGAAGATCTACTTCAAGGACTGGGGCCCCAAGGACGGTCAGCCCGTCGTCTTCTCGCATGGCTGGCCGCTGACGGCGGATGCCTTCGAGGACCAGATGCTGTACCTGTCCGAGCGCGGCTTCCGCACCATCGCGCATGACCGCCGTGGCAATGGCCGCTCGACGCAGGTCTGGGACGGGCACGACATGGACCACTTCGCGGACGACCTCGCGGAGCTGACGGAGGCGCTGGACCTCAAGAAGGCCATCCACGTCGGCCACTCGACGGGCGGCGGCGAGGTGGCTCGCTACATCGGTCGCCATGGCACGTCGCGCGTCGCGAAGGCGGTGCTCATCGGCGCGGTGCCGCCCATCATGATCAAGACCGACTGGCATCCCAACGGGCTGCCGATGAAGGTCTTCGACGACATCCGCGCGGGCGTGCGCAACGACCGGGCGAGCTTCTTCAAGAACCTCAGCATGGCCTTCTATGGCTTCAACAAGCCGGGCGCGAAGGTCTCCGAGGGGCTGCGCGAGAGCTTCGTGCTCCAGGGGCTCATGGGCTCCATCAAGGCCGAGTACGACACCGTCAAGGCGTTCTCCGAGACGGACTTCCGCGCGGACCTGGCCAAGTTCGACGTGCCCACCCTGGTGATGCACGGCGACGCGGACCAGATCGTCCCCTTCGAGGGCGCGGGGAAGCTCACCGCCACCCTGGTCAAGGGCGCCAGGCTCAAGGTCTACCCGGGCCAGTCCCACGGCATGTGCTCGACCATCAAGGAAGCCATCAACGAGGACCTGCTGTCGTTCATCCGCGGGGGCTGAGCGCCCCTGGTGAGTGCGAGTCCTGGTCGCGCGGGCGCTCGGCCGTCCGCGCGGCCATCGTCGTGAAGCGGTCGTCAGGCCGCCACGGCCTCGGTGATGCTGAGCGCGGCGGGCGTGGAGACGATGCGTGTCAGGCGCAGGCCCGCCTCGGAGAAGAGGTGGCCGAACTCCGCCTCCGTGCGCTCCCGACCGGGCAGCGACGCCAGCATCATCACGTCCAGCACCTTGCCTCCATGCGGCGCGTTGCCCGGAGGGATGACCGTGTCCACCACCAGCACGCGGCCCCCCTCGGCCATGGCCTGACGGCAGTGGCGCAGGATGCGGACGCAGACCTCGTCGCTCCAGTCGTGGAGGATGCGCTTGAGCACGTAGGCGTCCGCGCCCGCGGGCACCGCTTCGAAGAAGTCCCCCGCCACCAGCTCGCACCGTCCGGGGAACGCGCCACGCAGCTCCCGCGCGGACGCGAGGACATGGGCGTGGTCGAACAGGACGCCTTGCACGTGGGGCGTGGCCTCCAGCACCTTCGCCAGGAAGCCACCATGGCCCCCGCCCACGTCCACCACGCGCTTCACGGGCGTGAAGTCGTAGCTGCCCGCGATGGGGCCGTTCTCCAGGTCCGACAGGCTGGCCATGCCCTGATGGAAGATGTCGCCCTGGGTCATGTCCTCCGCGAGGTAGTCGAAGAAGGGCTTGCCGAAGATGCGGTCGAAGGGCGTCTGCCCCGAGCGCACGGTGTCGACCAGCTCGCCGGTGGGAGCCCAGAAGATTCTCTGGGTGAGCATCCGCACGGCGGCCCGCAGCGAGCCGGGTGCGTCCGTGCGCAGGTAGTCCGCCGCGGGCGTCAGCGAGAAGCGCCCCTCGCCGTCCTCGGCGAACACCTCCACGCTGGCCAGCAGGCGCATCACCCGGTAGAGCGAGCGCGCGTCCGTCTTCAGCTCCTCCGCGAGTGACGCCGCGCTGCGGGGGCCTCGGGCCAGCAGGTCCGCGACGCCCAGCTCCGCCACCGCGGAGAGCGCGCCGGAGAGGATGAAGCCGAAGCCGAGGTCGACGATGCGCTGCGCCGGGTGGAGGTCAGGAGGAGGGGGCATCCCTCGATTCTGGGAGGGCGCCCCGACACCCGGTCAATGCGCGTCAGGCCATTCCGCACGCGCACCCCACCCGGCGTCCTCCCACCTCTTCCTCCATGGACACCCTCGGACGTATGTCATTGCCCGCGAGGCGGTCCGCCAGAGGATGGCCCAGGGCTCGGCTCCTCGCGTCAGTCCGCCTGTTCCGTCGAACTCAGGCGGCATGCCCGGAAACGACGGAGTCTGATCTAGGCTCGGGTCGCATGAGTCTCGTCGTCATGCAGGGCCGCGAGCCGCGGCGGCAGGTGGTCCTCCGGCCCCAGCCCGGGTCCACGCAGGTCGTCATCGCCACGCATTCCTCCTCCGTCACCGTGGAGACGGCGGGCAGCTCGCGCCCCGCGCCGCGCGTGCCGGCCACGCGGATGACCTTCGTCATCCGGGTGCAATCCCTCTCTCTCGAGGGGGATGCGCGCTACGACTTCACGCTCGACGCGGTGGACCTGCTCGTCCCTCCGGGAGTCGCAGGCCCGCATGTGGACGAGATGCGAGAGAGCCTCGCGTTCCTGCCCGGCCTCACGGGCAAGGGGCAGTCCGGGCGGCGCGGCAACACCCTGGACCTGAACCTGCCGGCGAGCCTCGCGCCGGAGCGACGCAAGGAGTTGCTGGAGCTGGCGAAGGCGCTCCAGTTCGTGGGCAATCCCTTTCCGCAGGAGGCCATCGGCCTGGGGGCACGCTGGGAGAGCCCGCTCTACGGCGTGGGCCCCGTGCCCGCGCAGGGCACCGCCAGCTTCGAGCTGTTCTCGATGGACGAGCTGCAAGTCGGCACCCGGTTCCTCATCCAGCAGACCTCGAGGAACCAGCCCGTGCCGGCGGAATACCAGACACGCCCGGATGGCTCGGAGCGGATGATGGTGCGCTCGCAGACCAAGGGCGAGAGCCTCTTCCGCATGGACAGACTCTGGCCCGCACGGAGCGAGATGGAGATGCGCGTCCAGGCGGACCTCTCCTCGGAGAAGGAGGACCCGCCACGTCGCTTGCGCCTCGTCACCGAGGTGAAGGTGCTCCTGGAGGAGAAGCCCGCCTGAAGTGACGTCGGAGGTGGGCCGTCTGGCCCCATGGGGTGAGCCAGACAACCCGTGACAGGGATTGTTCGATAATCTGGGGAGAGCGATTTCCGAGTCCGCGTTTGGGGGGACTCGTGTAGGCCAATGTCCGCCGTGGCGGACCGGACGCGGAGCTGGGGGCATGCGAGTCAGCGAGGGCGGTACTACTCGGGCCACGGGTGAGTCACAGGGCGGCGGACAGAGCGCGGCGGCGGACGCGGAGCGCGCGGCGCGCGAGGCACAGCGGGCGGCGGAGGCAGCCGCGAGGGCGGCGGCGGAGGCGGCTCGGGCGCAGGCGGCCCAGGCGGCCCAGGCCCAGTCCCGCGCGGAGGCCGCGGCGAAGCAGGCCCAGGAGGCGCTCAAGAACGCGCAGGCGGCGCTCGCCGAGGCCCGCAAGCAGAACGTCCCCAGGAGCGAGCTGACGCGCGCCGAGCAGGCCGTGGCGAAGGCGACCACCGCCGCCCAGCAGGCCGCGACATCCGCGCGCGCCGCCACGCAGCGCGCGTCCACCGCGAGCTCGTTCGTGCCCGCACAGCCTTCGGCGCCGCGGCCGGTGGCCGGGCCTCCGGCGCCGCCCACGGGCGTGACGCCGGGCTACACGAAGGAACAGGCGGCCAAGGACGCCACGGAGCTGTACCGCGCGACGAAGGGCGGCCTCACCGGCTGGGGCACGGACGAGGACGCCATCTTCAAGGCGCTGGACAAGAAGTCGCCCGCGGACATCGCCCTCATCCGCCAGTCCTTCCGCGAGCACTACCAGCTCGACCTGGACGCCACGCTGCGCGAGGAGCTGGGCGGCGACGACCTCACCCGCGTCAACAACATCCTCTCCGGCAACAAGGGCAACGCGGGCGCCGCCGCCATCCAGCAGCAGACCGGCTGGTTCGGCGACAAGGACGCCATGCTCGACACCCTGCGCCAGGCGCCTCCCACCGAGCGTCAGGCCATCGCCCGCTCCTTCCAGCAGATGTACGGCAAGGACCACCCGGACATCCGCGCCGCCACGCCCGAGGAGTTCATGCAGAAGGCGCTGGGGCCGAGCATGGACGGCGCCCAGCGCTCGCAGCTGGCCAGCCTGCTGGCCACCACCCAGACCACCGCCCCGGGAGACGTGACGCGGCTGGAGGCGGACGCCGCGCGCTCCAAGGTGCACGACGCGCTCCAGGGCTTCTTCGGCGCGGACAGCGACAAGGTGTTCAAGACGCTCGAGGGCCTGCCGGCGGAGCAGAAGAAGCTCTTGCTCTCGGACGCGTCGCTCCAGTCGGAGCTGCGCGGCAAGCTGTCGAAGGAGGACTACGCGCGCGCCCGGGGCATCCTGGAGGACGATCCCGCCGCCGCGAACGCCGCGAAGATCAACACCGCCACCCAGGGCTGGTTCGGCACGGACGAGGGCGCCATCCTCGACGTGCTCAAGAGCACCAAGCCGGAGGACCTCCCCGCGCTGAAGGAGGCGTTCCAGAAGCAGACGGGGCGCTCGCTGGAGTCCGAGGTCCGGAGCTGGGGCGGCGCGGACACGCAGGTGGGCCTGCGCTACCTCAACCCGCCCGCCGCCAACGACAAGCGCGGTCAGGCGGAGGCCGCCGCGGAGCAGCTCCACCGCGCCATGGATGGCGTGGGCACGGACGAGGCGGCCCTGCGCGAGGTGCTGGGCAACAAGTCGAAGTCGCAGATCGACGACATCACCGCCGCGTACCGCGACCTCTACAAGCGCGACCTTCGCTCGGACCTGACGTCGGAGCTGGGAGGGCGCGACAAGTTCGAGATCGTCGACCAGATGTACGACCTGGGCGCCATCGACCCCCAGTCGCCGGACGCGGCCCGGCAGCAGACGGAGCGGCTGCGGGCGCTGCAGAAGTTCGAGCAGAGCAGCGGCCTGGGCTTCATCGACACGGTCCAGAACCTCACCAAGGGCGAGTCGGACTCGGAGCGGCTGGAGCGCAACCTGACGGCGGCGGAGACGGCCATCGCCACGGGGGACACGGAGGCCGCCAACCGGCGCGTGGGCTACTCCACCGACGACGTGAAGGACCTCCAGGAGACGAAGGACAGCACGGCGGACATGGCGGCCACGGCCGCGGTGGCGGTGGTGACGACGGCGGCGGTGGTGGCGACCGGCGGCGCGGCGACGCCGCTGGCCATCGCGGGCTACGCGGCGTTGGGCGCGGGCACGCGCGTGGCGACGCAGGCGTACTTCAAGGGCGACGCGTTGGGCATGGATGGCGTGGCGCAGCAGGCGGTGGTCGGCGCCATCGAGGGTGGCACCGCCGTCATCCCCCTGCCCAAGGGCCTGGGCGGCGCGGGCGCCACGGCCGCGACCGAGGTCTCCGAGCAGGTGGTGAAGCAGACGCTGGGGCAGCGGCTGCGCAACACCGCCATCCAGGGCGCGTGGGAGGGCGGTGTCGGCGGGGCGCTGGGCGGCGCGGCGGACCAGGCGATGCAGAGCGAGACCTGGGAGAACGGCCTGATGCCGGGCCTCGCCCAGGTGGGCAAGCGCGCGGTGGTGGATGGCACCGTGGGCTCGGTGTTCGGCGCGGGCGGCGGCGTGCTGATGGACGGCGCGATGGCGGGCGCGTCGCGCCTGGCGCGACCCAAGGAGGTCCCCGTCTCCGTCAACCCTCAGCTCGAGGGCCGCACCGTGCACGTGCGCTACGGCGACGGCCGCGTGCGCATCGAGGCGGGCCCGGAGGCGACGGCCGCGGACATCGCCGCCCACATGGAGACGGCCCGCACGCTCCAGAAGTACGAGGGCCCGCTGGGCCAGGCGCGCCAGCTGCGCGACGCCGTCATGCAGGAGCTCACCCAGCGTCCCGGGTACGGGACGCAGGGCTTCGAGTCGCAGCTGGAGGTGAAGAAGCTCCGCTCGCTCATCCAGGAGCTGGAGAGCGTCCAGCAGCGCATCGACACGCGGGTGGGGCAGCTGGGCGAAGCGGACGTGGCGTCCGTCGCGCAGCGCGAGGCCCTGGAGCGGGAGATCTCCGACCTGCGCTCGCAGCTCGACGTGCACGCGCGTCAGGTCGACTCGCTGGGCGCCGCGCGCGGCTACGTCGCGGCGGAGCAGGCGAGCAAGGGCAAGCGCAAGGCCGAGTCGCTGGGCTATCCCACGGACGCCGTGGACCTGCCCAAGTACCACCACTGGGTGGAGAACGAGTACGGGGAGCTGTTCCTGCGCAACGACGGCCCGGACACGCGCATGGAGTACATCCCTTCCGGCAAGGAGGCCCCTGGCCAGCGCAACTTCGGCGACTTCAAGCCGGTGGACGGCCATGAGCCGCCCAAGAAGCTGTCCCCCAACGCCACCCGCGAGGACGCGTTCCGGGAACTGGGCGGCGAAGACCCGAAGTCGCCCCTGCGCCGGTGGCTGGACGTGATGAAGAAGGAGGAGGTGTTCGACAAGAGCCTCGACGGCGACCAGGCGTTCATCGACGCGCTGCCCGCGTCGCCTGGGGGCCGCAGCGCCGATACCGTCCGGCACGGGGCCAAGGTGGGCTTCACGGACAAGCTCGTCGACAAGCTCGTGAAGCTGGAGACCACGGAGGGCCAGCAGGCGCTCGAGGCGGCGCGCAAGCTGAAGAAGCCGGACGGCACGCCGTTCACCGAGGCCGAGGCGCGCGTCGCCGCCAGCCACCAGGAGATGCTGCGAGTCACCTCCCAGCTGTCGCCCTCGGACAAGGGCGCCATCGCCAACCGCTGGTACGAGAAGACGTTCCTCGAGAGCCGCGCGGGCCGCCGCGAGGTGCGGCTGAGCCAGCAGGAGGCGCAGGCGTTGGGCGTGACGCTCAGCAAGGACCGGCGCATCGATGTCGTGGAGGGCCATGGCGCGACGGTGCGCGAACTCAAGAACGTCTCGACCGGGTTCGGCGACACCGAGAAGCTCCAGATCCTCGACGACCTCAAGCTGTACGACCGCTACCTGCCGGCCGACAAGGTGAAGCCCTCCGTCCCTGGCGCGGGGCCGGCGACGCCGCAGAAGGTCGACCGCGTCAACCTCACGATGCTCGACCCCAGGGGCGTCGTGGCCAACAGGGACTTCATCCGCGAGCAACTGGCCGACCCGAGGAAGGCGGCCTTCTTCGAGGTCGAGGTCTACCGGCCGGATGGCACGTCCTTCGTCATCGGGCCCATCGACGTCCCTCCGGGCATGGCGGACCCCGACAAGTACATCGCGGACCAACTGGCCTTGCGCAAGGAGTTCATGGAGAAGCTGTCGGGCAGCAAGGCCGACCTCGAGAAGTACCTCGGGCTCGACAAGGCTCCATGAGCCCTGGATAGTGCGGCTTGAACACCTGACGGTGCGACGAGGAGGGTGACGGACATGGAGATGGGAATCGGGCTGTCCGGGTCCGACATGCCAGCCCTCGTTCGTGCCCTCGCCGCGCGATGGCTGCCCCAGTCGGTCCCGAGCAAGTTGTCGGTGGACTACGCGGAGAAGCCGCCGCGCGCGGACTGGTTGCAGTCCTCGCTGCTGGGGGACAAGCCCTGGGCCAAGGCCACGTGGGAGGGCAAGGGGTGGAACCAGCTCCTCGTCGAGCCCCCCGTCGCCATGGTGCACGGGCACCACGACAAGGACGTCCAGCGCCTGCTGGCGGAGCTGGCCCCGCTGCCGTTCGCCCTCGCCTCGTTCGGCAGCCTCCATTCGGACTGGCGGGTGGGCGCTCGCGCCTACGCCGCGCCCGTGCTGGACGACCTGCACTTCCCGCATGGCTGGGGCTGCGCGTTCAAGGGCGTGGCGGGGCACTCGCGGCTGGTGTCGCGCCGGTGGCTGGAGTTCGGGCCGTGGCGGCTGTTGAAGGGGCCCGAGGACGTCTCCCTGGTGCAGTTCCACGACCTGGACGCGGACTCCGCCACGGCGTTCGCCCAGGCGAAGCCCGGGCATGACCGCATGGGCTATGGCCTGGAGGGCGGCGTCATCCGCTCCCGGCACGCGCGGTTGCACGACGTGACGGGCCTCTACGACGCGAAGACGCAGTCGCTCAAGTTCATCATCCACGGGCGCGAAGTCCCTCAGTCGGAGATGCTCGACGCGTGTGCGCTGCGGCTGACGGGCACGTTGGGCCCGGGCCAGCCCGTGAAGCGCGTGGCCTACGTTTTCATGGAAGCGCGCCAGGCCCGCGAGTATCTGCACGAGCTGTGGCTGCGCGAACTGGAGTGTTGGGCCATCGAGCAGGGGCAGGAGGTCCGCCTCGACACGGACTACCGCCCGACGCCGGTGAAGCCGGACTGGGTGAAGGCCCTGGACGCCCGCGAAGCCTCCGCTCCGAGACGTTGAGCTCCGCTCCGTTCCGGCCAGGTTTCCAACCCGCGCGCCAGGAGGCGCGCTCTCGATGAACGATCGTGGTGACATCAGGTCCTCGCCCTACGAGGTCCGGGGCGAGGACGGCATCCTCATCTCCGACGACGTATCCCGCATCGACGTGGACCGGGTGCATGGCTTCTTGAGTCGCTCGTACTGGAGCGCCGGGATTCCGCGCGAGCTCGTCGTGAAGGCGATGCACAACTCCCTGGCCTTCGGTGTGTATTCGCCGGAGGGGGCGCAGCTTGCCTACGCTCGCGTCATCACGGACCGCGCGACGTTCGCCTATCTCTGCGACGTGTACGTGGACGAGACCTCGCAGGGGAAGGGGCTGGGCAAGCGGCTCATGGCCGCCATCCACGCGCATCCGGAGCTGCAGGGCCTGCGGCGCTTCACCCTGGTGACGCTCGATGCCCACGGGCTCTATGCTCAGTATGGCTTCGAGCCACTGAAGCACCCGGAGCGCTTCATGGAGCGAACGGACCCGGACGTCTACAAGCGCAAGGCGTGAAGCGGCGCTGGCCCGTCCTTCGCATCCCACGGCTCAGGGAGGTGTGCAGTGGAGCGCATCCAATCTCCGACGCGGCCGCGGGAACACGCGGAGGCTCCGGGGTGTGTCCTCTGTGACGCGGAGCTGGAGGGCCCTCGCTGCGGCCACTGTGGCGCGGCGGTGGCCCCGGGGGGCTATCGCGTCCAGCGGCTGCTGTCGCAGTCACCGCACGGGCGCGTCTACCTGGCGGTGGATGGGGACGGGCGCAAGGTGGCGCTCAAGGAGCTGCTCTTCGCGATGGTGCCCGGCGTGGAGCAGCTCGACGCGTTCGAGCGCGAGGCCGCGGTGCTCCGCTCGCTTTCGCACCCGGACATCCCGCGCTTCGTCGCCAGCTTCCGGGAGGGAAGCGGGGTGGGGACGCGCCTGTACCTCGCCCAGGAGCTGGTGGAGGGGGAGTCGCTGCTCCAGCGGCTGGCGCGGCGGCGCCTGGACGAGGAGGAGGCGTGGACGCTGGCGGAGCAGGTGCTCCAGACGCTGGACGCGCTGCACCGGCGCACGCCCGCGCTCCTGCACCGGGACGTCAAGCCGGCCAATCTCATCCTCCGGCCGGAGGGACGCGCGGCGCTGGTGGACTTCGGCTCGGCCCGTCACCTGTCCCGCGATGTGACTCATGGCTCCACGCTGGTGGGGACCTTCGGCTACATGCCTCCCGAGCAGCTCGGGGGGACGGTGGAGCCCTCGAGTGACTTGTACGCGCTGGGGGCCACGCTGGTGCACGCCCTGACGGGGCGCGAGCCCGCGGAGTTGGTGGACGACGGGCTCGTGCTCTCCTTCGAGGCGCACCTCTCCGAGGGGTCCGAGGGCCTTCGCGGCTTCCTGCGCAAGCTGCTCGCGCCGAGGCGGGCGGACCGGTTCTCTTCCGCGAAGGCGGCGCTGTCCGCGCTGCGGGCGGCCCGTGCCGCGCCCGCCTCGCCCGGGAGGGGGAGCCAGGTCCTCGCGCCCGCGCGGGGTGGGGCGTCCTCGGCGCCAGGAGGCGAAGAGGCACCGTCACCTGTCGACCCTCGCGTCTCAGGGAGCGAGGCATCCTCGACACGCGCGGTCGAAGGGGCGCAGACCCCGGCTGGCCTCACCGTGGCATCGCCACCTGTCGCGGTGGGACATCCGGCCCCGGCGCTCGAGTCGACGCAGGGGGCGGCGGAGCGCGCCGTCCCGGCTTCCGAGGTCCACCGAGAGCGCGCGGCGTCGACGAGAGGCCTGACGGAGGACGGCTCCTCCTCCGAGAAGCCCACTCCGGTGGCGTCGCCCCGCACCGGGGAAGGCGACCAGCAGGGGAGCTCCGAGGTCGCGCCTGTCTCCGCCCACCGGAAGCGACTGCGCCGGGCCCTGCTGGCGCTGTCCGTCACCGCGCTGCTCCTGGGCCTGCTGCGCATGCTGGGAGGGATGGGGGGACGGGTCGTGGTCGAGGACTCGCCGGGGTGGAACAACGCTCCGGAGCAGGCAGCTCCGCGCACCCATCCCGCCTCGCCAGGCCCTGGAGGCGCGCGTCCCCGCTTCCGCACGCCGTGGCCGGGGGAGTCCTCCTCGCCCCAGTAGGCGCGAGCGGCCCGCCGGCCGCGCTCCAGGGAATGCGCGTGGCCCGCGCACGACGCCCGTGGCCGAGGGCCCACGGCCCCGGCGGTTTCCGGTTCGATGAGACACCGTGATTACATCGGTCGGACGCTGGCCCCGCGCTTGCTCTCCACCGAGCAGGCTCCCGCCGAGCACGACACCCCATGTCCTCGAACGAAAACGAACCCACCCCGCCGAAGCCGCGGCTCGTCCACCGCATCCTGGGTGAGCTGCACTGGACTCCTCCCGCCTGGGCCGTCGCGCTGGGCCGCGCGCTCCTCCTCGGTGTCCGAGGCGCATGGGGCGCGGTCCGCCGTCATCCCAAGCGGTTCGCCCTGGGGTTGATCGTCCTCATGGTCGTGGCGGTGGGCGTGGACGCGGCCTATCGCTGGTACGAGAGCCGACCCAAGCCGGTGCGGTACGACGTCTCCGCCACCAGCCCGAACCCGACCCCCATCGAGGAGCCGCCGCGCTGGGACAGCGTGCACGTGCGCTTCAGCGGTTCGGTGGCGCCGCTGGAGGCGATTGGCAAGCCCGTCGCCACGGGCATCACCCTGAAGCCCGCCATCGCCGGTGCGTGGCGGTGGGCGGACGACCGGACGCTGACGTTCATCCCCGCGGAGGACTGGGCCGTGGGGCAGGAGTACTCCGTCACGCTGGAGCGCTCGCTGTTCCCGGACCATGTCCTGCTGGCCGCCTACGAGACGACGTTCCGTTCGGCGCCGTTCCGGGCCTTCATCCACGAGTTCAGCTTCTACGAGGACCCGCGCAATCCGAAGGAGAAGCGCGTGGTGGCCACGGTGCGCTTCTCGCATCCGGTGGACCCGACCTCGCTCATGCGCAACCTGTCGCTGAAGCTGAAGGGCAAGGGCGGTGGGCTGCTCGGGCCGAAGGACGGGGCGTATGCCTTCAACGTCACCTACGACAAGCTGAAGGGCGAGGCCTACCTCCAGTCGGACCTCATCCCCATCCCGGATGACGACGGCACCATGGTGTTGACGGTGGCCAAGGGCGTGCGCGCGGCGCGAGGCGGAGAGGGCATCCAGGAGGAGCTGAGCCGCCAAGTCACCATCCCCGGCATGTTCAACTACTTCCGGGTGGAGGGCGTGGACGTCTCCCTCGTGCGCAACGAGCGCTACGAGCCCGAGCAGGTGCTCGTCGTCAACCTCACCACGGGCGTCACCGAGGCGGAGCTGCGCAAGAACCTCGAGGTGCGGGTGCTGCCCAGGGACCGGGCCGCCACGGCCGACGAGGCCGCGGTGCCCAACTTCTCGTGGGACGACACCTCGCGCATCGGCGACGCGGTGGTCGCCGCGTCGGAGAAGCTGGCGTTGGAGCCCATCTCCACCGACCGCGAGCACGCCACGCTGCACAGCTTCCGCATCCGCGCGGACGTGGGCCGCTACCTCTACTTCCGCCTCGCGCAGGGGACGCGCTCGGCGGGTGGCTACGTGCTGGCGAAGCGCCACGACGTCACGCTGCGCGTGCCTCGCTTCCCGGAGGAGGTGAGCATCCTCCACGAGGGCGCGCTGCTGAGCCTCGCGGGCGAGAAGAAGGTCACCGTGCTGTCGCGCGACGTGCAGGCGCTGCGCTTCCAGCTGGGGCGCGTGCTGCCGGAGCAGGTCAACCACCTGGTGAGCCAGACGTCGGGGAGCTTCGCGCACCCCAGCTTCGAGAACTACCGGTTCGACGAGCAGAACATCTCCGAGAGCTTCACGGAGGTGCGCTCCCTGGAGGGCGCGGGGCGCGGCAAGGCGCAGTACGCCGCGTTCGACCTGACGGACTACCTCACGCCCGCCAACAGCCCGTCCGCGCGCCGGGGCCTGTTCTTCTTCAAGGTGCAGAGCTGGGACCCCGCGCACAAGCGGTCCACCGGACCGGAGGACTCGCGGCTGCTGCTGGTGACGGACCTGGGCCTGGTGGTGAAGGACAACGCGGATGGCTCCCACGACCTCTTCGTGCAGACGCTCGGGTCGGGGGCTCCCGCGGAGGGCGTGACGGTGAGCGTGCTGGGGAAGAATGGCCTGCCGGTGCTCTCCGCCACCACCGACGCGGACGGCCACGTCGCCTTCCCGCGCATGACGGACTTCGTGCGCGAGCAGGAGTCCACGGTGTACCTGGCGCGCAAGGGGGAGGACTTCGCCTTCATCCCGGTGAGCCGCTCCGACCGGCAGCTCAACTTCTCCCGCTTCGACGTGGGCGGCATGACGAGCGGCTCCACGCCGGAGCGGCTGACGGCCTTCCTCTTCTCCGACCGGGGCCTCTACCGGCCCGGGGACACCTTCCACGTGGCCATGGTGGTCAAGGCGTCCGACTGGAGCCAGCCGCCCAGCGGCGTCCCGCTCGAGGCGTCCATCATGGACCCGCGCGGGCTGGAGGTGCACAAGCAGAAGCTGTCGCTCTCCGCCACGGGCCTGGAGGCGCTCCAGTTCACGACCCAGGAGACGTCGCCCACGGGCAGCTACGCCGTCAACCTGTACGTGGTGAAGGACGGGCTGCGCGGCAGCCTGCTGGGCTCCACCCAGGTGCGGGTGGAGGAGTTCCTCCCGGACCGCATGCGCATCACCACGCGCTTCAGCGCCGAGCGCGCCGAGGGCTGGGTGTCGCCGGAGAAGTTGAAGGGGCAGGTGAAGCTCACCAACCTCTTCGGCATCGCCGCGGCGGGGCGGCGGGTGTCAGCGGAGCTGACCCTCAGTCCCATGTACCCGGGCTTCCGTCAGTACCCGGGCTACACCTTCCATGACCCGTTCAGCGCCACGCGCACCCTGACCGAGCGGCTCGAGGACACCAAGACCAACGACGAGGGCGAGGCGGAGCTGGAGCTGGGGTTGGAGAAGTTCGAGAAGGCGACCTGGCGCGTGTCGCTCCTGGCGGAGGGGTACGAGGCGGAGGGCGGACGGGGCGTGTCGTCCGGGGCATCCATCCTGGTGTCGCCGCTGGCGTACCTCGTCGGCTTCAAGCCGGATGGAGGGTTGGGTTACCTGAGCCAGGGGTCGGAGCGCTCGGTGGACTTCATCGCGGTGGACCCCGCGCTGAAGCGCCTGGCGGTCAAGGGGCTCAAGGCGGAGCTGGTCGAGCGGCGCTGGGTGTCGGTCCTCACGCGACAGCCCAATGGCACCTACCGGTACCAGTCCGCGCGCCGCGACACGGTGCTGCGCACGCGCGAGCTGGCCATCCCGGAGGCGGGCTTCAGGTACGCGCTGTCCACGGAGCAGCCCGGAGACTTCGTCGTCGTGGTGAAGGACGCGGAGGGCACGCAGCTGTCCCGCGTGGAGTACACGGTGGCCGGCCGCGCCAACCTCACGCGCGCGCTGGAGAAGAACGCGGAGCTGGAGGTGAAGCTCTCGCGCCAGGACTACGCGCCGGGCGACGACATCGAGCTGAGCATCAAGGCGCCCTATACCGGCGCGGGCCTCATCACCATCGAGCGCGACCGCGTCTACGCGTGGAAGTGGTTCAAGACGGACGCCACCAGCACGGTGCAGTCCATCCGCCTGCCGCCGGGCCTCGAGGGCAACGGCTACGTCAACGTGACGTTCGTCCGCGCGATGGACTCGCAGGAGATCTTCATGAGTCCGCTGAGCTACGGCGTGGTGCCGTTCTCGGTGAGCAAGGACAGCCGCATCCTCCAGGTGACGCTGACGAGCGCCGAGCGCGCGCGCCCGGGAGAGCCGTACCGCATCCGCTACAAGGGAAGCGGCGTGGGGCGGGCGGTGGTCTTCGCGGTGGACGAGGGCATCCTCCAGGTGGCCGGGTACTCGACGCCGGACCCGCTGTCGCACTTCTTCAAGAAGCGCGCGCTGGAGGTCCGCACCGGGCAGATCCTCGACCTGCTGCTGCCGGAGTTCTCCGTCTCCAAGGCCGTGTCCGCCATGGGCGGTGACGCGGAGGGGATGGACGCCATCGGCAAGAACCTGAACCCCTTCAAGCGCAAGCGGGACAAGCCGGTCGCCTATTGGTCCGGCGTGGTGGACATCGACACGTCGGAGCGCGAGCTGGTCTACGCCGTGCCCGACAGCTTCAACGGCGAGCTGCGGGTGATGGCCGTCGCGGTGGGACGCGAGTCGGTGGGAGCGGCGACGAAGCGCGCCACCATCCGGGGGCCGTTCGTCATCACCCCGAGCGTGCCCACCTTCGTCGCGCCAGGGGACGAGTTCTCCGTGGGCGTGGCGGTGGCCAACGCCGTGGATGGCTCCGGCAAGGGCGCGCAGGTGACGCTGGAGCTGAAGACGTCCGAGCACCTGGAGGTGCTGGGGGAGTCGCGCCGGCCGCTGAAGATCGACGAGGGCCGCGAGGCGAGCACGACGTTCCGGCTTCGGGCGAAGGCGGTGCTCGGCTCGGGCTCGCTGAGCTTCTCCACGTCCCTGGGCAACGAGCGCGCCCGCCAGACGGTGGACCTGAGCGTCCGCCCCGCCGTGCCGTACCTGACGAGCGTCACCGGCGGGCACGTGACGGACAATCAGGTGGACGTGCCGGTGAGCCGGAGGATGTACGGCGACTATCGCCTGCTGGAGGTGAGCGCGTCCTCCGTGCCCCTGGGGCTGGCGCGGGGCCTCGCGACGTACCTGGAGCAGTACCCGCACGGCTGCACCGAGCAGCTCGTCAGCCGCGCCTTCCCTCATGTGGTGCTGAAGGACCGGAAGGAGCTGCTGGGGAAGGCGGCGCTGGCGCCGGACGCGTCCTTCGCCGAGGCGCTGCGCATGCTGCGGGGACGGCAGAACGACGAGGGGGCCTTCGGCCTGTGGGCGGCCAACGCCTATGCCCCCGTCTGGCCGAGCATCTACGCGCTGCACTTCCTAACGGAGGCGAAGGAGCGTGGCTTCGCGGTGCCGCCGGACCTGCTGAATCGGGGGCTCACGTGGTTGAGCGGGTTGGTGGACCGACAGCCTCAGACGCTGACGCAGGCCCGCGCGGTGGCGTATGGCCAGTACGTGCTCACCCGCAACGGCAAGGTGTCCGGCGCGTCGGTGAATTCGCTGCGGACGTGGCTGGACGAGAACGCGGCGCAGACCTGGCGCAAGGACCTGACGGCGGCCTACCTCGCGGCGACGTACAGGCTGCTCAAGCAGGAGAAGGAGGCCGGGCAGGCGTTGGCGCAAGTGCGCGTGGGCGAGGCCCAGCAGGAGGACTACGCGGCGCTGTATGACCGGCTCGTCTACGACGCACAGGTGCTCTACCTGCTGTCGCGCCACTTCCCGGAGCGCCTGGAGCAGCTGTCGGGCGACGCCCTGGTCAAGCTGGCCGCGCCCATCCACGAGGGCTCCTTCAACACGCTGTCCTCGGCCTACGCCA
This sequence comes from Myxococcus stipitatus, assembly GCF_021412625.1. Next base: position 171,279 of record NZ_JAKCFI010000009.1, on the reverse strand, counting down.
TCCTCGGCTTCGATGCCTACGCGCGGGCGCTCAAGGCGAAGGCCGAGCCCGGGGCGGTGAGCGTCCAGGAGAAGGTGGCGGAGGCCTTGCGTCCGTTGACGGTGCCGCAGGGGCTGTTCGCCCACGTGGGCTTCTCCGACGCGGCCACGGCGCTGCGCGTGAAGAGCGAGTCGAGCTCGCCGCTGTTCTTCCAGGTGACGCAGGCGGGCTACGACCTGGAGCCGCCGAAGGTGCCTGTCATCCAGCGCCTGGAGGTGCAGCGCGAGCTGCGGGACCTGGAGGGGCGGGTGGTGAAGGAGGTCCCCCTGGGCGGCGAGGTGGAGGTGCACCTCATGGTCCGCCAACTCGAGGGTGCCTCCTCCGCGGTGGCCATCATCGACCTGCTGCCGGGAGGCTTCGAGGTGGTGATGGAGCGGCCCACGCCGTCCGAGCAGGAGTCGTCGGACGAGTCCCACGCCTCCGAGGAGGAGCCCCGGGACGAGGAGGGCGACGGGTATTCGGAGGAGTCCGCCGCCGAGGATGACTCCTACCCCGAGCCGGTGCCCGTGCCAGGGAGCTGGCTGGCGCCAGCGGGCAGCGACCGCTCGACGTTCCAGCCGGAGTACGTGGACGTCCGCGAGGACCGGGTGGTGCTGTACGGGACGGCCAGCGCGACGGTCACCGAGTTCGTCTACCGCATCAAGGCGACCAACGCGGGCCAGTACGTGATGCCTCCGGCGTTCGCGGAGGGCATGTATGACCGCCGCATCCGCGCTCGCTCGGTGGGCACGACGGTGGTGGTGAACGCGCCGTGAGTCGTCGTCGGTGGGGCCGGCTGCTCGTCGCGGTGCTGGGGCTCGTGGCGCTGTACGCCGCGGTGCCCCGGCCGCCGCTGCGCGAGGGGCTGGGCTTCTCGCAGGCGGTGTTCGACCGGGAGGGCCGGCTCTTGCGGCTCACCCTGTCGCCGGACGAGAAGTACCGGCTGTGGGTCCCCCTGGAGCGCATTCCGGCCTCACTGGTGGAGGCCACGCTGCTGCACGAGGACCAGCACTTCCGCGCCCACCCTGGCGTCAACCCCGTGGCGGTGGGGCGCGCCATCTGGAGCACGTACGTGGCGGGTGGCCGGCGCATGGGGGGCTCCACGCTCACCATGCAGCTGGCGCGCATCCGCTACGGCCTCCAGTCGCGCACGGTGGGCGGGAAGCTGTGGCAGATGGTGAAGGCCCTCCAGCTCGAGTGCACCTACTCGAAGGACGAGTTGCTGGAGGCGTATCTCAACCTCGCGCCCTATGGGCGCAACGTGGAGGGCGTGGGCGCCGCGAGCCTCGTGTACTTCGGGCGTGGGGTGGAGCGGCTGTCGCTGGGGGAGGTGCTCACCCTGGCCGTCATCCCGCAGAGCCCCGCGCGCCGGGACCCGGGGCGGGACACGGGCGCCCTGACGGAGGCGCGGCTGCGCCTGTTCGACCGGTGGCGCGTGTCGCATCCCGAGGACGCGGAGCGCCGCGCGCTGCTGTCGCAGCCGTTGCCCGTGCGCCGGCCGGAGGAGCTGCCCTTCCTCGCGCCGCACTTCGTGGAGGGCGTGCTGCGCCGGGGGCCGGCGGGGGCCGGCGTGACGAGCACGCTGGAGCTGGGCGCGCAGCGGCTGGTGGAGCGGCACGTGCGCCAGTACGTGGAGCGGCGGCGCGGCGTGGGCATCCGCAACGCGGCGGCGCTGGTGGTGGACTGGCGGACGCTGGAGGTCCGCGCGGCGGTGGGTTCGGCGGACTTCTTCGACGAAGGCATCGACGGACAGGTGGATGGGACGCGGGCCAAGCGCTCGCCGGGCTCGGCGCTCAAGCCGTTCATCTACGGGCTGGCGTTCGACCAGGGACTGGTGCACCCGCGCACGATGTTGAAGGACTCGCCCCTCGGCTTCCGGGGGTACGACCCGGAGAACTTCGACGGCGAGTTCGTGGGACCGGTGGCCGCGGAGGAGGCGTTGGTGAAGAGCCGCAACGTCCCGGCCGTCGCGCTGGCGGGACAGCTGCGCCCTCCGGGGCTGCTCGGGCTCCTGCGTCAGGCGGGCGTCACCCGGCTGAGGGACGAGTCGTACTACGGCCTGTCCCTGGCGCTCGGCTCGGCGGAGGTGACGATGGTGGAGCTGGTGGAGCTGTACGCCATGCTCGCCAATGGAGGCGTGCTGCGTCCCTTGCGACTGGAGGCGGAGGCGCCGCGTGACGACGGCGTGCGGCTGCTGAGCGCGGAGGCCAGCTTCCTGGTGCTCGAGGCGCTGGAGAAGTCGCCCCGGCCGGCGCAGTCGTTCCGGGGTGAGCTGGCGCGGGACACGGTGCCGGTGGCGTGGAAGACGGGGACGTCCACCGGGTTCCGGGACGCATGGAGCGTGGGCGTGGTGGGGCCGTATGTCGTGGCGGTGTGGGTGGGCAACTTCGATGGCCAGTCGAACCCGGCCTTCGTGGGGCAGACGGCCGCGGCGCCGCTGATGTTCGAGCTGGTGGACTCGCTGCGCGCGAGGGAGCCGGACGTCCGACGGGTGCGGCGCACGCCACCGGAGGGCGTCAGTCACGTGCACGTGTGCGCGGTGTCCGGGGGGATTCCCGGGCCGCACTGTCCACGCCAGGTGCGCACGGGGTTCATCCCGGGGACGTCGCCCATCCGGCCCTGCGACGTGCACCGCGAGGTCTGGGTGGACGCGCGCACGGGGCTTCGCGCCTGTGGGCCGGGGCCCTTCGTGAGCGCGCGGGTGTACGAGTTCTGGCCATCGGACCTGCTGCGCCTGTTCCAGAAGGCGGGCGTGCCTCGGAAGACGCCGCCTCCCGAGGCCACGGATTGCGGCCTGGAGCTGAGCGCGAGCGGAGGGCTGCCACCGCGCATCACCACGCCGGAGGAGGGGGTGGACTACAACCTGCGGGCGTCCTCGGTGGCGCCGCAGACGGTGCCGCTGTCGGCGGTGACGGACGCGGACGTGCGGCGGGTGTTCTGGTTCGTCGACGAGCAGCTGGTGGGCACGTCGTCGCGGGGAGAGAGCCTGGCGTGGACGGCGCGGCCAGGGACGTACGTGGTCCGCGCGGTGGACGACCGGGGGCGTTCGGACGCGAGGACGATGCGGGTGCGGTTGGTTCGCTGACCTCGGGGCGTGGGATTGGCTATCCTCCGCCGGACGAGGAGCGGCCATGGCGAACGGACAGAGGCGTGGCGGTCCCGGGCGGAGCGAGGAGACGCGCGTTGCCCCAGAGGATGACGACGAGTCGACGCGCAATGGCCCGCTCCCGCCGCCCCGGGAGACGCGCATGGCGCCCATCCTGGAGACGCGCATCGGTCCCATCGAGGACGACCAGGAGGTCATCCTCACCGACATCCGGGGCGTGAAGGGGCCCGAGGACGCCCAGGCCGCGATTGTCACGGAGACGCGCTCGGGAGGCCGGAGCGCGCCCGCCAGCCGAGGGGGCGGGGAGCAGGCCGCCATCGCCACGGAGCTGCGCCCGGGAGGACGAGGCGCGCCCGTGGGCAGGAGTGGAGAGCCGGCCGTCATCGCTACCGAGCTGCGTCCGGGAAGCCGGGGCGCGCCCGTGGGCAGGAGTGGAGAGCCGGCCATCATCGCCACGGAGGTGCGTCCGGGCGGCCGTGGTTCGCCAGCGGGAAGGGGTGACGAGCAGGTCGCCATGGCCACGGAGCTGCGCCCGGGAGGCAGGGCCGCGCCAGTGGGTAGGGGGGACGAGCAGGTCGCCATGGCCACGGAGCTTCGTGGCGCTCCGCGCTCCACGGGAGCGGGGCGTCCCCAGGCGGCCATCGAGACGGAGCTTCGCGGCGGTGACGTGGACGAGGAGAGTCCCGAGTCCTTCGCCACGGAGCTGAGGAGCGCCCCTCCTTCCCCGCCGCCTCCTCCTCGGGAGAGCGGCGCGGCGAAGGGGACGGGGTGGCTCTCGAAGGGGGCGGAGAAGCGCCCTCCGCCGCCCGCGCCTTCCGGCGTGGTGCGGCTCAGCCCGCTGGAGCCGGTGGGGAGCAAGGGCGCCGTCGCGCAGCAGCAAGAGGACGGGCCCGCGCTGCGGACGATGTTCGCGAACCACTCGGCGCTGCTGGCGGAGCAGCTGCGCGAGGCGCTGGACAAGAAGATGTATGGGCGCAATCCCCACCGGGTGCTCCGCATCGACGAGCCGGAGGGGCCGAGCACGGCGGGTGGCAAGCACGCGCGGCAGGCCATCTCCCTGGTGCCGCGCAAGGGCTCGGGCCCGTCGGTGGTCTGCGGCTGGGTGGACGTGTCGAAGCGCGAGGCGCAGCTGCGCAACTTCGAGGCGGTGGCGAAGCGCTACGAGAGCCACCACGGGGAAGCGCTGGTGCTCGCGCAGGAGGAGTACGAGCGGTTCTTCCAGGACGTGGAGGCCGTGCTCACGCAGGCCACCATCAAGGTCCGCCTCATCGTCCCCGAGGAGTCCGCGGGGGCGCGCGTGCTGGCCCCCGCCACGCAGGCTCGCGCGAAGGGCGTCCCCGTGCTGCTGACGCTGCTGTTGATGGGCGCGGCCTTCGCGCTGGGGATGTTCGTGGGCCGCGCGCCGGGGTGAGCCCTGCCTGGCTTCAGTCCAGGGGCGGGTAGTCGATGTAGCCCTTGGCGCCGCCGCCGTAGAGCGTCTTCTTGTCGAGCTGCGCCAGGGGCGCGTTCTCGCGCAGGCGGCGCACGAGGTCCGGGTTGGAGATGTACGGGCGGCCGAAGGAGACGAGGTCCGCGCCATCCTCGACGGCCTTGCGCGCCAGCTCGCCGTCGTAGCCGTTGTTGACCATCCACGCGGCCCTGCCGCCGGCCTCGCGATACGCCTTCTTCAGGGCGACGTAATCGAAGGGACGGTCTGGCAGTTCGCGCGGACCGCCCGTGGCGCCTTCGATGATGTGCACGTAGGCGAGGCCCAGCTTCGCCAGCTCGCGCACGACGTGCTCGAACAGCGGCTGCGGGTTGGCGTCGAAGGCGTCGTTGGCGGTGGTGACGGGGGACAAGCGGATGCCGGTGCGGCCGGCGCCCACGGCGTCAATCACGGCGCGAGTGACCTCGAGCAGCAGGCGCGCGCGGTTCTCGATGCCGCCGCCGTAGGCGTCCGTGCGCTGGTTGGAGCCCGTCTTGAGGAACTGGTCGAGCAGGTAGCCGTTGGCGCCGTGAATCTCGACGCCGTCGAAGCCCGCGACCTCCACGGCGTTGCGCGCGGCCTGGGCGTAGGCCTGGACGATGCCGGGCAGCTCGGACAGCTCCAGGGCGCGAGGCTCGGAGGTGGGGACGAAGGTGGGGACGCCGTCGCGGAACAGCACGGTGCGCGTGTTGGCGGTGACGGGGGAGGGCGCGACGGGCGCTCCGTTGCCCGGCTGGAGCTCCGTGTGGGAGACACGGCCCACGTGCCACAGCTGCGTGACGATGCGGCCACCGGCATGGTGCACGGCGTCCGTGACCTTCTTCCACGCGGCGAGCTGCTCGGGAGCATAGAGGCCGGGAACGTCGGCGTAGCCCTGGGCCTGGTGGCTGATGGCGGTGGCCTCGCTGATGAGGAGTCCGGCCGTGGCTCGCTGGGCGTAGTAGGTGGCCGCGATGTCCGGGGGGATGGCGTTGGGCGAGCGGTTGCGCGTCAGCGGCGCCATGACGATGCGATTGGCGAGTCGCAGGTCACCCGCGGTGATGGGGTCGAAGAGGGTAGGCATGTGCGCGTCGTGAGCAGAGAGGGGGAACTTCCGGCCCAGCCTAACGACACGCTTCTCCCGCGACCATGGGAAGTGAACACTCCGCCTACCGAGGGGAAGGGGGCGGTGTGACGAACGCTGAGAGTGTGACCGTGATAGAACGTTGCACCCGGGAGTGACCTACCCATTAGGTCATTTGCCCGACAAATGACCATTGAGGTTGCCGTAGGTGGTTGATATGTGGCGCCTCACGGCCGACGCACTGGCGGCCGAGCCTGGGGGGGACATGAAGGTTCTCGGCATTGCTGCACTTCTGCTGATCACGACTGGCTGTGCCACGACCCGTGTCGTGAATCTCGATACAGGGCATGGCAGGACGATCGCATATACGCCAGTTGAGTCCGACCCTGTTGAGATTGGCGAGGACGCGTTCAAGCATGCGGTTGCACAGCTCGTGCTCGGCATGAAGCTCGACGTTGCCTTCAAAGAAGTTGAAGTGGACGACCGTCGTTCTCTGATCGCGTCATCCGAGGGAATCGTCGACGGAGCGCAGGGACGGGATGTCCCATCGGCTTACGAGCGCATTTGCCAGCGGCAGGACGAGCCCAATAGCTGCCTGAGCATGTTGGCCGGTGGATTCACACTCGGCCCCATGGACCGGCGAATGATCGCGCTCTACTTTGCGTTTGATACAGTCTGGGACGGCATCGAGGAGGCGATCCGCGACATGGTGAATCCCGCTGCCTTGCGAGCCATGATTACGACCATGATCGGCACGGCGCTCGTAATGCTGGTGGCCCCTGAGCCCATTACCAAGGTGCTAGCGATTGCGCTAACGGCCTCGCTGATTGCATACCTTGGCACTGGGCCTGTGTGGAATCTTGGGCAGGGGTTTCTCCGGCTCATGGACGAGTCGCGGGACGCGGGGAGCTTCTCGGAGCTGGAAGTCGCTGGACACCGCTTCGGGAAGGTTCTGGGGGACAATGGCGCCCGAGTCTTGGTCATCGTCGCGCTGTCGGCACTCGGCGGGAAGAGTGCCATGGCTGCCCAGGGGCCGAAGATGCCGGGCTTTGCTCAGGCTGCGGCGAGGGCTCAGATGGAAGGGGGCTTTCAGCTTTCGGGCGCCCTGGCCGGGGAGGTTCAGGCGATTTCGCTCTCGTCGGCGGGAGTGCTGAACGTGACGCTCGCGCCAACGGCGGTCGCCGCGGTTGCGGTCGGGCCCGGTGGTGGTGTAGGGGCTGGGGCAGCCGTAGGAGCCGGGGACGAGATTCAAGGCGACCCTGACGGCAAGATTCATCACATCTGCACGGACAAGAACCCCATCGACGATAGACGGGGAGGGCCGTGGACGCCGCTTTTTCAGGAGGTTTTCAATCGCGCTAAGATGAGCCTCAATGACAAGGCGAATCTTGTGAAAATCAAGGGACACGAAGGACCGCATCCTGAAGCGTATCACAAGGTGGTGCTCAAGCGCATCGACGATGCGACACGCGGATGTCGGGGTGTTTCGCAGTGTCGCGCAGAGCTTGTCAAAGAGCTGTCAGCGATTGCGCGGGAGCTGACGGTCCGGACCTCTGAACTGCGAAGGCTCATTACGAAGGAGCCTTGAGGGATGACGAGTGGAACGACACTTCTATGACTTGAGTATCGATGTCTATGTGCCGGGGCGGTGGTATTTCGCGGACCCGACCAATCTTGCGGGTGAAGAGATTGAGGATGTTTGGCAATTTACGGAAGGAAGGCCGGTTGTGCTGAATGAGCGATTGCGCATTCCGATTTCCCGGCCCGGGAATGCGCTGGACTTCACGACAGCGGGAGCGGGAAGGACGCCCGTTGTTAGCGAGCGCGTCGCATCTGTGTTCCGTGAGATGGCGCCGGCTGATGTGCAGCTCTTCCCTGTTGATGTCGAAGGAGAGTTCAAGCCTTATTTTCTGCTCAATGTGGCTCGAACGATCCGTTGCATTGATGATGTGGCCTGCAAAGAGGTCAAGATTCGCACTGCGGACGAATATGCAGAAAGGGTGGGGGAATACCGATCTGTGATTGGGCTGCGGATCGACAAGTCAAAGGTCGGCGATGCCCGCGTGTTCCGAACGTGGGGCTGGCACTCACCGCTCATTGTCGACGAAGGGATCAAGGATGCACTGGAAGCGAATGGTATCTTCGGCGGGAAGTTCGAAGAGGTCTGAACTGCCCCGCCGATCTCGCTGAACTGGCGCAACTCCAAACCGGAAGCCCCTCGCCTTCGACGAGTCGCGAATTCGTGTACTGGACGCTGGGGAACGGTCGGTCATCGTTCAGCCCGTGGCGGACCTCTCCGGGCAAGTGGGCGCTACGAGATTGAGGGCTGCTTCATGAATCCGCTGGCGTACCTGGGGCCGTGTCCAGGGAAGCCTCCTCCGGGGGAAGCGCTCGGAGGAGCGCGAGGATGCCATGGGCCACCATGCAGAGCGTATCGTGGAGGTGAAAGCCCCTCCAGATGCGGCCCTCGAAGTGGTCCATGCCGACTTCGCCCTTCATTCGCCTGGTCGTCGCGCTCTACGCGTCAGCGCAGCTTTGCCATGGCTCAGGGGGCATCCAAGACCGGCATCGACAACTGCCTCGACACCCACCGGTGAGGCGAGCCCCGAAGACATCCACCCTCGGGGCCTCCTTCACATCCCCTACCTCACGCCGGAGGCGGCGACTCCCGCTCCCAGTGGCGGTGCGCGGCGATGGCCTTCACGAACGCCTGGCCGAAGCCCTTCACCTCGCTCTTCGTGGTGCGCACGATGCCCATCGTCTCGTCGAGCACCCGCGTGGCCGGCGGCGCGCCCACGGCCGCCGCGTCCAGCAGCCCCGCCGCCGCTCCCGCCAGTGCGAGCGGCTTGCAATGGACGTACGCCTCGCGCACGAAGTCCACCGCGAACGGCAGCGTCTTCAGCGCCGCCACGCTCCTGTCACCACCAGGGACGAAGACGGCGTCGTAGAGCACCGACGACGTGGAGCGGATGGTCTTCGCCGGCGTCTCCTTGCCACCCTCCGCGCTGGTGACCGGGCTGAGCGTGGGCCCCAGCACCTCCACGATGGCCCCCTCCTTCTCCAGCGCCTTGCGCACCTGCGACAGGTCCGCGTTGGAGAAACCGTCCGCCACCAGCACCGCCACCTTGCGCGTGTGGATGGAGCTCAGGGGTGTGTTCATCATGCTCAGCGCGGGTGACGACGTCACCGTCTTGCCCGACTTGCCGCCCACCGCCGCGGGCGTCGTCCGGCCTCCCCTGGGTGGCGGAACGCCCACCGCGCGCGCCACGCGCACCGCCATCTCCCGGTCGATGTTCGCGAGAATCTGGTGCACCACGCGCTCGCGAATCTCCGGGCGCTCCACCTTGCTCACCTCGAACTCCACCGCCGCGATGAGGTGCTCGCGCTCCGGCTGGGACATGCTGTTGAAGAACAGCGACGCCTGGCTGAAGTGGTCGGCGAAGGACTCGCTGCGCGTCCGAATCATCGTGCCGTCCACCCGCTCCTGGTAGTGCTTGAAGGCCTGCCTGGGATTGGCGAGCACCGGGCACCCGCCGCCCAGCGAGTTGGGGTGGTAGTTGGCCCGGTTGGTGGGGATGGTCTGTCGACCGAAGCCATCCTGCTGGTGGTTGCTCACCGGGCACACCGGCTTGTTGATGGGCAGCTCCGCGAAGTTGGGCCCACCCAGCCGGGTCAGCTGCGTGTCCAGGTACGAGAACAGCCGCGCCTGCATCAGCGGGTCGTTGGTGAAGTCGATGCCCGGCACCACGTTGCCCACGCAGAACGCCACCTGCTCCGTCTCCGCGAAGAAGTTGTCCGGGTTGCGGTCCAACACCAGCTTGCCCACCCTGCGTACCGGCACCAGCTCCTCCGGCAGGAGCTTCGTCGCGTCCAGCAGGTCGAAGCCGTACTTCAGCTCGTCCCCCTCGTTGATGAACTGCAACCCCAGCTCCCACTCCGGGAAGTTCCCCTTCTCGATGGCGTCCCACAGGTCCCGCCGGTGGAAGTCCGGGTCCTTGCCGGACACCTTCTGCGCCTCGTCCCACACCATGGAGTGCGTGCCGAGCAGCGGCTTCCAATGGAACTTCACCAACGTCGCCTTGCCCTTGGCGTTCAGCAACCGGAAGGTGTGGACGCCGAAGCCCTCCATGTGCCGGAAGGAGAGGGGGATGGCGCGGTCGGACATCAGCCACATCACCATGTGCGCCGTCTCCGGGACGAGCGACACGAAGTCCCACAGCGAGTCGTGCGCGGACGACGCCTGCGGAATCTCGTTGTGCGGCTCCGGCTTCACCGAGTGCACGAAGTCCGGGAACTTGATGCCGTCCTGGATGAAGAAGACGGGGATGTTGTTGCCCACCAGGTCGAAGTTGCCCTCGGGCGTATAGAACTTCGTGGCGAAGCCGCGCACGTCGCGCACGGTGTCCGCGGAGCCGCGCGAGCCGCCCACCGTCGAGAAGCGCACGAAGACGGGCGTGCGCACCGACGGGTCCGTGAGGAACCTCGCCTGGGTGTAGCGCTCCAGCGACTCGTAGACCTGGAAGTAGCCATGGGCGCCCGCGCCGCGCGCGTGCACGACCCGCTCCGGGATGCGCTCGTGGTCGAAGCGCATGACCTTCTCGCGGAAGTGGAAGTCCTCCAGCAGCGTGGGCCCGCGCACCCCGGCCTTGAGCGAGTTGTCCGTGTCCCCGATGGGAATCCCCTGGTCCGTGGTCAGGGTCGTGTCCTCGGGGTGGGCCCGGTACCGCTCGAGCTGCTCGGTCTTGGTGGGGGTGGGCGGGTTCTTCTGCGACGGAGTCTTGCGCAGCGGCATGTCTGCTCCCTGGCGGAGGTCCTCGCGCCGGTGCTCGGCGCGCGAGCGATGTACGCCGCCGCGAGAGACGTGGGGCGATGGCCTGTCGGCACCCGACCTGGAGCGTTCACTGCTCGCCAGGCGATGCGGGGCGTTGGATGTCGGGTCGACACTGCGACGTCGAAATGGCGACGCCCCCGCGCGTGGCCCGGGCCACGACACGGAGGCGTCGACCTCGCGAGGGATGCCGGTGTCAGCCGCGCGTCACGGCGTGGGCCGCGCGACCGCGGGCTGTCCTTGCGCGCCGGCGGCGGCAGCGGCCTCGGCGGTGGCCTTCTCCGCGGCGGCCTTCTCCTCGGCCACCCGAGCGGCCTCCGCCTCCGCGCGCTTCGTGGCCTCGGCCTGGCCCACCGTCTTGAGGTTCGCGAGCCCCGCCTCGAAGTCCTTTCCAATCAGCTGGTCCATGTCCATGACCAGGCACATGGCCTTGCCCACGAAGTTGTTGGCGCCGCTCATCGCCCAGACCACCTCCGTGCCACCCTCCACGGCCTTGAAGGAGATGCGCGTCTCCGAGACACCCGCCATGGGCTTGAAGAACTCCAGCTCGAGGCGGACCAGCTCGTCGGGCTTGCTCTCCAGGATGGTCATCTTCCCTTCGCCCACCTTCTCGTTGCCCACCCAGGCGTAGGTGGCGCCCACGCCGGCCTGCGCGCCGCCGAAGGTGGTCTTGATGTCCGGGTCCAGCTTCGCCCACGGAGACCAGTCGTTCCACCGGTGGAAGTCGTTCACCAGCGCGAACGCGATGTCCTTCGGCACGGGCATCGTCGCCGTGCGCTGCACGGTGTACTCCGAGGGCTGCATGGCGATGACGCCGACCAGGATGAGGAGGACGGCGGCCAGACCGCCGAGGATCTTCTTGAGCATGGGGTGTGGTTCCTTGGGGTGGGCCCGGGAGGTCCGGCCCGCGGCGCATATAGAGCGGGTCCACCACCCGACGCAAGACGCCCTGCGTCCCAGGTCCCACCTCTGAGGTCTCCTCGCCCCCGAAACGACGAGGGGCCCATCCCGGGTTCTCTGGAAGGGCCCCTCGCGTCACCCCGGTTCGCGGGGTGGTGGACGACTCGGATTCAGTTGTAGGTGGCCGTGTACGTGCCGGCCTGGGCGCCGTCGATGAAGGCGAAGTCGACACCCTTGATGGTGCGCGTCACGGTCGTCACGGGGGAGCCGGCGCGCGTGACGGAGGTCAGCGTGCGGTTCGTGGTGGTGCGCGTGGGCACCATGAGCGACAGGTTGCGGGCGGGGTTGGTCACGTTGAAGGTGAGCACCGTGCCGGAGAAGGCCACGGAGGAGACCTGCGTCGCCTCGCGCGCGTCGACCCAGTCGAGCAACTGCCGCGCGGTGATGACCGGCACGCCGTCGCGCCTGGCGGACGCGATGATGGCGGCCGAGCCGGCGGAGCCCGCCGACGGCTGCGAGTCCACGTGCATGTTGGCGTTGAACGCGCCGTAGTACCCCTTGGGGCCGAGCGCGTTGGCCAGCAGCGTGTCGATGTGCAGCGGGTACGACTGGCCGGACTCGTCCGTCATCTGCGTGGCGAGCTGGTAGACGTCGATGGGCGAGCCGTCGAGGTCCGCGAAGCGCATGGCCAGCCCGGAGCCGGTGAAGAGGCCCGGGCGGTCCTGCACCCAGTAGTCAGGCCAGTAGTAGTAGTTGGTGTCCAGGCGGATGCCGTGCAGGCGCGACACCTTGGGCTGGGTGGACCAGTCGCTGAACGCGATGCAGTGCGTGCGGTTGGTGGTGGGCTCCGGGATGGCGGGGTAGGCCATGACGAAGTTGGCCAGCTGGGGCGTGAAGAAGTTCGGGTCCAGCGAGTTGGCGGTGTAGTCGCCGCAGTTGGTGTTGATGTGCAGGGCGTACTCGAAGCCCTGGGAGACGTAGGTGCTGGCCTGCGTGGCCGTCAGCCCGCCCACGTAGTCGTAGATGGTGCCGCGGATGCATTCCCAGTCCGCCACGTTGCAGCCGGTCGCGCTGTCGGAGAGGTACTGGTTCCAGCGCTGCGTGGACGCGCCGCCCGGGTGTCCGTCACCCGTCATCACCACCACGGCCTTGTGCGAGCGGGGGAAGTACCACAGCCGCGGCAGCGGCGTGGTGCTCGTCTGGTGCAGCACGTTGGCGAGCAGGCGCTGCTGCTCGTCGGCCTGGGGAATCTGGACCTTGTTCAGGTTGACCCAGTCCGGCTGAGGGTCGAACGACGCGTTGCCGTAGAACATGTCGCTGGCGCGCGCCCCCGGGCCGATGGGGGAACCGTCGCGGTTCTGCCCCTGCCACGCGGGGTTGCCCTGGCGGGTGTAGATGACGGACTTCGCCAGGTCGTACATGAACGCGGTGGCGGTGCCGCTGCCCACGGTGCGCTGGCTGACGGCGGCGAACGTGGTGGCGGTGGTGGCGTCCGAGTAGAGCGTGGCGACGGCGCGCGTGCCCGCGGTCAGGGTGCGCTTGTCGGCGGCGCCGTGGTACTGCATCGTCTCCGCGGTGATGCCGGTGCCAGGCGCCTGGGTGGTGTTCACCAGCAGGTAGCCGTTGCTCAGCGTGCCCTGCGAGGGATTGAGGCCGAGCAGCGACTCCAGGTTGGCGGCGGGGCGCAGGGCGATGAGGCTGCCGCCCGCGTTGACCCAGTTGGTGATGAGGGTGACCTGGGCGGCGCCCAGCGTCTGCTCTCCCAGCACCAGGACCTTGTAGTCGTCGAGCGACACGCTGACGCCCAGGTTGCCGGCGTCGGTGGTGGCGAAGGCGGCGATGCCCTCGGCCTCGAGGATTTCGCGCAGGTAGTCCGTGAAGGGATTGCCCGGCGCGGTGGCCACGAGCACGGGGCCGGCGCCCTGGACCCCCGGGCGGGGCGGCGGGCCGTAGGACTCGAAGACGACGTCCACCCAGTAGTTGGAGTTCTGGTAGCTGGTGTTGGGGAACGTGGACGTCGTGTTGTAGGCGAAGACGCCGTTGCCGCTCGCGGTGGAGCCGGGCAGGGCGTGCAGCGGCGGCGCGTCCACGCCGCTGGCCAGGCCGTTGGTGTTGTACGAGTAGCCGCCGGCCGGTGCGAAGTACGACGCGACATAGGTCGTCCCGGCGGTGATGGCCACGGGCGAGGCGAACGTCACCTCCTGCCAGCCGACCGCCGTCTCGTTGGTGAAGGTGGCGGAGGCCAGGGGCTGGCCGGTGGCGCTCCACAGGTTGCCGATGTGCGTCCCCGTGTTGCCGCTGCCCTTGTAGAAGCGCACGCCCTTGACGAGGCCGTCCACGTCCGAGCGGAACTTCACGCCCAGCTCCACGGGCGCCGATTCGGCGGCGGTGGTGTTGGCGGGCACGGCGGTGGGGGCGAAGAGCCGGTAGTTGTTGTCCGGCGGCTGCGTGGGCGGCGGCGCGCCGGTGGCCTGGAAGAGGACGTCCACCCAGTAGTTGGAGTTCTCGAAGCTGTTGACGGGGAAGGAGCCCGCGGGGCCGTAGGTGAAGACGCCGTTGCCGCCGCTGGTGGAGCCGGGCAGGGCGAACAGGGGCGGCGCGTCCAGGCCGGTGGCGAGCCCGCCCTGGTTGAAGGCGTAGGCGCCGACGGGCGCGTGGTACGAGGCGGTGTAGACGGTGTCCGGCGCGATGGCGACGGGCGTGGAGAAGAGGACCTGCTGCCAGCCGGTGGCCGTCTCGTTGGTGAAGGTGGCGAAGGCGAGCCGCTGGCCATTGGCGCTCCACAGGCTGCCCACGTGGGTGCCGGTGTTGCTGGCGCCCTTGTAGAAGCGCACGCCCAGCACGTTGCCGCTCACATTGGTCTTGAACTTCACGCCCAGCTCCACGGCGGCGGAGTCGTTGGTGACGGACGCGACGGTGGGCGTGGCGGTGGAGGGCCACAGGGTGACGGGCGCGGCGGGGCGGAAGACGACGTCCACCCAGTAGTTCGAGTTGCCGAAGGCGGTGGTGGGGAAGGAGCCCGCGGCGCCGTAGGTGAAGACGCCGTTGCCGCCGTTGCTGGCGCCCGCCAGCGCGTGCAGCGGCGGGGCGTCCTGGGCGGCGATGAGGCCGCCGTTGGTGAAGGCGTAGGCGCCGGCCGGCGCGTGGTACGAGGCGACGTACGTGGTGTTGGCGGTGACGGGGACGGGCGTGGAGAAGAGGACCTCCTGCCAGCCGGTGGCCGTCTCGTTGGTGAAGGTGGCGAAGGCGAGCCGCTGGCCGGTGGCGCTCCACAGGCTGCCCACGTGGGTGCCGGTGTTGGTGGCGCCCTTGTAGAAGCGGATGCCGACGATGTCGCCGTCGATGTCGGAGCGGAACTTCACGCCGAGCTCCACGGCGGAGGAGTCATTGGTGACGGACGCGACGGCGGGGGTGGCGGTGCCGGGCCACAAGGTGAAGGTGGGCTGGGCCCAGGCCTCGCTCGCGGGGAGCACCAGCAACGCGGACAACAACAGCAGCACGGCGTGTGAGCGTACGGGCGGGGGGAGCCCGACGGGTCGTGGCTTCGGGGGTGTCATTCGAACGTCTCCTTGGGGTGAGGCACGACAGGTCGGCCAGGAGGACGGCGCGCTGCGAGGTATGGGCCGCATACGAAAGGGCACGTGGAGTGCCGGCTTCCGGGCCTTGCGTCCCGGTGCGAGAGCACCGAGCGCGGTGGAATCTTGCTGCCCCTCCATGACAGCGGCAACGACGTGACACGGAGGACGCCGCGACTTTGCCATCTCACGCGAACTTTCCTCGCGCGCCGCGCGGAGCGACGTCATGCGGAGGTGTCTCGTGAGTGAGGGATTGCGCCGCGCGGATTGGGTTGCAATCGCAAGCGTGACGCCAGAGGTGGGAAAGGCTCAAGAACGCGTCGGAGGCGGGCCGTCTGGCGCGGCAGCGTGCAGGCCGGGCGACCGTCCGGACAGGCCTGGCGGCGTGAGGCTCGCGGACATGCCTCCGCGGATGGGGCTACGCACACCCGCGCGAGGCGCTCAGCACTCCGGGAGGCCGACGCTGAGGCTGGCCACTTCCAGGACGTTGACCGCGAGGCCGCCGCGCGAGGTCTCCTTGTACTTGTCCTTCATGTCGCGCCCGGTGTCGCGCATCGTCCGGATGACCTTGTCCAGGCTGACGAAGTGCCGTCCGTCGCCGGAGAGGGCCATGCGCGCGGCGTTGATGGCCTTGACGCTGGCCATGGCGTTGCGCTCGATGCAGGGCACCTGCACCAGGCCACCGATGGGGTCGCACGTCAGCCCCAGGTTGTGCTCCATGGCGATCTCCGCCGCGTTCTCCACCTGGAGCGGCGTGCCGCCGAGCACCTCGGTGAGCGCGCCCGCGGCCATGGAGCACGCGCTGCCCACCTCACCCTGACAGCCGACCTCCGCGCCGCTGATGGAGGCGTTCTCCTTGTAGAGCACCCCAATGGCCCCCGCGGTGAGCAGGAAGCGCACCACGCCGTCCTCGTTCGCCCCGGGCGAGAAGCGCCAGTAGTAGTGCAGCACCGCGGGGATGATGCCCGCCGCGCCGTTGGTGGGCGCCGTGACGACGCGCCCTCCCGCCGCGTTCTCCTCGTTGACCGCGAGCGCGTACAGGTTCACCCAGTCCAGCACGGTCAGCGGGTTGGTGAGCCCCGCCTCCGGACGGCTGATGAGACGCTGGTACATCGCCGCCGCGCGGCGCTCCACCTTGAGCCCGCCCGGGAGGATGCCCGACGCGCTGCACCCCCGGCGCACGCACGCCTGCATGACATCCCAGATGCGCAGGAGCCCCGCGCGAATCTCCGCCTCCGAGCGCCAGGTCTTCTCGTTCGCCATCATCAGCGCGCTGATGGGCAGCCGCTCCCGCTCGCTGAGCTCCAGCAGCGTCGCCGCGGACTGGAACGGGTAGGGCAGCACCGTGGTGTCGGCGCGCAGCGGGTCCTGGCCGCTGACCGCCTCCTCGTCCACGACGAAGCCCCCGCCCACCGAATAGAAGACGCGCGAGTCCAGCTCCACGCCGTCCGCGCCGAAGGCGGTGAAGCGCATCCCGTTCGGGTGGTAGGGGAGCGCGCGGCGGCGGTGCATCACCAGGTGCTCGCCGTCGCGGAAGACCAGCTCCTTCTGGCCCAACAGGCTGATGCGCCCCTCGGCGCGCCAGCGACCCACGACGGTGGGGATGCACTCCACGTCCACGCCCTCGGGCGTGTCACCCCGCAGCCCGAGCACCACCGCCTTGTCGCTGCCGTGCCCCTTCCCCGTGGCGCCGAGCGAGCCGTACAGCTCCACTTTCAGCCGGGTGAGCTTCTCCACGAGCCCACGCTCCGCCAGCCGCAGCACGAACTGCCGCGCGGCGCGCATGGGGCCCACCGTGTGGGAGCTCGAAGGTCCGATGCCAATCTTGAAGAGGTCGAAGACGCTGACAGCCATCGCGTGCGCAACATGCCACGTTTCCACTTCCGTCCCAGTACCCGCGCGCGTGACGTTCTCGCACCGTGTGCAGGGCATGACTCCTTTGCGTCTCAAGCATGTCCGGGGTCGGCGGGATGGCAGGCGGGCGTCCTCCCGTGGAGCCTCCCCCGCATGGCGCATGACGTCATGGAGGACGCGGTGCGTCGACCGACATGGAGAGCCGGGGGTGGGGTCGGGAGACCGTCGTGCGCTCCTCCTCCTCCATCGCGAGTGATTTGCGGTACTCGGCGGCCTCGGCGATGCGCGTCAGCTCGAAGTCGCCGTGGTGCTGGCGGACGGCGCGGGCGATTTCATCGAGCGTCACGCGGAAGAACTCCTTGCGCTCGTTGACGCGGTTGACGCGCTTGCTGGCGAACGTCTTGTGCAGCTCCGCCTCCAGCCGGGGCGCGTCCGACGTGCGGATGATGGCGTGGACGTCGAACTCGAAGGGGACGGAGGCGTCGCCCAGCTCGTCGATGCGGTCCTGGGGGACGAGCCTGCGCGTCATGCCCACCTTGAAGACATCCTCGCCGAAGGAGCCGATGTTGGAGATGACGTAGACGTGGCCGGTGCGGGTGAGCTGGGCCTGGGAGATGGCGCGCTGGCGCTCCTGGTCCTCGGCCACGCGCCGCTCCAGCTCCGCGATGCGCTCGAGCAGCCTGGCCTGCTCGGCGCCCTGGCTGCGCTCCAACTCGCCCCGGGCCTTGCGAAGCGCCTCCTCGTCGCGCTGCGCCTCGCGCTCGGCCTCCAGCTTCGCGCGCTCCAGCTCGCGCTGCGCCGCATCCTCCTCGCGCATCTGCTCGCGGAGGCGGCGCTGCTCCTCCTTCTCCTCCTGGCGCTTCTCCTCGTATTCGTGGGCGAGCCGCAGCTCCTGGAGCTTCAGCTCCACGTAGGGCAGGGCGATGGAGCACTGCTGGATTTCGGTGAGGGCGCTGATGGCCTCGGCGGCCTTCTCGATGCGCGCCTCCATGGCCTTGATGTTCTTGTAGGTCACCTTCGCGACGCACGCGTCGGCCTCGCCGTTGAACGCGCGGAGCATCAGCTTGAGGGTGCGGTCCGTCTGCTTCTTCCCCTCGACCTTGCTGCCGTTGACCTCCCACTGCGCGCGGCAGAAGGCGGCCTCCTTGTCCTTGAGCATGCGCTTCTGGCGTTCGCGGATGGCCTCCAGGCGCTGCTCGTACTTCTCCGAGGAGGAGAGGTTGTAGATGGGCTTGTAGAGGCCGTAGGAGCGCAGGACGGACTCCTCCTCCAGGGGCCGCAGCTCCTCGCGCAGCGTGGTGATGCGCTTCTCGAGGTACGCGTGGTCCTCCCGGGCCTGCTGGCGCCGCTGCTCCAGCTCGCGCACGGCTGTCTCGGCCTGCGCCCGCGTCCGGGTCAGCTCGGCGTCGGCGCGCTGCTGCTCCTGGCGGAGGGCCGCGTCGGCCTGGTCCTTCTCCCGGGCCAGCTCGGTGGACAGGCGGTTGCGCTCGGCCGCGAGCGTCTGCGCGGACTCCGCCTTCGCGCGCTCCAGCTCCGCCAGGATTCGCTGGCGCTCCGCCTCGACGTCGAGGATGGGCGCGAAGCGGGCGCGCAGCGCTCGCGCCTGGAGTGCCGAACGGATGAAGAGTCCCGCGAACAACAGGCCCGCCAGGGCCAGGGCCAGGGTGACAGGCTGCATGAGGGCTCCCCCGTGAGGCTGGCCGCCCCGGTGGTCCGGCGCGGTGAGCCCAGGCTCCTCCAAACCGGGGGCGGACGTGAATACCTCCCGGGTGGTACGTCACCAGGTCAGGCACACGCGGGCGGAGAGGCTGGGCACGCGCCCCCTCCGCCCGGAAGGCTGAGTCCGCCATGTCCCGTTACTCGTTCACGTCGACGCAGCACGCGGTGGATGTCGAGGTCGACCGCGTCTCCCAGGTCCTCGAGCTGGAGGTCCCCGAGCTCGTCGGCGCGCGGGACGGCGAGCCCTCGGGACCTCCCGTGGCGACGCTGGCGGGGCTCTCGGCGGGTGGGGCTGGGCACCCCTCATGGCCTTCTCGCTCAAGGCCAAGGCCTTCGACGATGGCCTCCTCGCGGCGGTCGAGCTGCTGGCCCAGGCGGGCGCTCCCGGTGTCCCTGGCAAGCGGCTCCTCCTCGAGGGGCTGCACCGCGCGCTGAGGCCCCGCTGGTCCGCCACTCCGGAGGGTGACCTGGAGCGGACGCTGGGGCTCCTCCACGCGGCGTTGACGCTGACCGGAGAGGTCAAGGAGCCGGACCTGAAGCTGCGGCTCAGCGGGGCCAGGTGCCTCACGGCCTGCGCTGGAGGCGTGAGTGAGGGCGCAGCCTGGGTGGCCGGCGCCGGGTCATGCGGCCTGAGGTGGCGCGGGGGCGATGCCCACGGAGTGCGCGGGGATGGAGCCCAGCGCCTTGGGGCGCAACGCGAGCAGTCGCAGGCCATTGGCGACGACGAGCAGCGTGCTGCCCTCGTGCAGCACCACCGCGTGGCTGATGCTCGTGAGGCCGAAGATGCTCGCGATGACGAGCACCGCGCTGATGCCCAGGGCGATGACCAGGTTCTGCTTCATCACCGCCGTGGCCCCGCGCGCGAGCGTCAGCGCGAAGGGCAGCCGGGACAGGTCGTCGCTCATCAGCACGACGTCCGCAGTCTCGAGGGCGGCATCGGAGCCGGCGCCGCCCATGGCCACGCCCACCGCCGCCGCCGCGAGCGCGGGCGCGTCGTTGACGCCGTCGCCCACCATGGCCACCGAGCCCTGTCGCCCCATCTCCCGGACGGCGGTGACCTTGTCCGCGGGCATCAGCGGCGCGCGCGCCTCGTCGATGCCCACCTGCTCGGCGATGGACTTCGCCACGCGCGCGTTGTCGCCGGACAGCATCACCGTGCGCTCGATGCCCTCCAGCTTGAGCCGGTGGATGACGTGCTGCGCGCCCGCCCGCACCGTGTCCGCCACGCCGAGCACGCCCAGGTAGCGCTCCGCCCGGCGCACCACCATCGTCGTCTGGCCCGCCTGCTCCAGCGCGTCCACCTTCGCGCGGAGGTCCTCCGGCACGGCCTCGCCCTCGAAGAGGGCCAGGCTGCCGACGTCCACGCGCGCCTCGCCCACCCGGGCGCGCAGGCCCTTGCCGTGGATGGCCTCCATGTCGTGGCCCGCCTCCAACGGGAGGCCGCGCTCGGCCGCCGCGTCGACGATGGCGTGCGCCAGGGGGTGCGCGGAGAGCTTCTCCACCGAGGCCGCCGTGCCGAGCAGCTCCGCCTCCGTCACACCCTCCGCCGGAGCGGTGCTGATGAGGCGGGGCTTGCCGACGGTGAGCGTGCCTGTCTTGTCGAAGGCGATGGCCTTCACCTTGCCGAGCAGCTCCAGGTAGATGCCGCCCTTGATGAGCACGCCGCCGCGCGCCGCCGCCGCCACGGCGGACAGCACGGCCGACGGCGTGGAGATGGCGAGCGCGCACGGCGACGCGGCCACCAGCAGCGACACCGCGCGCAGGATGGCCTCCTTCAAGGGCGTGCCGAGCAGCACGAGCACCACCGGGAAGACCACCGCGCCAATCATCACCAGCGGGGCGAAGGTGCGCTCGAGCCGCTGCGCGAAGCGCTGGTTGGGGCCCTTCTGCGCCTCGGCCTCCGCCACCATGTCCACCACGCGCGCCAGCACCGACTCCGACGACAGCCGGGTGACCTCCACCTCCAGCAGCGCCTCGCAGTTGATGGTGCCGGAGAACACCTCGTCGCCGGGCTTCTTGGCGACCGGCAGGGACTCGCCGGTGATGGCGGCCTGCTCGAGGGAGCTCCTGCCTTCGCGGATGATGCCGTCGAGGGGGACGCGGTCTCCGGGGCGCACGATGACGCGCTCGCCGCGCTGCACCTGGGCCACGGGGACCTCGACCAGGTCGTCGCCGCGTCTCACGCGCGCCAGCTCGGGGCGCAGTGCCCCCAGCGATTCGATGGAGCGCCGCGCGCGGTCCATGGCCCGGTGTTCCAGTGCGTGGCCGGCGCTGAAGAGGAAGAGGAGGAAGGCCCCCTCGAACCAGGAGCCCAGCACCGCCGCGCCGAGCGCCGCCACGACCATCATCGTCTCGATGTCGATGCGCAGCTGGAGCAGCGACTTCACCGAACCCCGGATGGCGAAGAAGCCGCCGCTCGCGATGGACAGGGCCCAGACGACGGTCGGGACCAGCGCGGGCACGGGCGCGAAGCGCTCCAGGAGCCAGCCGGCGACGAGCAGCACGCCCGAGGCCACCACCAGCGGCATCTCCAGCAGCGGCGCGAGGCCGCCGCCGTGCGCGTGGTGCGAGCACGCGTGTCCGTGGCTGGGCACCTCCAGCACGAAGCCGAGCGACTTCGCCTGGGTCTCGATGTCCCGGAGCGACACCTCCTCGCTGTCGTACTCGACGACGAGGCGCTCGCTCGCGTAGGCCACGTTCGCGGACAGGACTCCCGGGAGCTTGCCGAGCCCGTGCTCGATGAGCGTCGCGGAGTCCGCGGACGTCATGCCGCGCACGAACCACGTCTGGCCCTTGTAGCGCTTCGCGACCTCCGCGCCGGTGCGCTGCGCCACGGCGATCAACGCCGCCGCGCTCACCCTCGCCGGGTCGTAGTGGAGGCAGACCTCCGCGTAGCCCTGGTCCCGGCGCAGGTGGACGTCGAGGACGCCATGGTGCGCCTCCAGCGCCGCCTCCAGCTTCTCGAAGCGACCGACGTCGTCCGTCTCGCCCGGCAGCGCGCCCTCCAGGTCGAGCTGGAGCGCCACGCCTCCGCCCTCCGCCGCCCGGTACCCCGGAGGCCGGATGCGCTTGGGCTTCGGGTGGTGATGGTGGTGCCCGTCGCCATGGTCGTGGTCGCAGCCCGCGCCGTGCGCATGGTCATGCCCAGGGTCGTGGTCGCAGCCCGGGCCATGCTCGTGGCCCTTCGCGTGGGCATGGTCGTGCCCGTGGTCGCAGCCCGGGCCGTGCTCATGGCCCTTCGCGTGGGCGTGGTCGTGCCCGTGGCTACAGCCCGGGCCGTGGACGTGCTTCTCCGCCGGCTTCGCGGCGGAGAACTTCATCCCCTTGAGGTTCGCCTTCGTGGCCGACTTCGGCGCGGCGATGGACGGGCCCTGGTCGTGATTGCACCCGGGCCCGTGGACGTGGGGCTCGCCATGTCCGTGCGTGGGGGCGTGCTGGTGGTCCGGTCCGTGGACGTGGTCCGCCGGGGCACCGTTCTTCTTCTGCTCGGACATGGCGTCTTCTTCCTGCGGCGTCAGTGGCGGTGGCCGCCGTGCTTGCGACCCGGGGCGGGGGAGGGGGCTCGGACCGGCTCGGGCTCCTCTTCGTCCTCGTCGTGGTGGTCCTCGTCCTCGTGCTCCTCGGGGATGGGCTGGGTGAAGCGCTGCCCCGCCACCTCCAGGGTGAAGGCCTTGCACGTGGCCGGCACCTCGAACTCGAGCACCGCGGGCAGCCGTCCCTCATACGCCTTCAGGACCTTGCCCTGCTCGTCGTAGAGGGTGCCGCCCGCGGCCACCGTCATCGTCTCGTCCACCAGCACGGCCACCAGCTCCGCCATCTCCTCCATGCGGTCGGCGATGCGGTGACACCACAGATGGCCCACGCCCGGATACGTCTCGTGGGAGATCTCCTCCATCTGCTCCTCGTCGACCTGGTCGCCCACGCCCACGAAGACGAAGCTCATGCGCGGCAGCCGTCCGGCGGCGATCTCCTTCGCCACCTGGGTGGCGTAGGCCCGCACGTCGTTGCCGTCCGACAGCTGCGAGTCGGTGATGATGACCGCCAACCCCCGGCGCGCGCCCGTCTGCACCTGCTGCTTCATGTGCGCCACGAAGTCGCGCAGCACCGGCAGCATCACGGTCGCCTTGCCGTAGAAGCGCGGCCCCGGGAAGCGGAAGTCCTTGGCCTGCGCCGCGGAGAGCGAGCCCACCTCCTCCAACTGGCTGCCATCCCCCGTCGCCCAGTACGCGACGCGGACCTGGCCGTCCCGGTCCTTGCTCGCCAGATACTCGAGCATCCACCGCATCTGCGGCTCGACCAGGTTCTTCACCGGGGCCAGCTTCGCCAGCACGCCGCGAGGACCGTACTCGTCCTCCATGCTGGCGGAGCCGTCCATGTAGAGGGCCACGTCCAGCCCCTCCACCGTGGGGTCGTGCAGCAGCGTGGCCACGACCTTGTTGCCCATGCGATGCACGTCCGAGAACGGACGGACGATGACTTCGTGGCCCGCCATCAGTGATGGTCCTCGTCTTCGTCGTGGTGGTCGTCGTCCGGCAGGGGCTGCGTGAAGCGCTGGCCGTTCACCTCCAGGGTGAAGCTCTCCGTCCCCTCGGGGACCTCGAACTCCAGCACCGCCGGCAGCCGGCCCTCGTACGTCTTCAGCACCTTGCCCTTGTCGTCGTAGATGGTGCCGCCGGCGGCCACCGTCATGTTCTCGTCCACCAGCACCGCCACCAGCTCCGCGACCTGGCTGATCTCCTCCGCGATGCGGTGGCACCACAGGTGACCCACGCCCGGGTACTCCTGGTGGGCGATGCGCTCGAGCTGCTTCTCGTCGACGCCGTCGCCCACGCCCACCAGCACGAAGTTCAGCCGGGGCAGCCTGCCCGCGACGATGTCGCGCGCCACCTGCGCGGAGAAGCGCTCCACGTCCTCCGCGTCATGGAGCTGGCCATCCGTGACGATGACCGCGCAGCCGCGCCGCGCGCCCTGGGGCACCTGCTCCTTGAGGTAGCGCACGTAGTCCTTCAGCGCGGGCGTCAGGAACGTGTGTCCGCCGAGCTTCTTCGCGCCCGGGAACTTGTACTGCTTCACGTCCACGCCCTTCAGCTCGCCGACGACCTCCACGTCCTTGCCGCCGTTGCCGCAGGCCCAGTACGCCACGCGCAACATGCCGTTGCGGTCCTTGGTGGCCAGGTACTCGAGCATCCACTGCACCTGCGGCTCGACCTGGTTGGCGGGGTCCTTCAGCGGCGCGCCGCGCAGCCACTCCAGGAAGGAGCGATTGGGTCGCTTGTACTCGTACTCCTCCTGCATGCTGCCTGACGCGTCCATGTAGATGGCGACGTCCAGGCCCTCCACCGTGGGGTCGTGCAGCAGCACCGCGCGCACCAACCCCTCCTCGACGTGAAGGTCCGAAAACGGCTCGACCGGCTTCTCGTGTCCCATCGTTCCCCCTGCTGGATGGGGATGAACGCTACCACCTTCCCGTGAAAACGAGGGGCCCGCACGCTCGGGCGCTCAGTCCTCGAAGTCGGACATCCAGTCGGGCTTCTTCGCGGGCGCGGCGCTCGCGGGCGCGGCCTTCTCCGCGCGCGGCGCGGGGATGGCGGAGGGCGCGGTCGCCTTCGCGGAGAAGTCCGCCATCCAGTCCGGCGTGCCCGGCTTCGCGGAGGGTGGAGGCGGCTTCACCCGGGTGATGCGCGGCCTGGGGGCCTGGAGCTGTCGCGCCTCGTGCTCCGCGAGGAAGTCCCGCATCCAGTCATCCGGGCGGGGCGGCTGGGGTGGCGCGCGCGGCGGCAGCGGACGCGAAGCGGGCGGGACGGCGCGGGGAACGGTGGGCGACGCGGGCACGCCACCGCCAGGGCGCACCAGCGCGCGCAGCGCGCGTTCCGTCTCCGAGGGCCATCCCGGCAGCGCCGCCAGCGCCTGGCGCGCCAGGTCGAGGAACTCCGCGGTGCCCGCTTCCCTGGGCACCTTCACCTTCTCCGCGCGCAGCCACTCCGCCATGCGCGTGAGCAGGCCCGGGTGCTGGCGGCGGAGGACGGCCACGTCGCCCTTCACCTCGTAGCCGCGCAGCTCCAGCTCCGCGATGGCCATGGCGCGGCTGGGCACGGGCAGCTCCATGCGGATCAACGCCTCCGGTCCCTGGTGTCCCGCCGCGTCCTCCTGGAGCTGCGTGAGCACGTCGTGGAGGAGGCGCGACACCATGGGGCCGTTGGACGCGTTGCCCACCTGGAGCTCCGGCGGCACCACCGGCCACGCCAGCACCAGGCCCCGCCCCGAAGCGAGCACGTCCGGCCTGTCCCCCGGCAGCAGCGCGTGGTGGCCATGCGGCGCGGCGGGGCTCTCCGGCGTCGGCGCGTAGTGGAAGGCCTCCCGCGCGCCGTGCACCAACCCCGCGAGCACGTCACCGCGCGTCACCGTGAGCTGGCCCGGCACCCGCTGGGGCGCGCCGCCCGGCCACGGCCCCGACAGGTGGCCGTAGAGATAGACAGGGTCGTTGAAGCCCTCGGCGTTCGCGGGGTGCTCGACCAGCTCCACCGCGAGGAGATACAGCTCCGAAGCGGCGATGCGCCGGGGCGTGCGGCCGGAGGCGACCTCGTGGTGCGCCAGCTGCGAGAGCGCCGTCGCGGGCAGCAGGCCCCGCTCGCTCGCCGGGACGACGTGAGGGTTCCCCAGCGCGTCGATGCCGACGAGCCACTCCGGCTCCAGCACCTGGGTCGACTCCAGGCGGAAGGTGTCCACCACGTGGACGATGGCGGTGGCGTCCGAGGCGACGGGCTCCGCGGGCGTGGCGGCGTGGGGGATGAAGTAGCGAGGGAGGTTCACGGCGGTGCGGGAAGGCTTGCGCAACCGCCGGGGTCAATCAAGCGCGGCCTACGTCCAGAAGCCCGCGTGCACGTCGCGCGCTTCCTTCAGGTCCACGGGACCCTCGACCTGCGTGGGGCGGCTGCCCCGTTCGAGCACCTCGCGGCACGACATGAACAGGCCGTCCCGCTTGTCACCCACCATCTTCCCGAACTCCGCCGACGACAGCGCGAAGACGACGCGGCCCACGCCGCCCCAGAAGATGGCCCCCGCGCACATCGCGCAGGGCTCCGTGCTCGTGTACATCGTGCTCCGGGCGAGCACCTCCTGGGAGAAGCGCTTCGTCGCCTCCCGCATGAGGTTGGACTCGGCGTGGCCGGTGCAGTCCCGCTCGGTGACCGCCGTGTTCTCGCCCTCCAGCAGCACCTTGCCGGCCTCGTCCACCAACACCGCTCCGAAGGGCTGGTTGCCCCTGGCGCCGGCGCGGCGCGCCGCCTCGATGGCCTGGTGAAGGAATCGCGTCTCCTCGGTTCGCATGGGGCTGCCTCCTTGTTCGGCGGGCGGCAACCTAACGGCGGGGCGGCGGGAGCGCCACGGTTCCGCGGGGAGGAGGGACGTCGTGTTCCGGCTCCTCGACCTCTGGCGGACGGGCGCGGCTCGCCTCCGGAAGGGGCCGGAGGCGAGCGCGCGGTGAAGCGACTACTGGTCGTCGCAGGGCGTGCCCAGGCGGATGCCCTCGTAGACGCCCAGCTCGTTGTAGATGAGCGGCAGGTTCTCCTCGACGGGCACCTGGCGCAGGTCGAGCGACTTCTTGCTGTTCTCGATCCACACCGACGACTTGGACTTGTCGAGCACCAGCCGCAGGTCGCCCTTCTTCGTGGAGAAGATCTCTCCCTCGGAGTCCGCGATGACGTTGGTCATCTTCTGCTGCTTGAGGCTGCCGCGCGGCCCGATGAAGACGCGGTAGTTCTTCTGCTCGGTCGGCTTGGCGCCGCGGTCCACGAAGTAGTAGTTGCCCTTGGTGTCACGCAGGAGCGCGTAGGGCGCGAACTGGTTGGGGCTGGGGGCGTAGGACGCCTTGCGCAGCAGGTTCGCGCCCTCCTCCGCCGGCAGGATGGTGAGGGGAATCGTCTTGTCGCCGCAGCGCAGGGAGCACTTCTTCTCCTTGCGCTCGAACTCCACCTCGGAGACCACCCGGTAGTCGATGCCGCGGAAGTTGGGGTTGGCCGACTTGTTGAAGAAGCGCGGGTCCAGGAAGCTGCCGCTCGACGTGAACGGGATGCGCTCCACCTGGGTGAAGTTCTTGCCGTCGCCGTAGAAGAGGAGGGTGCCGCCGTTCTCCTCGTCCGGGGAGAGGACGACGTAGTGGCCCTTGCCATCCGCGCAGACGGACGTGGCCTCCATGATCATCTTCTGACCCAGGTTCTGCTCGGTGCCCCAGGGCGGCTGGAGGTTGGACTCCGCGGCCAGGGAGGCGCTGCATGCGAACGATGCCGCGAGGGCGGCGAGACGCTGGAAGTTCATCGAAGGCTCTCGGGGGCTACAGGTTCGTCTTGAAGAACTTCGTGGCGAAGTCCTGCTGATTGGACGCGTCGCGGTAGGTCGTCCAGACGAGGCGATCCGCGTCGAGCTTGGGGTCCAGGCTGTCCCCGAAGCGGCAGCTGATCTGCTTTACGCGCGCCTGCACGGTCTTCTTCGCCACGTCGGACTGGGTGCACAGCTGCTTGAGCGACTCGAGCGGCGCCTCGCAGTAGCCGGAGATGCTCAGCTCCTTGAGCTGGTCGTCGGTGACGCTCTTCCAGTCGATGGCCGCGCTCACCGTCGAGCCGCAGGCGGCGTTCATGGTCCGCAGCAGCTCCGCGAACTCCTTGTCGTGGCGCGCGGACTCACCCGGGCGGTCGAACGCCATCAGCTTCTTCAGCGTGCCGTCCGCGTCCTGCTTCTGGTGCTCCTTGTAGACCTCCTCCGCCTTGAGCGCCTGGGTGCGCTTCTCGTCGAAGGAGACGTCGATCTCCTTGCTGTTGCGGCCGGGGACGTACAGCTCGTAGTTCGTGTTGCGCACGTGCAGCACGGTGTAGCCACGTCCGCCCCACTGGGTGACGTAGTTGTGCTGGAGGGTGCTGCTGGTGCTGTAGTCCTTCAGCTCGTAGGGCA
Organism: Myxococcus stipitatus; assembly: GCF_021412625.1. The sequence continues at coordinate 143,808 of NZ_JAKCFI010000009.1, read as the reverse complement.
GCACCTTGCCGTCGATGGGCGAGCCGGTGCCCTTGACGCGCAGCAGGTACTTCTTCGCGTCCCGGGGCGTGAGGGGGATGACGGCGACCTCCTCGCCCTCGGGACCAGAGTAGACCTTGCCCGCCTCGACGGGGGCGCCCGCCATGCTGGAGGTGGCCCCCAGCGTGAGCGCCGTGACGAATACCGCGACCATGTGTCTCAAGCGATTCACCTCGTGATTCGGGCCCCCCTAAAGGTGACCCGCGTTCCAGAGCCCGCGATTCAGAGCTCGATGTCGTGCTGCTTGCAGTACTTCCGGACCTTGGACTGCTCGGCCCGGGTGACCTTGGGCCACTGGGCCTTCGCGTTGCTCAGGTCCCCCTGACGGCAGAAGGCCCGGGTGAGCAGCGAGTAGGACGCCTGGGGGATGTTCTTGGGTTCCCTTCGCTGGCTGCTGCGCGCCAACCGGATGGCTTCCTCCGTGTCTCCGCCCGTGAGGGCACGCTCCGCGTCGTCCAGGAGCTTACGAACATCGTCCGACAACTTCTCCGGCACCTCCGCGCGGACGACGGGGCGCGTGGGCGGCGGAGCCGGGTTCGTCGTCGTCGTGGCGACGGTGGGCAGGGCGCTCGGTGGCGCGACCTCCGGGCTGGTGTGCGGCTCGTCACCGGGGCCCGGGTTCGCGGGGGCCGTCGTGGGCGTGACGGTGGGCTGGGCTGCAGGCGCGGTGTTCGCGGCCACCTGCGTCGTCGTGGGCGTGGGGGCGGGAGTCACGCCGCCCTGTGGGGTCGTGGCGCCGGAGGGACGCGTGGCCCAGAAGCCCACGCCCGCGACGACGACGAGGCCGGCCACGACGATGGCGGCCACGGGCGCGCGCTTGGCTGGCGTCGCGGCGACCGGGGGCGGCGCGACCACGGCGGCGGGGACCGGCGTCGTGGCGACCGGCGGCACGGTGGGCACGGGGACGGGCACCACCGTGTGCGGGGCGACGGCGGCCACGGGCGGGCTGATGGCGGCGACCTGCTTGGAGATGAGCGTGGGCTCCAGGCCCGGCGGGTCCATCAGCGCGGCGGGCTGGGGCTGGACGAGGCCCATCTGCCCGGTGCCACCGGACGCGAACGCGGCGGGCTGGGGCTGGACGAGGCCCATCTGCCCGGTGCCACCGGACGCGAACGCGGCGGGCTGGGGCTGGACGAGGCCCATCTGCCCGGTGCCACCGGACGCGTCCGGGGCCCGCGGTTGGATGCCGCTGGTGCGCCCGGTGCCGGGGGCCATCGTCGCGTCGAAGGCGTGCTCGGGGACGGGGCGCGCGCCGGAACCTGGCGGCAGCGTGGAGGACAGGGACGGCGGGCCCTCGGAAGGCAGGGCGACGCCGGAGGGCGAGGCGCTGGCGCGCGCGCCCAGCGAGTGCGTCCCCGCGGACGGCGTGAGCGTCTGGAGCGGAGCACCGGTCAGGTCCGCGACGAAGGCGGCGACGTCGGGGTAGCGCTCCTCGGCCTTCTTGGCGAGCGCGCGGTCCACCGCGGCGATGGCGTGCGGCGGCGCCTCCGGGCACAGCGGCGCGAGGGGCTCGGGCGGCTCGTAGACGACGCGGAAGATCATCTGCGCGATGCCGCCAGCGCCGAAGGCGGGCGTGCCGGTCATCATCTCGTAGACGATGCAGCCGAACGCGAAGATGTCCGTGCGCGCGTCGATCTCCTTGTTGCGGCCCTGGGCCTGCTCCGGCGACATGTACTGCGGCGTGCCGATGAGCGTCGCCTCCTGGGTCTGCACCGTCCCCGAGTCGAGGACCTTGGAGATGCCGAAGTCGAGCAGCTTGAGCCGCTCGGCCACCACGCCGCCGGAGTCGGTGGGGATGAGGAAGACGTTGGCGGGCTTGAGGTCGCGGTGGACGATGCCCGCCGCGTGCGCGGCCTGGAGCGCGGAGCCCATCTGCCGGGCGAAGGACATGACGTCCGACAGCGGCAGCCGCCCCCGCTCGAGCCGCGCCTGGAGGCTCTCGCCGCGCAGGAACTCCAGCACGAGGAACGGGGTGCCGTCCTCGAGGGTGTCGTAGTCGAGCACCTCGACGATGTTGGGGTGTCCCAGCCGGGAGGCGATTTCGGCCTCGCGCCGGAAGCGCGCGAAGATTTCGGGCGTCAGGTGGTCGCCGCCGCGCAGCACCTTCACCGCGACCTGCTTTCCAGGCAGGCGCAGGTGCTGGGCCAGATAGACGGAGCCCATCCCCCCGCGCCCCAGGAGGGAGACGACCTTGTAGGTGTTTCTCAGGACCGAGTCGATGTCGAGGTCACCGTCGGACGGTCGGCTCATGGGGATGGGGCTCGCACGGGGGTTCCATGGGGTGTTCAGCTCCATTCCATCCTCCCACCCCGTCATGAGGCAACCCTCCCGAGGCGGGATTCCGGACGGAGGCCCTCCCGGGCTGCTGGAACCGCTGGTGGCTTTCCGCCAGCCTGCTAAGGAAGCAGGCCGTATGACGAAAGCCGTTTCTCAGGACGCCCTCGAGGTCCGAGTCCGCCGCATCCACCGTCGCGACCTGAACCGCACCTGGGAGTTCCTCAAACTCGTTTTCCGAGACGTCAATCGGGAGACGGTCGAGTACCAGCGGCCCCGCTCGAAGCGCCGCTTCATGGAGGTCTACACCTCCGAGTGGATCGAACAGCTGCTGTACGAGGTGGATGGGGAAATCGTCGGCTACTCCGAATGCGCCTACGAGGCGACGGGCGACGACAACTGGGTGAACCCGCGCTGGTTCGAGAAGCGGGGCATGCGGCCGCTCTTCGTGGAGGAGCTGGCGGTGCACCCGGACTACCAGGGGCGCGGGGTGGGCAGCTTCATGTTGGATCAGCTCCAGCACCTGGCGCGCACGCGAGGCTGTACCCACCTGGTGCTGGAGGTGGCGGAGAACAACGAGTCCGCGCTGGCATGGTACCGGGCCCGGACCTTCTACAAGCTCGATGCGGCCATCTTCCTCGCGCAGAAGGTGCCGGGAGAGCCAGACCTGCTCCCGCCGCGCCGCATCAAGCGAAAGCTGAAGCCGACCGAGGAGGGCGGGGCCACGCCCAACACCGGACCCGCGCCGGCCTCGCCCAACACGCGTGGCGGCGCGCGTCGGGGCCGCACCCCGGCGGCGAAGTCCGCGAAGAAGGGGAGCTGAGTCGCTCGCGCGAGGTTCGCGGGCGCGGAGGCGAGGCCCGCGCCATCTCGCGATGCATGAGAGGGTGAGAAGGACGTCGCGCGGACGGGGCGGGCGGAGTTCTCGCGATGCGGGCGAGCGGGCGCGGTGGCCGAGCCGCGCGGGCCTCCACCGTCGCCCCCGCGCGTCGCGGACCATGGAGGGCGTCCCCTCCGAGGGGTGTCAGCGCGCCGGGGCCGTGGGTGGGAGCGTGCGGCGGAAGAAGCGCTCGGCGTCGTCCGCCAGCTGCTGGTGGAGCTTCACGCGGTCCACGCCCACCGGGTCGACGCACAGCTCGGGCGCGAGCGAGGCCATCTTCGGGCGGCAGGGCGCGAGGAACACGTAGTGCCCCGCGCGCGGGATGACGGTGTACTCCGGTGGGGTGGGGAGGCTGTCGCGGACGCTCTCCGCGTTGGAGGTGGGTGGGAGCACCGCGTCCTGTTCCGCCGAGTAGAGCCTCACGGGGACCTTCACGTCCCGCAATCCCGCCGCGTCGAAGGGCACTCCGACAGGAGCCATGGAGAAGATGGCGCGCACGCGGGGCTCCGCGGTGGCGCGCAGCTCCGGGCGGTTGGTGACGCGGACCTCGCGCAGCTGGGTGCACAGGTCGGAGTGCTGGTTCACCTCGAGCGCGCAGGCGGGCCCGAAGCGATCGAAGTCCGGCACCGCGCCCGCGAGCAGCAGCACGGTGTAGCCGCCCATGGAGAAGCCCATGGCGCCCACGCGTGAAGGGTCCACGCGGGGGCCCATCACGGTGTCGGCGAGCACGGAGTCCAGGAGCGTCCGCACCTGGAGGGCGCGGCCGAGCCACACCTCGTCCGAGCCCGCGCGCTCGTTGTCCGCATATGTGTTTCCCGCATGGTCGAGCGCCGCGACGACGAAGCCCCGGCGCGCGAGCGCGGTGGCGAGGTCGCTGTGTCCCCAGCGGGTGCCACCATGGCCGTGCGAGACGAGCACCAGCGGGTGCTGACCGGACGCGGGCGTCAGGTCCCTGCTCGCGTCGACGCGCGTGAGGTCCTGGTCGATGGAGCCCGAGGCTTGTGGGGACGGATAGAAGACGACGGCTTTCATCGGGCCGCCCCTCACGGGGTCCGTCAGCGTGAGCTCGCGATACCCCACGCCTCGCGTGCCGGTGGCGCATGCCGAGAGCGCGAGGAGGAGGAGGACGGGGGCGAGACGTCGGAGTCGAGGGGACGGGTTGGAGGGTGGCACGGCCAGGGAACGTCCGGGGCGCGGAGATATTGCATGGGCGCTGGAGATGCCCACGCCCGCCTCGACATACCGATGGGTCGACAGTCGTCCCGCGCGACGCGCGGAGACTTCTTCCGCGTCGCGCGAGGCGGGGGGGCTCAGGCGGGCAGCGGCTCCGTCGGGCCGGGGCGCGGCTCGCTCGGAGGCGCGCCGGTGGCGGAGGCGTGGGCCACGGTGGGTGCGGGCGTCGACTCGCCCAGCGTCTCGCCGTGCTGGCTCAGGTCGAGTCCCAGCGCCTCCTGCTCGCGCGTCACGCGCAGCGGGACGATGCGGTCCACGACCTTGTAGAGCACGTATGAGCCGACGAAGGAGAAGACGGACACCAGCACCAGCGCCACCATGTGCATGACGAACGTCCGCGTCTCGCCGTAGAGCAGGCCCACGTCCTTGGCCAGCACGCCGGTGAGGACCATGCCCACCACGCCGCCCAGGCCGTGGCAGGGGAAGACATCCAGCGTGTCGTCGATGGCGGTGCGGCTCTTGAAGTACACCGCCGCGTTGCTCACGAAGCTGGCGACGAGGCCGACGAGGATGCTCTGGCCCACGGTGATGAAGCCCGCGGCGGGCGTCACCGCGACCAGCCCCACCACCGCGCCCACGCACGCGCCCATGGCGCTCGGCTTGCGGCCCCGCAGCCAGTCGAAGGCAATCCACCCCAGCATCGCCGCCGCGGACGCGGTGTTGGTGGTGGCGAACGCCAGCGTCGCCAGCGACGAGGCCGACAGCGCCGAGCCCGCGTTGAAGCCGAACCAGCCGAACCACAGCATGCCCGTGCCCAGCATCACGAAGGGCAGGTTGGCCGGCGCATGCGACGCGTTCTCCAGGTGCACCTGGCGACGCCCCAGCACCAGCGCGCCCGCCAGCGCCGCGAAGCCCGCGGACATGTGCACCACCGTGCCGCCCGCGAAGTCCAGCACCCCCCACTTGCGCAGGAAGCCCTCCGGGTGCCACGTCCAGTGCGCCAGCGGCGCGTAGATGAACAGCGTGAAGAGCACCATGAAGAGCACGTACGCCTTGAAGCGCACGCGCTCGGCGAACGCGCCGGTGATGAGCGCGGGGGTGATGATGGCGAACTTCAGCTGGAACAGCGCGAACAGCATCAGGGGAATGGTGGGCGCCAGGTCCGGATGCGTCTCGCCTCCCACGCCGCTGAACATGAAGAAGGTGCGCGGGTCGCCGATGAGGCCGTGGAAGCTGTCGCCGAAGCACAGGCTGAAGCCCACCACCACCCAGAGCAGGCTGATGACCGCCATCGCGATGTAGCTCTGCAGCAGCGTGGAGACGACGTTCTTCACCCGCACCATGCCGCCGTAGAAGAACGACAGTCCTGGCGTCATCAACAGCACCAGCGCCGTCGCCGTGAGGATCCACGCGGTATCCGCCGCGTTCAGGGGCCCCCCCTGCTTCACCTGCGCCGCCGGAGTCACGAACAGCCCCGCGACCCCCACCCCCACCAGCAAGGCCACTGCCAGCCACTTCTTCATTGCGCCTCCACACGGAAGACTGACGCAATGCAGTATGAGCCTGAGTGGGGGTAGATTCAACGTCCACAAGGCTTATTTGATTGGAGTTAAGGATAAAATCCGTTCAAATTAATCTATCCACCTGGAATTGTTGGCCGTTTCAGGTCCAGCTACTGGACGGTGATGCGGCCATCCTTGATCTCGAGGTGCTCGCCGCCCTTGAGGACGACGGGGCCCACGTCCGTCTGGACGGTGCAGGGGCCGGAGCCCTGGATGGTGACGGAGGCCGTCTGGCTCTTGCCGAAGGTGACGGAGGTCTTCACGCCGCTGCACACGGCGCTCCAGGTGTGTTCGCGCGAGTCGCGGTTGTAGTAGCGCACGGTGACGGCCGCCCACGCGGTCGTCGAGGCGAGGAGGCAGGCCGCGAGGGCCGCCGCTGGAAGTCGTGTCTTCATGGGTCCATCTCCGGAGGGTGTGGTGTCTGGCGGACCGGCGCTGTCATAGCCGCTGGGCCTGACGCGTGCTCGTCGCTCTCGCGGGACGCACCGCCGGAGGTCGCATCGCTCCTCCTGGCGTGGAGTCGTACGCGCGCGTAGGAGCCGGCGTGGGGAGTCGGGTCCGGACGGTGGACCCTTCAGGTCGCGGACGTGTCGCCCGACGCCGCCGAAGCGGGGGGCGCGGCGGTGCGCTCGAACTCCTCGGGGTGGAGGCTGAACCAGCGGGCGACGAGCATGACCTCCTGCGCTTCGTGCGCGCGCAGGGCGAGCGTCTCCGGCTCCGGGCGCTCGAAGACGGCGCGGGTCCTGGCCGCGAGCTCGCGGCGCTCGGCGGCGGTGCGTGGCGCGGGCAGCTCGTCGCGCACGATGCCTCGCCGGAGGACGTAGACGCGGTCCTCTCCCTCGTGTCCGGGCACGGTGTAGACGAAGGAGAGCCGCTTCATCGTGCCACCGAGCCGGACGATCCACCCGCGCAGCGCCTCCAGCCGCTCCGCCTTGTCGCGCAGCTCCGCCGCGTATTCGAACTGGAGGCGGCGCGCGGCCAGGGCCATGCGCTCGTGCAGCAGCGCGAGCGGCGCGTCGGACGTGCCCTCCAGGAAGGCGCGCGCCTGGGCGACGTGCTCCTGGTACTCGGCGCGGGTGCAGCGGCCGGCGCAGGGCGCGAGGCAGCGCGACAGCTGTCCGCGCATGCACAGCGGCTCCTGCTTCAGCGGGAAGAGCTGCCCCTGGTCCGCCAGCCGCATGGGCGTGTCCGCCGCGCAGTCGCGCAGCTCCAGCAGGTCGCTCACCGCGCGCACCACCTCGGACACGGCGCCGTGGCCGTGGAAGGGGCCGAAGTAGTCGCCGCTCGCGCCGGTGACGCGCCCCACGACGTGCAGCCGGGGCACGGCCTCGCGCGTGAGATGGATGAAGCAGTGGCCCCGGTCCCGCTTGTGCTCGACGTTGTAGAGCGGGCGGTGGAGCTTGATGAGCCGCAGCTCGCGCAGCAGCGCGGCGAACTCGCTGGGCTGGTGCTCCCACTCCACCTGGTGCGCGTGCGCGATGATTTCGCCCGCCTTCTCGTGCCCGTCCGCGCGGAAGTAGGAGAGCAGCCGCGAGCGCACCCGCACGGACTTGCCCACGTAGAGCACCTCGCCGGAGGGCCCCAGCATCCGGTAGACACCGGGCCGGTTCTGGGCGTTCGCGCGGACGTGGGCGAGCAGGGCTGCGACGCGGGGATGCATGTGCGGCGAGGGACACGTCCTGGCGACGCGCCGGACAGTCCACCGTACACCTCACGGCTCCCGAGGAGGGGATGGCGTGGGGCGCGCCGTCGCGCCAGGTCGAAGGGGGAGCGACCCGACATCGCTGGAGGGCTGGGACATGCCCTCCAGCGGACGGAGCGCCCGGCGCTCAGGCTGGCTCGATGAAGTTGAGCCGGTAGCCGTCCGGGTCGGTGACGACGACCTCCCGGGTATGCCAGGGCTGCACGGTGGGGCCCTCCACCGGCGCGCCCTGGGCCTGGGCGCGCAGGAGCAGCTCGTCGAGGCTGCCCGGGCCTTCCGCGCGGAAGCCCACCAGCACGCCCAGCCCGCGTCGTCCCTCCAGCTTGAGCTGGGCGGGAGGCGCGACGAGGTAGAGGTCCACCTTGCCTTCCCACACCAGGTGGATGAAGGGCGGCTCGTGCTGCGTGCGTTCGAAGCCGAGCGCCTCGTAGAACGCCCGAGAGCGCTCCGGGTCCGAGACGAGCAGCTTGACGAAGCCCGCCGTCACTTCGTCAGGCCCTCGGCGGCCAGCGCGGCCTGCACGTGCGGACGCTGGGCCACGCGGGCGTGGTACGCGCGCACCGCCGGGAACGGCTCCAGGTCGACCTGCATGGGCTTGGCCCAGTTGAGCACCGTGAAGAGGTATGCGTCCGCCACGGAGAAGTCCTCACCCAGCAGGAACGCGCGCTTCTCGAGCTGGCCGTCCAGCACCTTCAGGCGCGCGGCGAGCCGCTCGCGCATGATCTTCTTCCCCTCGTCCGGGAAGGCGGGGTTGAACAGGGGGCTGAACGCCTTGTGGAGCTCCGTGGAGATGAAGTTGAGCGCCTCCTGCAGGCGGTAGCGCTCGAGGGTGCCGTTGGCCGGGGCGAGCTTCGCCTGGGGCGCCTTGTCCGCGATGTACTGGACGATGGCGGGGCCCTCCGTCAGCAGCGAGCCGTCGTCCAGCAGCAGCGCGGGGACATAGCCCTTGGGGTTCGCGCTGGTGTAGTCCGCGCCGGTCTCGGTCTTCTTGGTGCGCAGGTCGACCTTCTCGACGTCGAAGCCCAGGCCGGCCTCACGCAGACAGATGTGCGGGGAGAGCGAACAGGCGCCGGGAGTGTAGAAGAGCTTCATGGGCACGCATTCCTTCTGGAAAGGGGGTTGGCGGGCGCTGTTCTGCAACGTCCGGACGCCGGACGCCACCGTTTCGAGGTGACGCCGGTTCCTGGGTCCGACGAGCCCCGCTGCCCCCGAAACTCCCGGAATGGTAGTTCTGCTCGCTCGCTCAGACACCGTCAGGCGACGGTGCGGAAGGACCCCTATGCGTTTCAATGCTTCTTGGCTGCTGCCCGCCGCGCTGCTGGCGCTGGGCATGACGCCGGCGTGCTCCAGCGACGACGACGACGAGACGCCGGACTCCGGGACCCAGGACTCGGGCACGCCGGACTCCGGGATCCAGGACTCGGGCACGCCGGACGGTGGTGGTGGTGGTGACGGTGGCACGAGCGGCACGGCCGAGTGTCCCTCGCATGCCCTGCTGTGCGAGTCGTTCGACAACGGGCTCAACGGCTGGGAGGAGGGGACGCAGAACGCCACCATCCAGGCGGATGGCACGAAGCCGCGCAACGGCTCCGGCGCGCTGCACGTGGTGACGAAGGACGGCATCGACGAGAAGCAGGGCGAGGGCCAGGCCATCGCCCAGTGGAGCAAGAGCATCACCCCGTTCGGCACGCAGTTGTTCTCGCGCGCGCACGTGTTCCTGAACGCGCTGCCCGGCGACCCGGGGCAGATGGGCACCTTCTTCGTGCTCTTCTCCGCCGAGGATTCCGACTTCGGTGGCATCGAGCTGCAGGTCATCCGCGATACGGGCTTCGCGCTCGATGACTGGTCCTTCCGCTCGGGCCAGGGCTGGAACCGCCAGGGGCCGCCGGTCAACCTGGGCATGTCCACGGGCCGCTGGGTGTGCCTGGAGTGGGAGGTGCGCCGCGCGAGCGCGTCCGCCACCCACGGCAACGCGCGCGTCTACGTGGATGGCGCGCTGGCGCACGACTTCGCCAACATCGGCATGCGCTCCTTCGAGCGCTTCACCGTGGGCTACGGCTTCGTCCACCCGCAGGGGCCCTCCGCCTCCGAGGCGTGGATCGACAACCTCGCCATCAGCAGCACCCAGCGCATCGGCTGCGAGTAGCGCGTCACCGCGCCGCCCTGGGCCACGAGGAGGGCTTCGGCTCCTCCCGGGTCCAGGGCGTCAGGATGCGGGATGATGCTTCGTGTGCGGTGGACACGAACTCGCCGGTGTGGCGTGGACCGCCCCGGCCGCTGGCATTCCAGGGGTGGAGTCATGTCGTTGAAGGGACTGGCGCGGGAGTCGCTGCGCATCATGGAGGGTGGGACGTACGTCGCGCCCTCCGGCGGGAGCGTCGACCTCCGGGACGCGGTGGCGCGGGCGGTGGAGGGCACGACGCTGTACGCGCCGGAGGACTTCTCCGGGCTGCGCGTCGCGGGACAGTTCGAGCCCGCGCGCTCGCCGCGCATCGAGGTGACGGCGGAGAAGACGGGGGCGGCGGCCCGGCGGCTGGTGGAGGAGGAGGGGCTGACGCGCGTCGCCGCGCTCAACTTCGCCTCCGCCAGGAACCCCGGTGGGGGCTTCCTGGGCGGCGCGAAGGCGCAGGAGGAGGACCTGGCGCGTTGCTCGGCCCTCTACGTCTGTCTGCTGTCGCAGCCGGACTACTACGCGGCCAACCGCGCGGCGCCTTCGGCGCTCTACACGGACCACGTCATCTACTCACCCGACGTGCCGTTCTTCCGGGACGAGTCGCTGGCGCTGCTGGAGCGGCCCTTCGCCGTCTCGCTCGTCACGGCGCCCGCGCCCAACGCGGGGGTGGCGCGGAGGGAGGGGGCCGACAGCATGGACCGCCTCGACGGGGTGCTGCGGGCGCGGGCGCGCAAGGTGCTCCAGGTGCTGGCCCACCACGGCCATACCACCCTGGTGCTCGGGGCCTGGGGCTGCGGCGTCTTCCGCAACGAGCCGACGGACGTGGCACGGGCCTTCGCCCGGGCGCTGGAGTCGCTCCCCGGGGCCTTCGAGCGCGTGGTGTTCGCGGTGTACGAGCGCGGTGGCGACGGCCCCAACCTGCGCGCCTTCCGGGCGTATTTCGGGTGAGGCGCCCCTCGCGCGCGCCGCGGATTTAACTCGGCTTAATCCCACGCGGGCCCCGTTCCGGGCGACAACCTCCCTGGAAGTCGCTTTCAGGGGGAGTCACATGCAGGGGGAGCTGGGACGCGGTCCGGGGGCGCTGTCGGTGGGGGAGTCGATGACGCTCCATGGCGAGGAGTGCGTGGACAAGGGGGACTTGCCCCTGTTCGCGAACCTGGGGCGCTGGCTCGGCGTCCCGGGGGCGGATGACCTCGAACGGGCGCGGGGGACGTCGCTCCTCCTGCGGAAGGTGGACGTGGGCACGGTGCGGGTCCTCATGGGCCCCCGGGGCCTGTTGTCCCGCCTGGCGAGAGACGTGGAGTCGGGGCAGGCGCCCGCCTCGCCTGGAGAGGTCCAGCAGTGGTCGGGCTGGCAGGTGGACCTCGACGTCCACACCCCCGAGGGCCGGGACGCCTGGCAACGCCTCTTCGTCCTGGGGCTGCCGCCAGTGGAGGGGCCCGGCGTACGAGCGGCCTCGGTGCGCCGCGTGATGGGGGCCTGGGTGCCCCCCTCTCCGGACATGGCGTTCGCGCCGGGGCTCGAGGAGTCCGTCTTCACCACGTACGAGGCGGAGGGCCGGGAGGACTTCGTCCACACGGCGCTGCTGGGGGACGTCATGCTGCGCACCCGGGGCCGGGTGGGAGACTGCGCCAGCCACGTCTACGAGGCGACCCTCATGGGCCTGTCGACCTGGGCCGTGGAGTTGCTGCGCCAGCTCCATCCCCGGTCGGTCGCGCATGGCGACACGGTGGTGCTCGTCTTCACCGCGGACGAGGCGGAGCGCCTGCACCAGGGCGCCCGGGACTGGGTGAGGGACGCGGAGGCGCCGACCGAGCCGGACGCGCGCGGGATGCCGGGCCGGGTGGTGGAGATGGCCCAGATGGAGAGGGCCCTGCTCCGCACGTCCTCGCTCGGGATGCCAGGCCGGGAAGGGGAGCTGACCCGGATGGAGCTGGCCGAGGAGGCGATGGCCCTGCTTCGCACGCCCTCGCGCGGGATGCCGGACTGGGTGGTGGACCTGGCCCGGATGGAGATGGCCGAGGAGGCGATGGCCCTGCTCCTCACGCCCTCGCGCGGCGCCGCGCTCCAGGTGGTGGAGCGGCTGGTGGCGCTGTGCCTGTTCCTGGGAGAGGCGGAGTCGGCTCCCTCCGCGAGGTGGACCTGAGCTCCGGGTGGGCCTGGGTGGGTACGGGTCGCCCGGGCGCCGCTTCAGTAGTGGCGCGCCATCATCGGGAGCGCGATGGGCGCGGGCTCCGACAGGTCGGACTCCGTGGGGACGAGCGGGGAGTAGGCGTCGACGGGGGCCGCGCAACCGACGACGAACTCAGCGGCTTCTCGCAGCTTCTCCAGGGCGCGCTCGGTGCAGTGCAGCGTGACGAGCGGGAAATAACCGGGCTCGCTGATCCACCGCACCGCGTCCAGCAGGTGGTGGGCGTCCAGGAACCCGAGCACCAGGCCCCTCAACGCCTGACTCTCCTCGCCCGCGGCCTTGAGGACGGCGCGCCGGTCACGGGAGGGGGACGTCGGTCGGGGCCCTGGCTCTTCCCGGGGCATGATGATGGTCTCGATCCACATCGGAGCGCCCTCCGGACGGAAATCCCGACGGCGCGCTGACCAGACGCGATGCATGCACCCTGGCCATCGGGAAGTCTGGGAATGATGCGCGATTTCTCTTTTCGCGGTTTCATTCCAGGCGCCAATTCCTTCTCGGAGGGCGACACGTTGTGAAGAACCGGAGTGTCATCGCGACACACCCGGGCGCGGCGCTCCCTACCTGAGACGGCCCGCACGTGGGGTGGGGTGCCCCCACCCGTTCACCGGTGGACTTGGTGATACGGCCCGTGGGTGTGTCAGGCTGTGTCGTCTGAGCCCTCCCGACATGCGCATCGGAACCTCCCGTCACCGCGGCCGCAGGCGCGCCACGTCGTCCTCCGCCGCGCGTCCGGCGAAGCCCTCCGCGAGGCCGTCAGCCCCGCGAGGTCTGGGGCCTCCCGCGGTGTTCGTGGGGCGCAAGCAGGAGGTCCAGCGGTTGGGGGCGTTGCTGCGGCGGGTCCGCGCGGGCGTCGTGTACGGGCTGCCGGGGGTGGGCAAGTCCGCGCTGGTGGCGGCGGTGGCCGCGCGCTTCCGGGGGCCGATCATCCACCGGCGCATCGTCCCGGGAGACTCGCTGGACACGGTGGTGGACGACGCGCGCCGGCAGCTGAGGGAGGCGCCGGTGGCGCAAGCGCTCTCGGACGCCTCGCGCCTGGAGGACCTGGCGCGCGAGCTGGAGTCGCGGCGCGCGCTGTGCGTCCTGGACGACCTGCACGTGCTGCGGCCCGAGGAGCGCGCCGCGCTGGTGGAGGGGCTCGGGGGGCGGCTGCGCCACGGCGCGCTGCTGTGCACCTCGCGCGAATCCGTGCCCCGGCACGCGACGAGCCCGGACCGCATCGAGCTGCGGCTGGACGGCCTGCCGGAGGCGGCGGCGAGGACGCTGTGGCGGCAGCTCGACCTGCTCTACGGCGCGCGCGAGGGCTTCGCCGCCGCGTGGGAGCGCTCGCGCGGCGTGCCCTTCCTCCTGCGTCGCGCGCACGCCAACGACGCGGACGTGGAGGAGCCGGTGCGCGCGGCCCTCGCCGCGCTGCCTCCGGACGAGCGGCGGCTGGCGGCCGTGCTGGCGCTGAGCGAGGTGCCGTTGCCGCTCGCGTCGCTGAGGGCCGTGCTCCCCGCGGGCTCGGCGGACGCGGCGCTGTCGAGCCTTTCGTCGCGGCTGCTGGTGGAGACGGACGCGCAGGGACGGCAGGGCGTCCACGACCTGGTGCGCGAGGCGTTCCAGTCGCTGCTCGGCGAGGACGAGGCCCGCGCCGCGCACGAGGCGCTGCTCGACATCCTCTCTCGCGAGCGGCTGCCGGAGGTGGTGCGGGTGCGGGCGGTGTGCCGACACCTGTGGGCGCTGGGGCGGCACGCGCGGCGCGTGGCCTTCATCATCGAGCAGGCGGAGGTGCTGGTCCGTCAGGGCGCGGCCGGGGAGCTGCTCTCGCTGCTCGGCTCGGTGCCCGAGCCCCTGCGCACGCCGCACGTGGGCCTGGCCCGCGCTCGCGCCCTGGTGCGGCTGTTGGACCTGCGCCGCGCGTACGCGGAGCTCTCGTCGCTGTCCGCCTCGCTGGGGGATGCCGCCGACGCGGAGGGCCTGGCCTTGCGCGAGCAGGTGGGCACCGTGCTGGTGCGGGTGGCGCTCTTCTCGATGGAGCTGGACGCCTGCGAGCGCACGCTGGGGGCCATGCCCCTGCCGCGCGACCCGGAGGTCTTCCTCCAGCAGCTGCTCGCCTGGGCCGCGCTGCGCTTCTTCCAGGGCCGGCTGGACGAGTCGCTCCAGATGCTCGAGGCGGCGTGCTCCGCCTCGGACGACCCGCGCGTCCTGGGGTGGTGCGCCTATGCGCGGGCGCTGATGTGTTGGATCGACGGCCGCGACGACGAGCTGGAGGCGCCGCTGAGCCAGTGCCTGTCGCTGCTGGAGGGTGAGCCGCTCGACTCGCGGGGCCCGCTGGTGGCGGCGATGTCGGCGGGCATCCTCAGCCGCCTGGGCCGCTTCGAGGAGGCGGAGACCGCGCTGACGGGCGTGCGCGAGCGACTGGCGCAGCTGGGCGCGCCCCGGCTGGCGCTGGAGCTGGACTGCATCGCCGCCCTGGTGCGAGGGGAGCGGGGCGAGCGCCGCGCCGCGCTCGCGGGGCTGCGTCAGACGGCGGCCCGCGCGGAGCAGGGGGGCTATCTCTTCGTGCACCACCTCTCGCGCGTCTGCGCCGGGCGCATGCTGCTGGAGCTGGGGCGGCGCGCGGAGGGGCTCGCGCTCCTGGACGAGGCGGCGGCCGCGGCGCGCGCCCGGGGCGCGGAGGGGCTGGCCCGGGGCGCGGACGCCGCGCGCGCCTCGGACGTGACGCGACAGCTGCAGCGCCCCTGGACGGTGGAGCCGCGCGAGTCCCGGCCGGGCGTGGCGGCCCGGCAGCGGGCCCTGTCCGCGCTGTGCGCCGCGGCGGCGGGCGACAGCGTCCTCGCCGCGGGGCTGCTGACGTCGCTGGCGCCGCTCGCGGTGGGCGCGGACTTCGCGATGGAGCGCGCCCTGGCGCACCTGGCCCGCGCGCTGCTGCACCGCCTCGCCGACCGCGGCGCCGAGTCCCGGAGCGAACTGGAGGCCGCCGCGCGCGCCGCCGCCGAGGGCGAGGCGGACCCGGAGCTGGTGCCGGAGCTGGCGCGCTCGCTGGCCTCCCTGCGGGTGGTGACGTCCACGGGCTCCCGACTGGCCGCCGAGGCCCCCGCCGCGCGGGACACGGTGGTGCTCGACGCGCGCCACCACGCGCTGCGCGTGGGCGGACGCACCCTCTCCCTGGCGAAGCGCGTGCTGCCGCGTCGCCTCCTGTACGCGCTGGCCCGCCAGCCGGGCAGGACGTTGTCGAAGGAGGCGTGCGTGCGCGCCATGTGGGAGGCGGACTACGACCCGCGGCTGCACGACAACTCGCTGCGCGTCCACGTGCGCCACCTGCGGGAGATGCTGGAGGGCACGGGCGCGAGGCTGGTGTTCGAGGACCCGGGCTATCGCCTCGAGGTGGCGGAGGGGTTCGCCTTCGTCCGCGACGAGGGCGGCACGGGCTGAGCGCGCGCGGCTACAGCGGCAGCTCCACCACGAACGTCGCGCCTCCGCCGGGCGAGTCCTCGACGTGGATGTGGCCCGCGTGCGCCTCGACGATCTGTCGGACGATGTAGAGCCCCAGGCCCATGCCGCCCCGGCGCTGGGCGTTGGCGCCCTGGGTGAAGCGCTCGAAGACGCGCTCCCTGTCCTTGGCGGGGATTCCGGGCCCTCCGTCGCGCACGACGAGCCGGACCGAGCCGCCCTGGCGCGTGAGGGACAGGTGGACGGGGTTGCCCGCGCCGTAGCGCAGGGCGTTGGAGAGCAGGTTGCTCACCACCTGCTCCATCCTCAGCCGGTCGAAGCGGGCCTGGATGGCGGCGTCGACATGCGCGCGCAGCACCACCCCCGTGTGTCGTGCCTCGTCGCCGAAGCGCGCGACGAGGTCCGCCACCACGGCGGACAGGTCGCCCTCGTTGAAGTGGAAGTCGAGCTTGCCGGTGCGGATGCGGCTGACGTCGAGCAGGTTGTCCACCAGCGCGCTCAACCGCCGGAGCTGTCGCTCGGTGGCCTCCAGCTTCGCGCCGACCTTGGGGGCCCCCAGCCGCTCGTCCGGCGACGTCTCCCCCAGCTTCCGCAGCAGCTGGGCCTGCAGGCGCAGCGACGTCAGGGGCGTGCGCAGCTCGTGGCTGGCCAGCGAGAGGAAGTCGTCGCGCGTGCGCACGGCCTCCTGGAGCGCCGCCTCCGTCTCCTTCAACGCGGTGATGTCCAGGATGGCGCCGCGCACCACCACGACCTTGCCCGTCGCGTCGCGCAGGACGCGCGCGCGGCTGGTGAGCCAGTGCCAGGTGCCGTCCGGCCAGTGGGTCCGGAAGGTGGAGGTATAGGCGTCCACGTCGCTGGCGAAGACGGCGGCGAGCTGGTCCTGGACCTGCGGGCGGTCGTCGGGATGGAGCGATTCGATGAACCGCTCGTGGGTCCATTCATCGAGCGGGCGGGGGTAGCCGTAGAGCCGGTCATGCCCGGCCGAGCGGAACACCTGTCCGGTGGCGAGGTTCGTCTCCCAGACCGCCATCTGCGCGGAGTCGAGCGCCACCTGGAAGCGCTCGCCGAGCTGGCGGAAGCGCTCCTCGGTTCGCGCCACCTCGCTCTCCGCGTGCCGCCGTCGGGTGACGTCCGCCGCCAGGACCCACGTCTCGTCGCCGACCGCGCGCACCGTCACGTCCAGCCAGGTGCGCGAGGGCAGCTCCGCCAGGAAGCGCGCGCCCTGGCGCGTGGCGAGCGCCTCCATCAGCCGCTCGTGAAGCCGGGTGCCCGCGAGCTCTGGCGCCGCCACCCAGGGCTCCTGTCCCTGGAGCTGCTCGGCGGCGAGCCCCAGGAGCGCGGCGGCGTGGCCGTTCAGCTCCTGGACGCGGCCTCGGGCGTCCAGCGTCAGGAACGCCTCGCCCATCATCTCGCGCAGCACCTTCAGGCGGGCCTGGGCGGAGCGCTCGTCCTCGGCCGGAGGCAGTGGCGGGAGGGCTGGCAGGTCGACTGCCGCCTCCGTCGAGGGGCCGGACGCGGTGGACTGCGAGGGGCTCATGTAGACCTGAACCGTCCCCTGGCGCTCCAAATGCGTCAAGTCGCCCCCGTCGCCCGGGGACTCGTGACGCGGCCCTTCGTCCGGTCGTCGGGTCATTCTCCGACCGGCGCCCCAGGCCCTCCTTTCGAGGCGAGCGCGGGCCCGTACCTCAGGGCGAGGCGAGCGCCGTGGGGTCGACGATGGGGCCCGGCATGACCCACAGGCCGGTGGGCTGGAGGTACGCCTGGTCGAAGGCGTAGAGGATGCCCGTCCACCGGTCCATGAAGACGGCCCAGTTGTACTCGGTGGGTGGAGAGGTGAGGACGCTGCCGTCGCGGTCCGGCTGGCTGTACGCGAAGTCGGCGTAGTTCCAGACCACCGTGCCGAACTCGGTGCGCAGCAGCGGGGTGAGCAGCCGCAGCAGCTCGACGCGGGAGACCTCGTCCGGCCGCGGCGCCGCGGGCGAGAAGACGGGCTGGGCCATGTCGTGCTGCTCGCGCCAGGCGATGTAGTTGTTGGCCATGGCCACCCACGCGTCCCGTTCGGCGGGCGTCGGCGCCAGGCGGGCCTTCTCGTAGAGCGCGAAGGCGGCCACGAGCAGGCTCTTGTAGTGCATGCCCGGGAACACCTGCTCGAACAGATAGGGGCGCGGCGTGTCGTGGGCGTGGTCCAGGGCGTAGGCATACGCCAGCGCGGCCTCCGAGGGCACGGCGTCCACCAGCGTGAACTCCGCCAGCACCCGCTCGGGAGTCACCTCGCCGGCGGCGCGGCGCCAGTCGAGGTAGATGCGGCCGGAGCCGCCGATGTCGTTGAAGATGGCGAGGTTGCCCTCGTGGAGCGCGCGCTCCAGCGTGAGCACCACGCTCTGTGCCTTGTCGAGCGGCCAGAAGCCCGGGGCGCTCCAGTAGAGCGCCGCGAGGCGCGCGACGGTGGCCGTCAGCGTGCGCACGTCCAGCAGCGCCGCGCCGTTCATCGAGGTGATGAGCGCGCCGAGCGACGCGGCGGCGTCCGGCGGCAGGCCCTGCAGCACCAGCTCCAGGCCCAGCTGCTCGGGGGACGCGCGCAGCTCGAGCCCGAGCCCCGCGCGCTGGAGCGCCTGGGGCACCGTGAGCGAGGGCTGGAGCCGCGCGGCGGCGATGATGCGTTTGGCGATGGCCGCCGCGAGCATGCCCTCGCCGCCGGTGCGCGACGCGTGGGGCGCGAAGGTGAACCAGGTGGGGCGTACCGCGCTGCTGCCTCCCGGCGTCAGCGCGGGGTCCAGCACCGCGCCCAGCTCGTAGGCGATGGCGATGTAGCCCTCGGTGATGCGCTGGTTGTCCTCCAACGGCGTCGCGGCGGCCTGGGCGTGGGCCACGGAGGTCAACAGCAGCGGTGTCATCAGGAAGGCCAGGAGGAGGTGGGTCGGGGTGCGGGCAAGACGTGGGCGCATGGTGATTCGTCCAGGAGCAGGCGTGGTGGTTTCCGGGTAGTAGCCACCGCGCGGTGGCTTCCAACGCGAATCCACGTCGCGCCATCCCACGGGTGTCAGCCAGCGGACGCTCGCGACTCCGGCCCGTCTCCTCGCGCGGTGGGCAGGCGGGCTCCCGCGAGCGGGTGGACGGGCTGGGTGGGCGTCGGTGTCACAGGTACTGGAGGGCGCGCTCCACCCACAGCGAGCCGGGCGCGGTGAAGACATCCGCGGCCTTCGCCGGCGTCACCCACCAGGCGCCCCGGGCAACCTCCGATTCGAGCTGACCGGGGCCCCAGACGGACAGGCCCTCGAACGTGAGGGCGCGGCCCAGGGGCGTCCGGGCCTCGCGCCGTCCCAGGTGCCATGACAGGCCCGCCAGCAACGGGATGGCGCCCTCCGGCGGGGGCTCCTCGAGGGTGATGGTGACGTGGTTCTCCGGCTGCACGGGGCCACCCCAGCGGTCCACGTCGGGGGGCGGGCTCGCGTCGGGCGTGGGGCGCACGCGGTTGAGCACGACGCCCCAGGTGCGCTCCCGGCCCGTCTCCAGCAGCAGCACCACGGTTTCGTCGAAGGCGCCGCTGACACGCCCCGGACGGGCGATGAGCAGGACGCCGGGCCGGAGGTCTGCGGGGACGTGTTCGTGGTCCTTCAGGGACGTGATGAGCCGGGGGAAGAGGACCAGCACCGACACCCCGAGGACCAGCCACGGGGCCACGGGATGCCGACGGGCGAACGACCTCCCGTCCGGACCGCTCACGGCTTCTTCGACCGCGCGAGCTCTTCCGCGTGCTCCGCCTTGAAGCGCGCCAGCGTGAGCTGGGCGTCGAGCTCGAGCTGCTCCTGGCTCCGGCCCTTCGTCGCGGCCTCGAGCGCGTCGAGGTCCGCGAGGCCTTCTTCCGGCGGGCGCGACTTCTTGTCGCCATGGAGCCAGCGCAGCGTCAGCACGAACACGACGTAGATGCCCAGCGCGATGAGGCTGTACTTCAAGAGCCACGTCGCGAGCGAGGCGATGACGCCTATCGCGATGATGAGGGCGAGGACGCCCACGGCCCCGATGACGAAGAGCTCCGCCGACACCCACTTGAAGGCGAGGATGCCCAGGAACACCTTGAGCAGGGTTCCCTTCTCCTTGTGGGTGAGGATGGGCCGGTCGTGTTCCATGGAACGTCGTCCCCCTTCGTCGCGCTTCGTCGCGCGCCTGGGTGGAGCATAAGGCGGATGCCTCCGGGCTGATAGGTGCCCGCGAAGTCGGCCCGCGTCACGCCCGGGCGTCGCGCGTCATCGGAGCCGGCGCAGGTCCTGGGGCGTGTCCACGTCCTCGCCACCGTGCGGAAGCGGCACGGTGGCGACACGCGAGGGCTCGCGGGCAATCACCCCGCGCGCGCCCTGCTCGGGGGACAGGGCTCGCAGCTCCTCGAACACCTCGCGGCCGAACAGCGCGGGCACGCCGCGCGTCCCCTCGTACCCGGAGGCCACCACCGGTCTGCCCGTCGTCCGCCAGGCTTCGACGAGGGCGCGCAGGTGCGAGGTCTCCACGCGGACCTGGTCGCACAGCATGACGAGCACCGCCTCGACCGGGGGCGCGTCGTCGAGCGCGAGCAGCGCCTCGAGCCCCGCGCGCAGCGAGCCGCCCGGCCCCCGCGCCCAGTCTGGGTTCTCCACGCGGCGCACGGGGAGGTCCTCGAGCTCCGCCGAGACGGCTTCGTGGCGCGCGCCGAGCACGACGAGCACCGGCCCCGCGTCGAGCGCCACCGCGACCCGGGCGGCGCGGCGCACGAGGCTCTGCCCCTGGTGGATGACGAGCTGCTTGGGTTGGCCCAGCCGCGACGAGCCCCCCGCGGCGAGCAGCACCACTCCCACCGTCACGCCAGTCTCCGCGTGGGAGGCGGGGACAGCGTGTGGATGGGCGCGCGACGGTCCCTCAGCTTCCCGCCGCCGCGGTCCGCCACCACGGCCTGGAGCTCCGCGACGATGGAGAGGGCAATCTCCTCCGCGCCCTCCGCGCCCAGGTCCAATCCCACCGGCGCGTGCAGCTTCTCGAGCTGCGCGGTCGTGGGGACGAAGGACAGGCCCTCCAGCAGCCGCTCCGTGCGAGAGCGCGGGCCCAGCACGCCGAGATAGCGCAGCTTGAAGGGGAGCAGCGCCGCGAGCAGCTCCCGGTCCTGGGGCAGGCTGTGGGTCATCAACACCGCCAGCGTTCGCGGGGACAGGTGCACGGCGTCGGCGGCGCCGGCCGCCTTCGCGGACACCGTCGCGTGCGCGAGCGGGAAGCGGTTGCGCAGCGTCCCCGCGGGCCGGTCCGCCACGACGGTGACGTGCCAGCCCAGCCCGGCCGCCTGCGTCACCACCGGGGCCACGTCGAAGCCGCTGCCGAAGATGACCAGGGGGTGGGGGGGCTCCACGACCTCCACCAGCACGTCGGCGCCTCCACAGGGGCCGCTCCAGGTGTGACCCACCGCGAGCGCCTCGCGGGCCGCCTCGCGCACGGCGTCGCCCAGAACTCCGGACAGGTTGCCGGACTCAAGACCGTCGTCGCGGAGCAGCCAGCGCGCGCCCAGTGCATGGGTGGGGCCGCCGTACACGGTGGCCACCACCGCGCGCCGCCCCAGACGCCGGGCCTCGTCCGCGAAGGCGAGCGCGTCCCAGGGGCCTGGCTCGCAGCGCTCCAGCATCACGTCCACCACGCCGTTGCAGCCGAGCGCGAAGGACAGCCCGCCCTCGTCCTCGGGGCCTTCTCCGGTGGAGTCGTAACGCAGCACGCGCGGGCCGCTGCTCGTCCAGAAGAACGCCTTGCGGACGATGTCCGCCTCCAGGCAGCCACCGCTCACGCCACCGGCGAGCCAGCCCTCCTCGTTCAACAGCATCCGCGCGCCGGGCTTGCGATAGGAGGAGCCGGAGACGGAGACCACGGTGGCCAGGACCCACGGGCCCCGGCTGCGCTCACGGGCGCGGAGAATGGCATCGAGGTCCTTCATATCCAGCCGGGCATCGTAACACCGGGGCCGTGTCCTCGCGCATGGCGCGGACGGCGCGTGCGGCTCCTGCCACGCAGTGAGCAACCCGGCGGACGGGAGGGCTCGAGGCGTCGCGGAGAGTGTCAGCGGGCGAGCGGCCCGTCAGGCGCGGCGGACGCGGATGCGGAAGGGCGGGCCAGGACGCGCGCGGCCAGTCGCGAGCACTCCGAGCAGAGGAAGACGATGAGGACCGGCTCGAGGAAGTACTTGAACCGCATGTTCTCGCCCTTCTCGAACACGATGCTCACCGCGAGGACGAAGAGCGCGGGCAGCGCGAGCCCCGCCGTGCCGAGCCACGCGTCGCGGCCCTTCACCCTCCGGGCGGCGCCGAGGCCCACCGCGAACAGCAGCACGGCGAGCACCGGCCACGAGAACACGGTGTCGAGCGGCGCCCGCCAGGGCAGGGCGTCCACGAGGGCGTTGGGTTGATAGCGGCTGGAGGGCTGCCCGTAGAGGGCCGCGTTCTCCACGAACGAGGCCAGGGTCGCGGAGAGGGGGCGCGTGAGCAGCGCCTGGCGGCAGACGTACTTCAACCCCACCGAGTACCGAAGGTAGTCCAGCTGGTTGTAGTTGAAGTGTCCCCCGAGCTTCTCCTCCACCCTCAGCACGGCGGCGCGCTCGGGCGGAGGCAGCGACGTGGGGAGCACGCCGGGAGGCAGCTTCACCGCGCCCAGGTCGGGCTCGCCCAGGCCGATGGCGCGGCAGAAGTTGAGCCCGTCGAAGGTGGAGGTCATCGGCGTGCCGAAGAGCACCTGTTGCTTGAGGACGTAGGGCCCCGCGAGCAGCGCCGCCAGCGCGAGGTAGCGCGCGACCTGCCGGAGCGGGACGCGCATGAGGAGCAGCGACAGGGCCACCAGTGGGAAGAAGGGCCACTGGAAGATGGAGCGCAGGTAGAAGAGGACGAGTGACGCGGCGGCGAGCCGGGCGATGGAGCCCTGGTTCCGATGGAAGCGCCACAGCTCGTGGCAGAACCAGAGGAACGCGGCGGCGCTGGCGAGCGTGCCGTCCAGCAACGTGGCGAAGGCGAGCGCGCCGGGGTGCAGCGCGCTCACGCCCGCGCCGACGAGGGCCGTCGTCCGCCCCGCGAGCTGGTGGAGCCAGCGATAGACGAGCGTGGTCGTCAGCGCGAAGAGACCTGCCCAGGCGACGTAGGTCCAGCGGTCCACCGCGTCCACGAGCGCCGCGCCGTCCAGCGAGCGGTGGAGCTGGGCGAGGGTGGCGCGGAACACATCCAACAGGGGCGGTTGGATGTGGAGGTACCAGAGCGAGCGGAGGGGCTCGTCGCGCAGCTCGCGCAGCGACAGCGTCTGCATCATCCGCTCGGAGTCCCAGGCCTGGAATCGCCATGCCCCCGGCGCATGGCGGCGCAGGAGCGCCTCCAGCGAGAGGAGGAACAGGAAGGCCGTGGTGAAGACGGCGAGCGTCCCACGCCAGCCTGGCGCGTGTGGCGCGGGACTCGTGGGCGTGGGCGAGGCGTGAGGAGCGGGGAGGACCACCGGCGCGCGAGTCTCGCAGTCTCCCCGGTGCGTCGTACAGAGGGGGCCCAGGGCTCCGATGGGGGCGGGGCCCGGATTCCGCGAGCCCCTCCCGGCGTGTCAGCTCCTCGGGTGGGCGTGTCGGTCGGTGCGCGCGACCTCAGCCCTGGGGGCGCCGGCGGCGGAGCGCGAGCGCCATGAGCGCGAGGACCCCGAGCGGACCGACGAGTCCGCCGCCCACCGCGCCGCACCCACCATCATCATCGTTCCTGGGACCGCCGGGGTTCCCCGTACCGGAGTCCGGCGCCCCTGGGCCCGCGTCGGGCGTGCCGGAGTCCGGCGTACCGGGCCCCGCGTCGGGCGTGCCAGGCCCCGCGTCAGGGGTACCGGAGTCCGGCGTGCCCGGGTTGGGACGGCCGTCACCGAAGGCGCCGATATGCGCGGGGGTGCTCGCCTCGCGCGTCTCGCCGCCGAGGTGCTTCACGTACTGCTGGTCCAGGGGGAAGCCACTGGTCTCGGAGGGTGGCGCGATGGCCTTGCTCCGCAACGCGGATCCAGACGTCAGGTGGAAGTCCTGGCCGGCCAGGTCCACGAAGCCCGGGTCGCTGCCCGTGAGGTTCCCGCCCATGTCGACCACGGCGCCGTTGAGCGTGCCGAAGGTGGAGACATAGCCCGGGCGATACCAGTTGCCTCCGTGGCGCAGCGTCCCGGCCGAGTCCGTCAGCGACAACGTGTTGCCCCCGGCCGCGGCCACCAGGACGACGTTGCCCGTGACGTGCGCGGTCTGCGCGTTGTCGGACAGCCGCAGCAGCGTGGTGCGGTCCGTGCGCGTGGAGACGATGGTGTTGTGGAAGAGATAGAGCTGGGAGCGGTAGTTCGCCGTCGTCCCGCTGTCTCCACCGAAGTGGATGATCTGCCGGTTGCCGGCGCCCTCGGGCTCCACGAGGACGTTGCCGTAGACGAACGTGCGCCCGTACGACGCGTCGGCGCGCAGCTTCGCGCTGCCGGAGTCGACGAGGTCGAGCTGCCGGTTGCCGCCTTCGATCCAGTTGTAGCGCACCACGGTGCCCGCGGAGCGGTCCTTCAGGTTGTTGCCCTCGCAGCCGTCGCACGGCGGGCCGAAGTGGTTGAACTGGAAGGTGATGCCCAGCGCCTCGGTGTACGCGTTGTGCTCCAGGATGCTGCCGGAGTTGCCGTTGCCTCGGAACGCGTTGCGCTCGACGAGGACATCCGTCGTCTCGTTGGCGATGAACAGGCCGTTGCCGTTGTCCTCCAGGATGCAGCCCCGGATGGTGATGTGCTCGCCTTTCTCGATGAAGATGCCCGCGGCGTTGGCCTCGTACGCCGTCAGCCCCGCGCGACCGGTGAAGGTGCCGCGCGCGCGGGTCAGGTGCAGGTCCTCCACCACGAGGTAGGCCGGCAGCGTGTCCGCGGGCGTGTTGGCGCCTCCAATCTTGAGGATGCCGCGCGCCTCGTTCCAGAAGTTGAGCTGCGAGCGCGTCGTCGCGCTCTCCCCGACGATGACCGGCAGGTTGCCCTGGGCGTCCCGCACGCCGCGCACCGTGATGGGCGCGCTCGCCGTGCCACGCCGGCCCAGGACCCACTTCTCCACGTAGGGCGAGGGCCGCGCATGGATGAACACCGTGTCGCCAGGCTGGAGGGATTCCCAGGGCACCGCGCCAATGCTGGTGTAGGTCTGACCCGGACCGACGCGGTACTCGGTAGCCTGGGCGGCGAGCGACTGGAGCACGACGAAGAGGAGCAGGAGGCGGGACGAGCGCATCCACCGAGTGTGTCGCGCCCGGGGGCGACAGGTCCACTCATGGCAAGGGAGGGACGGCGACGGTGGGACTGGATGATTCCACGCGGCCGGGGTGTACTCCTGTCTCGCATGCCTCTTCTGCGCCAGGTCCTCACCCTCCAGGCTCTCCGCGAGCTCGGCCGGCTGGCCCCGAATCTCGCCCGCATGCGGGCGGAGCGGTCGCTGGACGAGTGTCTCCAGGGACTGCGGGAGGCGTGCCTCGTCACGCTCGGGATGGAGTTCGAGACGCTGTTGCTGTTCGACGCGCGCTCCGTGGTCCGGCTGTTCGCCCACGCCGAGCAGGCCCGCATCCTCGCCCACCTGGTGGACGAACGGGCGCGGGTGCTCGCGGAGCACGGCGACTACTCCGCGGCGCTGTCGGACACCGTCTACGCGGGGCAGCTGCTGGCGTGCTCGCGCCAGCGCTTCGGCGTGCTACGCGACGCGGGCGCCGCGGAGGCGCTGGAGCGCGAGCTGCCGACGCACTGAGCCGTCGCCCCGCTTGACGGTCGCTCACGACGCGACGCGGGCCCGGGGCCGCCTGGCCAGCCGGGCGCCACACGCCACCGCGTGGCGCGCGAGGGCCTCGTCCAGCGCGGCGTCATCCAGCTTCACGCCCGGCTCGCGCCAGAGATTGTCCACCCGCAGCTCCCCGTCGCGGACCCGCGCCTCCAGCCGCCCGACGAGCTGGCCACGGTGGAGCAGGGGACACACGTACCAACCCCACTTGCGCAGGGCGGGGGGCTTGTAGACCTCCCAGATGTAGTCGAACCCGAAGGCCACCCGCACCAGCTCCCGGTCCCACAGCACCGGGTCCAGCGGCCCGAGGATGCGCATGCGTGCGTCGGGCTCCGGGAACTCCCGCCGGAGGAAGCCGCGAGGGGCCAGGTAGCGCCGGGGCGAGCCGGAAACGGCCACCTCCTCCAGCGCGCCCTCTCGCACCAGCTCGTCCGGCAGCGTCGACGTGCGGACCCGGGACAGCGTGGACCAGTGTGGCCCGCTGGCCCGGCTGAGCAGGCCCGCCGCCTCCACGCGTTCCAGCAGCGCCCAACGCTCGAAGGCGTGCTTCGTCGCGGCGCCCGCCATGCGCGGCAGCGCGCGGTGGGGCACGTCGTAGAGCTTGCCGCCCTGGACGCGCCCGCACACCACCACCTCGCAGCGGGCCCACAGCACCTCCAGCGCCATGGCCGTGGCGCGCGCGGTGCCCTTCCAGCCGCTCCAGTCGATGGGCACCACCGCGCCGTGGTCCGTCAGATCGCGGGGCGACGACGGTCCCCGCGCCGTCACCTCCGCGAGGACCGCGCGCAGCACCGGCTCCGGCACGCGCCGCAGGCGCTCCTCCAGGCTCTTCCAGGGCACCCGCGCGGCGGCCTGCTCGCGGTAGTAGGGAAAGGCGCTGGCGGGCAGCAGACAGCGCTCCTTCGCGAAGTGCTCGAAGGCATGTCCGGGGAGCAGGTGGCGGTACACGTCTCCGCGCTCCAACCCGTCCACGCGCGCCAGCGCCACCAGGTCCGCGTTGGTGCCGATGACGTCCAGCGGGTCCAACTGGATGCAGCGCAGCGCCTTGAGCAGGGCCCGGACACCCAGGGCGCCGGAGCGTGGTTGCGGAGCGGTGAGCCCCAGCTGGCCGACGAGGAAGCGCCGCGCCTCGTCGGGCTTCAACGTGACGGAGGAAATCGAGGACGAAGGCACCCGGCGACGTTAACAGGCGCACCCCGTCCCGGCGCGGTGCGCGCGCCGCGCCCGCGAGTCCGCGTGTGGCCTCAGTCGCGCTCGGAGTCCGGCCGGGGCTCCCGCGCGTCGGTGTCCTCGGGCTCGGGCTCCAGGCGGGCCTGGCGCTCGCTGGCCTCCCAGGACGCCTCCGCGTCGTGCGCGTGGACGCGCGCCGCGGCCTTGTCATCCTGGGTGCTCACCCACGTCGTGTGGCCCCCCGCGTAACCCTCCAGGGGACGCGGACCGCGATGGGCCTCGACCTCCAGGTCCTTCTCCTCCTGCTCGCGCAGGCGCCGTCGCTCCTGCTCGCGCTCCTGCTGGTGCTTCCTGTCCAGGGTCTCGTCCGCCATGGTGCCGGCTCCTCCACGGACAAGATGCGGACGCCACGCCGCCGGGGACAGCGCGACGGCGTGGAGGGCGTGCCAGGTCGCATGGCCGGTGGGCGGCCCGCTCGCTCAGCCCGGCCTGACGCGCAGCACGACCTTGCCGGTGGCGCGTCGCGCCTCCAGCTCGCGCAGCGCCTGCGCTCCCTGCTCCAGCGGGAAGACGGCGCCCACCACCGGCTCGAGCACGCCCTGGTCGGCCATGGCCTCCAGGTCCTTGGCGATGGTGGCCGTCAGCGACGGCTCGTGCATGAGGAAGCCGCCCCACGCCACGCCCACCACGTCGATGTTGCGCAGCAGCAGCCGGTTCACCGCCACCTCCGGGATGCGCCCGCCCGCGAAGCCCACCACCAGCAGGCGCCCCTCCGGCGCGAGCACCTTGAGGCTCTTGTCGAAGATGTCTCCGCCCACCGGGTCCATGACCACGTTGGCGCCCAGCCCGCCCGTCTTCTCCTTCACCTGCGCGGCCCAGTCCCCGCTGGACAGCAGCACCTCGTGCGCGCCGGCCCGCCGGGCCACCTGCGCCTTGCGCTCGTCGCTCACCACCGCGAGCACGCGCGCCCCCGCGCCCCGCGCCACCTGCACGCAGGCCGTGCCCACGCCACCCGCCGCGCCATGGACGACCACCGTCTCCCCCGCCCTCAGCCGCCCGCGCCGGTGCAGCGCGAAGTGCGCCGTGTGGTAGTTCATCACCACGCCCGCGGCGGCCTCGAAGCTCCACCGCGAGGGGATGCGGAACACCATCTCCGCGGGAATCGCCACCACCTCCGCGAAGCCGCCCAGCCCGAAGCTGAACGCCATCACCCGGTCGCCCGCCCTCACGCTCGCGCCCGCGGGCGCCGCGCGCACCACGCCCGCCACCTCCACGCCCGGCACGAACGGCACCGGCGGCTTCATCTGGTACTGCCCGCGCGTCAGCAACAGGTCCGGGAAGCTCACCCCCGCGGCCACCACGTCGATGAGCACCGCGTCCGCGGCCTCGGGCTCCGGCATGTCCACCAACGCGAGCCCGTCGGGCCCGTCGAGTCGCTGCAGCTGCAGTGCGCGCATGTCCCTTCCTCCCGGGCGCGAAGCCTCGCGCAGCCCCTCCATCACGCAAAGCGCGACGCGCGCGCGCTCGCTGCTTTCTCCCCTCGAGAAGCCCGCAGCGCATGCCTGGGAAATGCGCGGGAAAATGCGTGTTCCCTCGCGCGCGGACCCTTCCTGCTTGGCAGTGGCCACGACTTTTTCGTGAAAATCAGCGCAACCTGGGGTTACCCACTACGTCACATGCATCTGCTGAAGCGCTGGGTTGGGGTGCCATAAGGCATTGAAATATCAGCGGAAATTCAGCAAGACTCGTAAAGTAAGAATAGGCTACTTAGTAAAAATATCGCGCAACCTTGAAATAGTCGAACATCCTGTGACACTGTGCTTCCTAATCTTTCCGCTTAGGAGGATTACATGGCGAATCACCGAGTGCGCAGTGCGCTGGGCGTAGCAGCGTTGTCGTTCCTGGTTGGTTGCAACGAGTCCACCCCTGCCCCCGAGGCGAAGCCCCAGGAGACCGCCAGCAAGACGGCGGCGCTGGACTCCGCCGGGACCCGGACCATCGCCGTCGACAAGACGGGCCCGGGCGAGGTCGCGAGCTTCAAGACGTTCGGCGCCGCCAGCGGGCTGCCCTCGCTGACGCTGCCTCCCGCGGGCGTCGCCGCCCTGGGCAAGGCGGAGCTGACCACGGCGCTGGCCGCGGTTGCCCCGCACTTCAACCTGAACGCGGGTGACCTGTTCCTGAAGAAGGCCTACACGGACCGCCAGGGCGACAGCCACTTCCGCTTTGGCGTCACCGTCAATGGCTTCGTCGTCCACAAGGGCGAGCTGGTCATCAACACCCGCGCCGGGCAGATCATCGCGGCGAACACGAACACCCGCAGCGACCTGAAGGCGGACCTGAAGCCGACGGTCTCCGCCGAGGACGCCGTGGCCTCCGTCCTCGCGGACCGCAGCAACCACGAGGGTCTGACCACCCACAAGGACGCGCAGCTGGTCTATTGGCGTGACGGCGCCGAGCTCGTGCTGGTCTACAAGATCAAGCAGACGGGCGAGACGGCGGACGGCCTGAAGGTCGACGACGACGTGCTGGTGAACGCCAAGAACGGCGACCTCATCGAGCGGCTGCACAACGTGCACACGGCGCTCAACCGCCGCATGTACAACGGCAACAACACCTCCTCGCTCCCCGGCACGCTGGTGCGCACCGAGGGCCAGCCGGAGCACGCCGACCCGGTCGTCAACACCAACTACGACCACCTGGGCACGGTGTACGACTGCTACAACGAGCTGTTCGGTCGTGACTCCATCGACAACGCCGGCGCGACGCTCATCAGCACCGTGCACCACCGCGTCGCCTACGTGAACGCCTTCTGGGACGGTACCCAGATGGTGTACGGCGACGGTGACGGCGTGAACGCCAGCAACCTGGCGAACTCGCTGGACGTGACGGCGCACGAGCTGACCCACGCCGTGACCGACTACGAGTCCGAGCTCATCTACTCGGGCGAGTCCGGCGGTCTGAACGAGTCCTACTCCGACATCTTCGGCGCGGTCTGCGAGTGGTACGGCGACGGCAAGATCGTCAGCGCCCGCACGTGGCTGGTCGGCGACGACATCTGGACGCCGTCCATCCCGAACGACGCCCTGCGCTACATGGCGAACCCCACGCAGGACGGCGACTCGCTGGACTACTACCCGGACTACAGCTCCGGCGTGGACGTCCACTACAGCTCCGGTATCTCCAACCTGGCGTTCTACCTGCTGTCGCAGGGCGGCACGCACCCGCGTAACAAGACGCCCACCGTGGTCGAGGGCATCGGCATCGAGAAGGCCGCGCGCATCTTCTACAAGGCCAACACGGACATCCTCGTCGCCACCTCGAACTTCGAGGCGGCCAAGACGGCGACCGAGCAGGCCGCCGCGCAGCTGGGCTACGACGCCGCCACCGTCACCTCGGTGAGCAACGCCTGGAAGGCCGTGGGCGTGGGCGTGCCCATCATCGTGGACGCCGAGGACATCGAGAAGGACGTCCCCGTCATCAACATCACCGGCACCAAGGGTGAGAAGAAGTACTACGCCATCCAGGTTCCCGAGGGCGCGTACGACCTGAACTTCACCATCACCGGTGGCACGGGCGACGCGGACATGTACGTCCGCTACAACAACGCCCCGACGACCAGCCTGTACGACTGCCGTCCGTACAAGTCCGGCAACGAGGAGACCTGCCTCTTCGCCGCGCCGAGCCACGGCAAGTGGTTCGTGATGCTCAACGGCTACAGCGCCTTCTCGGGCGTGACGCTGAAGGTGACCTGGAAGGGCGGCTACATCCCCGTGCAGAGCGGCGTGGCGGTGAAGAACCTCTCCGGCGCGGCGGGCTCCTCCACCGTGTTCACCATCGAGGTCCCGGAGCGTCGTCCTGGCAGCGGCATCAACAGCCTCTACGTCCAGACGGGCGAGGGCGAGGGCAACCCGGACATCTACGTCAAGCTGGGCTCGGCGCCGTCGAAGTTCGACTACGACTGCCGCAGCGTGAAGGAGCACCAGTCCGAGGTGTGCAACCTCCTGAACGTGCCGGCCGGCAAGTACTACATCGAGGTCTTCGGCGCCAAGGGCGGCTACGCGGGCATCGCGTTCATCGCGTCCCACAAGTAGTCGACCGAGGTGAGCAGTGACGGCGCGGCCCTCGCGGGTCGCGCCGGGCAGGCCCCGGGTGCGTCCGTCTCCTCACGGACTCCCCGGGGCTTCGTCTTTGCGGGGGCGCGACGTGGCCCGCGTCAGGGGACGCGCGGCGCGGGGCCGGGGAGGATTTCGCGCAGGCAGTCCACCAGCGCGCCCCGGTGCCGCCACTGCTGCGGGTAGCCGAGCGACACTTCCTCGAAGCGCACGCCGTCGCGCCAGCGCGTCAGCGGGATGTGCAGGTGGCCGGACACGACGACCTCGGCGCGGTAGCGCAGGTGCCAGTCCTCCGTGCGCTTGGTCCCGCACCAGATGGAGAAGCGGGGGATGCGCGGCAGCCACGCGTGCTCGTGGCGCAGCGGGTAGTGGTTGACCAGGATGGTGGCGCAGTCCGGGGGGAGTGTCGCCAGCCGCGCCTGGGTGTGCTCCACGCGCGCGGCGCACCACGCGGCGCGGCTCGGGTAGGGGTCCGGATGCAGCAGCACCTCGTCCGTGCACAGCAGGTCGTGCTCCGCCGCCCACGCCAGCGCCTGGTGCTCCGGCACGTCCTCCGGACGGAACGAGTAGTCGTAGCCCAGGAACATGGGGACGATGACGCGGTGGGGGCCCGCTCCCGGCCAGCGCGGGTACGGGTCCTCCGGGGTGAGCACGCCCTGCTCGCGGCAGCGCCGCACCAGCCGCTGGTAGCGGGCCTCGCCCCTCAGCGGCGGCTGCTCGGAGGGCATCGTCCACAGCTCGTGGTTGCCCGGCACCCAGATGACCTGCTGGAAGCGGGCCGTCAGCGCCGTGAGCAGCAGGTCCAGCTCCGCCAGCGTCTCTCCCACGTCCCCGGCGACGATGAGCCAGTCGTCCGGGAAGGAGGGCAGGCGCTCGAGCGCGCTCCGGTTGTCGGCGTGGCGCAGGTGCAGGTCGCTGATGGCGTAGAGCTTCATGGCGTGGCCCGGGCACCTTAACGCGCCCCCCCGTCCATCGCAGGCGGCGGGCGCCGGCCCGACGTCACGGGTCGCCCGCCGTCACCTCACGCGGGGCGGTCCGCGCCCAGCCGCCGCAGGAGCGCGTGCACCTCCGCGGGCGACGCGGCGCGGTCCATCCAGGTGATGGGCCGCGAGCACGTCCGCGCCGGAGGCAGCACCGCGTGCAGCGCGCAGACGGTGCGCGGGTGACACGCGCCCACGTGCTCCAGCAACCCCAGCCCGTCGCCATCCGGCAGCAGGTCTCCGCTCACCAGCACCCGCGGCGGCGCGTCCCGGACGAGCGCGAGCGCTTCCCCCATGCCGCGCGCGAAGCGCTTGCAACCCGGGAGGTCCCTCGCGAGCCGTCGCAGCGCGGCGAGCGCGAGCGGGTCTTCATCGACGAACAGGAAGGTGGGCATGGGCGGCGGAGGCGTCACTGCGGAGGCTTCACTCGGGAAGACGCAGGGAGTCCTGCTCCCATGAGACTACCCGGGAAGTTCTTGGATGCCAACCTCTCAAGTCATATCGACATGGGCGGACCCGTTAGGTTAACGAACATGGAAAAGACCCTCGCATCCCGTCTCGGAGGCGCCGCGCGCATCGCCCGGACCCGTCTGAACCTGACGCAGGCCGACGTCGCCGAGCGCATCGGCATCGCGAGCGAGGTCTACGGGCGCCTGGAGCGCGGGCACATGCTGCCGAGCATCCAGACCTTCCGGCGGTTGTGCGTGGTGCTCTCCATCTCCGCGGACGAGGCGCTGGGCCTCAAGCCGTCGCAAGAGGTGAAGTGGGCCGCGGAGCCCCCCAGCGACTACGGCGAGTCCGCCGAGCTGCGCCGGCTCCTGCGCCGCGCCAAGCAGCTCGACCGCACCGCCATCCGGTTGCTCAGCGTCCTCGCCGCGCAGTTCCGCCCCAAGGGCGCCTGAGCCCGCGCCGCCGCCGCGCTCACCGCGCGGGGGCCGCAAGCTTCGCCAGCCGCTCGCGCACCTTCCGCGCGGACGGGAAGCCGTGGAAGAGCACCACCTGCGGGTGGGCCTCCAGCGCCTCGCGCTCCGCGGACTCCTTCGCCAGCGCGCGGTCCACTCCCAGCAGGAGCCCCGCGTCCGGGCGCGTGCGCAGCTCCTCCAGCCGCCGCGTCAGCGGCCCCGCGTGCCACGCGTGGAACAGCTCCAGCGCCACCTCGCGGCGCGACTCCCGGTGGCGGAAGAGCAGGTCCGGCACGCACAGCCCCGCGGCGCCCACGTGGCGCGGCAGCGGCGTGAGGTCCAGCTCCCACGCGTCGTCCTCGAAGCCCGTCGCCAGCGCGGCCACCTCCTCCGGCACGTGCCCCAGCGCGGCGGGCAGGGGCGAGACGAGCGGGTCCTTGTCGCCGAGCACGAGCGTCACCGGCCTGCGCGCCGGCTCCACCGTGGCCTTCAGCTCCCAGCGCTCCAGCACCGGCACCACCGACAGGAACGAGGCGAGCTGCAGGCCGTACTTCTTCTGCATCGCGAGCATGGCGCCGGGCCCCTCCACCTCCAGCTCCCAGTCGTCACCGTCGCGCCGCACCTCCGCGACGAGGCGGCAGAACTTCAGCCACCGCAGCGCCTTGCGCACGCGCAACAGCTCCGGCGCGCGTGTCCGCAGCGTCAGCCGCCGCGCCGACAGCAGGGGCCCCTGCGCGAGCGCCAGGTTGTAGCGATCCACCAGGGACTGGGGCGTCGGCGCGTCGCCGTCCCAGCCCTCCAGCTCGCGGTGGCCGGGGAGGTCCGCGTACAGCGTCGCGCGCGCGTCCGTCAGCGGCAGGGGCAGGGCCTCGCCCAGGCGCGCCTCGTATTGCTCCGCCGTGGCGTCCGGGGGGAGCGCGCGCAGCACGCGGCCCGCGGTCCGGAAGCGCTCCCAGCGCTGCTCGGAGATGCCCTCCGCGGGGTGGGCGAAGACGAGCCGGTCGAGCAGCAGCTTCACCAGGCCCCGGGCCACCTTGGGCTTGGAGAAGGCTCCGGCCGCCAGGCCCAGCGTCTCCTCCACGTCGTCGCACGACGCGCCGATGGAGTCCTCCACCGTCGCGAGCAGGTCCGCGGCGAGCGCGAGCAGCGCCGCGTCGTCGCGCTTGACGAAGGCGGGGCGCAGCACGCCCTCCCGCACGCGGAAGGCGAGCAGCTCGCGCGTCAGCATCTCACCCCTCCTCCTGGTAGGCGCCGTGCTGGCGGCGCCGCTCGCTGATGCCGCTCTCCGCCGTCTGCGCCGAGCACACCTCGTACAGGAGGGCCCGCTTGCCGGGGCGCTTGCGGAGGATGCGCCCCAGCCGCTGCACGTGCTCGCGCACGCTGCCGCTGCCGCTGAGCACCACGCCCACGCGCGCGTCCGGCACGTCCACGCCCTCGTTCAACACCCGCGAGGTGAGCAGCACCGGCAGCTCCCCGGAGGCGAAGGCGGCCAGCAGCGCCTTGCGCTCCGGCACCGGCGTGTGGTGCGTGAGGGCCGGGAGGAAGAAGCGCCGCGCCAGCGTGTACACCGTCTCGTTGTCGTCGGTGAACACCAGCACCCGGTCCTCGCGGTGCTCCAGGAGGATGCGCCAGAGCACCTGCTGCTTGGCGCTGGAGGTGAGCGCGATGCGGCGCTGCTCGCGGTAGGCCCGGTACGCCGCCCGGCCCTCGTCGCTGCGCTGGCTCTGCGCCAGGAAGCGCGCCCACCCGTCCGGCGCGGACAGCCGCACGCCCAGCTTGCGCACGAAGTCGAGGTAGCGCGCCCGCGCCGCGTCGTAGCGCGCCTTCTCGTGCTCCGTCAGGGGGACCTCCACGCGCTTCACCTCGTAGGGCGCCAGGTATTCGCCCTGCAGCTCGCGGATGTCCGAGCGGTGCACGCGCGGGCCGAGCAGCTCCTCGCACACGCGCTCGCCGCCGTCGGTGCGCTCCAGCGTCGCGGTGAGCCCCAGCCGGTAGGGCGCCAGCGAGCCCTCGGCGATGAAGCGGTAGCTGGGCGCCGGCAGGTGGTGGCACTCGTCGCACACCAGCAGGCCGAAGCGGTTGCCGTGGAACTCCGTCTGCAACGCGGCCGAGTCGTACGTCGTCACCGTCAGCGGCTGCCGGTCGTTGACGCCGCCGCCCAGCATCCCCACCGGCCGCGCGAAGTGGCGCGACAGCACGCCCTGCCACTGCGCCATCAGGTCGAGCGTCGGCACCACCACGAGGGTGGGGCGCTTGACGTGCGCGATGGCCAGCACCGCCAGCAGCGTCTTGCCCGCGCCGGTGGGCAGCTCCACCAGCCCCCGGCCTCCCGCCTTCGTCCACGCGTCGAGCGCCTGTTGCTGGTGGGGGAAGGGCTGGATGGGCGCGGCGAGGGTGACGTCGAGCGGCTCGAAGCGTCTGGCGCGGTCCTCGTACGCCACGCCCAGCTCGCGCAGCCGCAGCACCACCTCGCGGTAGTGCCAGGCCGGCGCGCGGTACACCCCCGTGCGCCCGTCCTTCTGGAAGAGCCCGAGCAGACGCGGGTCCTCGGGCAGCGTGGGCGCCACCAGCGTGCCGCAGTCGAAGTGCAGTTCGAGGGGGCCGGCCATGGTCGAGCCCTGGGACCTAGCCGGTCGACCCGCGATTCGCCAGCATGTTGCGCACTCCGCCGGGGGGCGGGGGCGCGCATGGCTCCTTGCAGGGGCCCCGCGTTCGGGGTACTGGCCCGCGCGCATGCGCCTGTTCTCGCTCGTTCCCCTGCTGTGTGGTCTGGCGGTCGTCGCCCAGGGCGGTCTCAACCGTCGCTTCGCCAGCCAGTGGGGCCTGCTGGGCGCGGTGCTGTTGAACATGGTGGTCGCCACGGTGGTCGTCATCGCCGTGTTCGCGGCCGCGCGCTCGATGCCCGGGTTGTGGCCCGGCGCGAGCGCCGAGGGGCGCTTCTCCGGCTTCACGCCGTGGCACCTGGTGCCCGGGCTGTGTGGCGTCGTCATCGTGCTGGGGATGCCCCTGGCCATCGGTCGGCTGGGCGCCGTCCAGTCCGTGCTGCTGCTCATGGCCGCCCAGCTCGTCACCAGCCTGGTCTGGGACGCCCTGGTGGAGGGGCGGCCGGCCACGGTGGCTCGGGTGGTGGGCTCGGCCATGGCGTTCACGGGGGCGGCCATCGCGGTGTGGAAGGGCTAGATTCCATCTTGATGCGCCGCGTCCTCGTCACCAGTCCCCACTCCGCGTCCCTCGAGCTGTTGCGTCGCGTCCTCGCTGCCGACGAGCTGGGGCTCACCATCTCCGCCACCGCCGACACGGATGACGCGCTGGCCTCCATCGCCGCCTCCGCGCCCGCGGTGGTGGTGGTGGACCTGCGGCGGCCGGACGAGGACCATCCGCTGTTCCTCGGGCTGTTGCGCAAGCGCCACCCGACACAACCGGTCATCGCGCTGGTGCCGGGCAAGGTGCGCGTGTTCGACGGTCAGCGCGAGCGGGTCCACGAGGCGCCGGGCGACAGCGCCGAGTCCCTGCACCAGCTGTTGGGGACGCTCAAGGTGGCGGTGCGCGACCTGGTGGCCCAGGACTGGCTCAAGGTGTTCCGCACGCCGGTGGGGCGGGCCTGAGGCAGGGCCGTCGACCGCGTCACAGCCGCAGCCGGTAGCCGAGCGCCCCCGCGAGGAACCCGCCGACGTTCACGCTCCCGGTGGTGACGAGGTCCAGCGGGGCGAAGTGGTAGTGGGCCTCCAGGAAGGCGCCGCCCGTGCCCACCGGCAGCTCCACGCCCACGATGGCCTGGAAACCCAGGCGGGTTCCGCTCTCCGAGGCGGTCTCCCCGAGGACATCGGACGTGGCGCGGTGCAGGTAGAGGCCCGGGCCCGCGCCCGCGTAGGGCGTCAGCGTGCCCACCGCGCGCTCGAAGCGGTAGACGGCGCAGAGGAGGAGGGCCACCTCGCGGACGGCGAGGGTGTACTCGACCGGAGGGGCCTCGGCGTCGAGTCGTGGGCCCTGGAGCGTCCCTGTCTTCTGCGGCCGGTGGTAGCCCACCTCCAGCGTCACCGCGAGCCGGCGCTTCAACACGGGGGCGACGTAGCCCAGCTCCATGGCCAGGTAGAGGTCGCCATCCAGCGCCGCCGTGGACTTGAAGAAGCCCACCTTGGGGGCCAGCCACACGTTGCTGGTGGACGGGGAGGGCTCCGCGGCGCGGGCGGCGGGCCTGGCGGAGGCGAGCGTGGCGAGCGCGATGACGAGCAGCCCGTTCATGGCGCGTGCGTCTCCGGTTCGATGTGCTCCACGTCGGGCGCGACCTGTCGCGCTCCCATGCGGGTGAGGGGTGACAGGGACAGCGCGCTCAGGCGCGGGTAGGCGATGTCCACCGCTCCCTCGAGGCGAGATTGGCAGCCCTCGGGCAGGCTGATGACGAGGTCGTAATGTCCCTCGAAGGCGAAGGGCCGCGTCTGGGCCTCGATGCGCGTGGGGGACTCCACGGCGATGATGGAGAGCGGCTCGGAGTCCGGGAGCCCTCCGTCATTCGCCGGCCCGGTCAGGACGAGGGTCGGCAGCGTGCCGGGCTGGAAGCCCTCGCCTTCCACGACGAGCGTGGCGGCCTCGCCATACCGGAAGCCGCCCGGCGGCGGCACCACCCGCGTCAGCGTGGCGGGTGGCCCCACGAGCAGCGCGTTCTCGAGCGCGCCGGTGCCTCCCAGGGGATTGGTGACCTCCACCGCGTAGCTGCCTGGCGTCAGCTCCACGGCGGGCTGGGTGGAGGACGTGGGCACGTGGACCTTCAGCGTCTCCGCGTCGACGAAGAAGACGTGGTCACGGGGCAGCGTGTACGTGGTGGGGCCGCGCAGGGTGACCTCGGGGAGTTCGGTGAAGGGCGAGTCGGTGAGCACGCCGCCGGGCACCGGCGAGAAGCGCTTCCCCTTCAACGTGAGCGTCCAGCCCTGGAGGGCTCCGTTGCTGAACACGCCCTGGGCGTTGCACAGGCGGGTCACCTGCGCCTCGGGGGTGCGGGGGTTGAGGACGCGTTCGACCGCTGGGACCGGGCCCTCGGTGTCGCCGGAGCACGCGGACAGGGCGAACAAGGTGGCGCTGAGCGCGGACCGACGCATGGGGGGAACTCCTTCTCGTCGACGACGCGAACGACGGGCGCCGCACGTTAGGTCGGCTGTCGGACAAGCCCGGAGATTTTTCCGGCCGCTGGGGGCGGATGTTGTCCGCGCGGCACGCGGGAGGCCCCGCAAGCCCATGGCAACACTGGGTTTTCGACAGCGGGCGGTGCTCGGCACGGCAAATGCTGTCGCCTCTCTCCGCGGCGGGGACGACGCGGGCCACGAGAGGGATGAGGGCGGGCGAGGGTGGTCGCGTCGAGGGGCGGCGGCGAGGGCGGGACGGTGCCTGGAGTGGGGAGGCAGGTCTCGTCCGGGACGGAGCGGGTGGAGTGGGGAGGGGGACGGCACGCGAGGTCATGCGCGTGTCGCGGGGTGGGGAGGGCGGGGACGGTGGGAGGGCACACGGGGCGCGTCGATGTGGAGACGCGGGCGTGTGTCGCGGGCGGGGAGGGTGGGCACACGGGGCGCGTCGAGTCGGTGGGGACGCGGGCGTGTGTCGCGGATGGGCGGCGGGAGGGGGAGGACACGCGAGGTCACGTCGGGCGAGGTGGCGGCGTGGGCGTGTGTCGCGGTTGGGCGGGGCGGGCAGGTCGGGCACGACACACGAGGCCGGAGCGAGGAGATCGAGGCGCGGGCGTGTGTCGTGGTTCGGCGGGGCGGGAACGACACGCGAGGCCGCAGCGAGCAGATGGAGTCGCGAGCGTGTGTCGCGGTTGGGCGGGGCGGGCGAGGCAGGGACGACACGCGAGGCCGCAGCGAGCAAGTAGTGCGGCGTGCGTGCGTCGTGGTTCGGACGGTTGGACGGTGAGGGAGCGGCACGTGAGTCCGCGAGCAGGTGCCACGTGGGCGCGAGGGATGGGCTCCGGTGAACGGTTGGCGCCGGAGCCTGGCTCATGAAGGGGTGTTGGCGGTTGCGGGGGGGAATCACCATCGTGTGTGGCATCGGGAGCGCGAGGGTGAGGATGTCGGGCGGGCGTGGAGCGCGGTGAGGCGAAGGGCCATCGGGTGCTCCGGTGGAAACGTCAGGAGCCGCGAGGCTTGGCGGCGGGCTGGGGTGGGGGAGTCGGTCGATGGGGAGGGTGTCCACGCTCACGGTGTTGTTCGTCCTGTTGTTCGCTCCGCTCGCGCTGGCGGTGGAGCGGTTGGAGTCGCGGCGGCGCGCCACGCAGGACCCGGAGCGCATCGCGCCGTTCGGCCTGATGCTGGACGCGGGCATCCCGGAGGGCGCGGGCCTGTCCGTCGCGTTCCGTCCCACGCGGCTCGTGCGCCTGCACCTGGGTGGGACCCACAATGGCATCCGTGGAGGAGGCCGCGCGGGGCTGACGCTCCTGCCGATGCGTGGGTGGCTGACACCCGCCTTCAGCCTCGACTTCGGTCACGCGCAGCCCGCGGACGAGCGGCGGTTGGAGCGCAGGCTGGCGGACCTGTCCCAACCTCCCGTGCCCTCGCTGGAGCGCGTCGGCTACACCTACGTCAGCGCGCTCGTCGGGTTGGAGGTGAGCCTGCCCTCGCGAATCACCTTCTTCGTGCGCGGCGGGCTGAGCTTCCTGGAGCTCAACGGCCCCGGCATGGACGACCTGGACGAGCCGTTCCGGCAGGCCATCTCCCCCGTGGAGGAGAAGCCGTGGACGCTGCGGCTCATCCGGCCCACGGCGAAGCTCGGCTTCCTGTTGTCCTTCGGCTAGAGGGTGGAGTCGAAGAACGCGAGCACTTCGTCCTCGGCCCAGAACGTCGGGCGGAAGGCCGTGCCGCCGACGAAGCCCACGTGGCCGCCGCGCGGCGTGAGCACCACGCTCAGCTGGGGATTGTCCCTCGCGCTCGGCGGGATGACCGGTGACTCCAGCATGGGGTCGTCGGCCGCGCTCAACAACAGCGTGGGGCGGCGGATGGCGCCCAGGTGGGGACCGGAGGACGACTCGGCATAGTAGTGCTCCGCGCTCCGGAAGCCGTTGAGGGGCGCGGTGACGGCGTGGTCGAAGGCGCGTACCGTGCGCGCGGCCTCCATGGCGCGGCCGTCGAAGGCAGCGGGGAAGCGCGCGAGCTTCTCACGCGCCTTCTGCTTCAACGTGCGCAGGAAGCGCTCCCGGTACACGAAGTGGAAGGGCCCCGGGCCGTCCAGCTTGCGGCAGCACGCATCCAGGTCGTAGGGCGCGCTGACGGATGCGGCGGCGTGCACCGGCGCGGCGTCCCCCTGGTCCTCCAGCACGCGACACAACACGTTGGCGCCCAGCGAGAAGCCCACCGCGAACAGCGGGCCGGTGACGCGTGCCTTCAACTCGCGCAGCACGACGAGCGTGTCCCCGATGTCACCCGAGTGATACGAGCGCGCCAGCCGG
Organism: Myxococcus stipitatus; assembly: GCF_021412625.1. The sequence continues at coordinate 104,011 of NZ_JAKCFI010000009.1, read as the reverse complement.
TTGGGCTCGCCGCTGCACGAGCGGAAGTTGACCGCGGTGGCGCCCCAGCCGCGCCGGGCCGCCCCTCTCAGGATGGCGGTGATGTAGCCCGCCTGGGACGAGCTCTCCAACCCGTGCAGCGCCACCACGTGCGGCGCGCCCACAGGCCCGTCGAACGTGTCCAGGTCGATGAAGTCCCCGTCGGGCAGCTCGCGGCGTTCGCGCTTCAGCGGGGGCGCATGCCGGGGACGCACGAAGTTCGCGTAGATGGTCTGCGCATGCTCGTTCGCGAGACCCGGCGCCGGACGGAAGGGCTCGGAGGGCTGGTAGGGCACGCCCCGGGGATATCGCCCCGATGGGAGGTGGGACAAGGGGCTCGGCCGCGACGGGCTACTCGCGACGTCCGCCACCCGTCGGTGATGGCGGGGGCGCCAGCTTCCGCGCCAGCTTCATGGAGGGGCAGGCCCGCTCCTTCACCGCGCGCGCCTCGGCGGTGAGGTCGAAGAGCGCCAGGTACTTGTGGACGCGCTCCTCCAGCGTGGGGGCCTCGATGAGCCGGCATACCTCGTCCGGCTGGTAGTCGCGGCAGATGGCGGGCCTCCGCTCGTACATGGTGCAGAGGTTGTCCTCACCCAGATGCGGGCAGCGCAGGCCCAGGGGCTTGTCCAGCGCCGCGATGTCCGGCGCCACGCAGCAGGCGCCACAGCGGGTGCATTCCATCGTCGTCGACACCTCGTCTCCGTTCAGCGCGGCGCGACCTTCTTCACCGTGCCCATGTTCGTCACGGTCAGCCTCACGCCCTGGCCCTTCCTCCACGACAGGAAGTCACGCTCGTTCGTCGGCTGGTGGACGTGCTCCTGGTCGCCCTTGCGCTGGTAGTGGATGCGCACCGCGTACTTCTCCTCGCGCCGCTGCCGGTCCTGCGGGCCCACCACCAGTTCCGGCCAGCGGGGCGCGTCATCCTGGCCTCGGGCCTCGCGCCGGTCCACCGGCTTCCACTCGTAGGTGTCATACGAGCACTGCCGCGCGTAGACCGGCTCGTTGCGGTAGCGCGTCTCGTTCTGGCAGTCCTCGTAGCTCTCGCTGCAGTACTTCGTCACGCTCTCGCAGGTCTCCTCCGCGAAGCCGTTGCCCCGGTCCCTGCGACGGCACTTCTCCTCGGTGCCGCAGGCCACCCGCCGCGACTTCGTCCGGCACACCCGCTCCGTGCCGTCCGCCACCTTGCGCGTGCCGCGCTGCCGCGACACGCAGTCGCGGACGTTGCCCACCCCAGCGACCTCTCCGCCGCCGTTGACGGGCATGCGCGTGTTGACGACGCGGAGCTCATCCTCCCAGCCCGTCTTCGTCACCGGCGCGAAGCGCTCCTGCACCACGGCGCGCTCCCAGGACGTCCCCGTCACCTCGCCCTCGAGCTCCCGCGTGCGGGTGGCCCAGACGGCGAACGCGATGATGCCGAAGAAGACGGCGACCACCACGGCCGTCGCCAGCCGGCGCTTCGGAGGGGGCGGCTTCACGGGCACTTCTGGCGGGAGCCGCGCCTCGTCCCGCTCCAGGTCCTGGAGCGTCGCCTTCTTCGCGTCCGGGGTGCGCTCGCCTCCGCAGTGCTTGCACTTGGGCGTGTCTCCCCGGTTGGCCGCGCCGCAGTACGCGCAGAACCAGTCCTCGCCCGCGGCGGCGATCTCCAGCACCTTCTCGTCCGTCACGCCCTCGCGCAGCGACCTGCCGCTCTCCGCGTCGACGTCGCCGAAGTCGAACTCCGACTCCTGGCCGGTCAGCTCCCGAGGGTTGTTGCAGGTGGGGCAGCGCTTGTGACGGGCGAGGATGTCTCGCGTGTCGCACGACGTGCAGTTCCAGGTGCCTTCGATGATGCGCGTGCGCTTGGTCATGGCCCGTCCTCGCTCCCGTCGTCAAACCCAGAGTGCCCGTGGGAAGTCAACCCGGGTGGCCGGCGGCAGGCCCGGGCGCAGGGGCCGCAGCATGGGCAGCGCTCCGTCCCGAGCCACCCGCACGGCCCCGCTCACGCGCGCCACCCAGGGCAGCGTGCCGGGCTCCTCCCAGATGACCACCTTCGACAGCCCCGCCCGGTGCGCCACCCCGCGCGCCGCCTCCAGCAACGCGACGGCGTCCTCGAGCGACCCGGCGTCCATCAGCAGCACCACCAGCTCGTCGTAGCGCGCCATCATCGCCCACAGCACGCAGGAGCTCCCCACCACCGCGCCGCAGGCCTCCGGCCGGGGCCGGTTCAGCAACTGGGCGTAGGCGCGTTCGCGCTCCAGGTGCCAGTCCACCTGCGCGGCGCTCGGCCAGAGGAAGAAGGGCACGTCCGGCCGCCGCATCTGCTCGAGCATGAGGGGGACGTCCCCGTCGCACAGCAGCGCGTCCACGGCGTGCGTGGACAGGCCTCCCGCGGCCGGCAGGCGCCAGTCCCACGCCGGGGCCTCGTGGTAGCCCGAGCGCCGGTACAGCGGCGCGCCCACGTCGGAGAAGAGGAGGAGGGAGTGGGGGGCTGGAGATTCGGCCTCCATTCGCGCGGCCACCAGGTCCATCAGCCGCGTGGCGTACCCGTGGCCTCGCAGCGCCTCCTCCGTGAAGACGCTGGCGATGCCCTCGCTGGTGCCCTTCACGTGCGCGCCGTCCGGCCCGCGCAGGTAGCTGTCCATCGCCAGCGTCTCGCACGAGGCCAGCACCCGTCCGCCGTCCATGAGCAGCCAGGTGCGCATGCCCTCGCGGCACCAGGGATGGGCGCGCAGCCTCGCTTCGCGTTGCTGGAATTGCTCCACGGTGAGCGGCGAGCCCCAGGCGGCGTGGGTGACGCGATCCCGTTCGGCCTTCTGTGCGTCGGTGGCGAGAACCAGTTCCATGTGCACCCAGGTATCCCATCGCCCTCCGCGGTCGACAACCGCGCGGCGCGTCGACGGGGGCTCACAGCCGCGTGGTGTAGGGGAAGCGCACGTGCAACTGCAGGTACGCCTGCCCGACGTGGAAGATGCCGTCGCGCAGCCGGTCCGGCAGGCCCAGCCCGCCCAGCTCCTGGGGGATGTAGAGCGCGGACTCCCAGCCCAGGCTCACCAGGACCGTCCTGGAGAGGGCGACCTCCAGCTCCAGTCCCAGCTCCGCGCCCGGCCGCAGCAGGTGCGTGGCGGGCAGCGTGTCCGAGTGCAGGTAGGCGTACGTCAGCAGCAGCCCCGTGCCCACGGCGAGCCGCGCGTCGCCCGAGGACAGGGGCAGCGTCAGCGCGAGCGGCTTCCACGTGGCGCCGTACATGCCGGTGTCGCGCAGCTTGGGGGAGAGGATGAGCGCGTCGGGGATGAGGAGGGAGGGGGAGATGCGCACCTCGTCCAACGAGCGCGCGTACTTCCGGTAGCGCGTGGGGATGGCGCGCGCGTTCTTGCGCAACCACTCCTTGTCCAGCACCGCCTCGACGGAGAGCTTCAGCCCGGTGTGCAGGGGCTGGTCCTCGAACACGGGGCCGAAGAAGAGGAAGGCCGCCGGCCCCACGCCCACGTCCACCGGCACGTCGACCCGCTGGGCCCACGCCAGCGACGGCAACAGCGCGGCACACAGCAGCGCCAGACGCGGAATTCTCATGGTGCGGGCCTCCTGGGTGCTCCTTGCCCCTCCCGGGAATTAAGCACAGTCCACCAATCAACCATTGCCGCACGCGACGTGTTTGGAGCAGGAAGGAGGCCGCGTTGGCCCCAGGGGGGCTCGAGGCCCTTCGACACGGGACCATGTCCGCCGACGCCGCAGCCTTGGAGATTCGATGCTTTCCGCCGCGCTCTTGATTGCAACCAGTCTGCAGGCCCAGACGCCTGCGCCCACCCCGTCTCCCCAGGACGCGCCCGCGCCCGCGGCCACCACCCCGGCGTCCGCCGAGGAGCGCGCCGCCGCCGCCGCCGAGCGCGCCGCCGCCGCCGCCGAACGCGCCGCGGAGGCCAGCGCCCGGGCCGCAGAGGCCGCCGAGCGCGCCGCCAACGTCGCGGCCGGGACCGCGCCCGAGGCCGGCGCGCCCGAGGCCGCCGCGCCCGCGCCCGCGAAGAAGTCAGGCGAGTGGGACGTCACCATCGGCCTGGGCTTCATCTCGCTGACGGGTAACGCCTCCACGCTCACCTTCAGCGGCCTGGCCAGCGCCCAGCGCACGACGGAGCATTGGATCTACTCCGTGAAGGCCTACGGCAACTATGGCCGCAGCCGTCCGCCAGAGGTGGAGGGCGAGGAGCAGGAGTCGCAGCTGGTGGCCCTCAACGCGGGCCTGGAGCTGCGCGGTGACAGGCGCTTCACGAAGATGCTCAGCGGCTACCTGCTGGCCGGCGCGGAGACGGACCACGTGAAGAGCGTGGAGTCGCGGACCAGCGGTGAGGGCGGTCTGGGCGTGCTGTGGTGGGACGAGAAGAAGAAGGACGAGCGCGAGTCCTACCTGCGCACCGACGCCGCCTTCCGCTACGCGCGCGAGACGCGCTTCCAGTACTTCCCCTCGCGGCTGAACCTGCCCGACGTGGACCTGGGGGGCCCTCGCTTCGGCGTGGCCTTCCGCTACGGCGTCACCAAGGACGTGCTCTTCAAGGAGGACGCGGAGGTGCTCCTGAGCGTCATCAGTGACTCGCGCGTGCTGGTGAACAGCCAGACGCAGCTCGCGGTGAAGCTGACGGAGGCCCTGTCGCTGGGCATCAGCTTCCTGGTGAAGTACGACAGCGTCCCGCCCGAGGGCAAGGTGCCCACGGACACCGCGCTGGCGTTCAACCTCGAGGTCGCGCTGTAGCCCGCAAAAGCGACGCGGCGCCGGGGAGGCTCCCTGGCGCCGCGCGGATGAAGCAGGGGGGAGGGCTCAGAGGCCCTCCTCCGAATCAGTGGTGCGGGGCCGGAGTCTCCGGCGTGCCCTTCGCCTCGTGCGGCTTGAGGCCGCCTCCGAAGCGCCCGCGCTGCGTGCCGGTGCCGATGTCGGCCGGCTGCAGGTCGCTGTACTGCGAACCCGGCGGGTTGGCGGCGCGGAAGCGCGTGCCCAGGTCCGCCATGGGGATGACGAGCATCAGCACCACGAAGAGGATGGAGACGCCGAACACCAGTCGGTTGGCGCCCCGGTGCTCCGCCAGGTGCATGAAGTACAGCGTCACCAGCGTGCCCTTCACCGTGGCGATGACGAGCGCCAGCAGCAGGCCGAAGCTCGGCAGGTGCATGCGGCCCGTGACGACGGTGACGATGGTCAGCACGAGCAGCACACCCCAGATGAGCCAGTAGCGGCCCGCGCCGTGGTGCGCTTCCATGTTCTGCTCTTCCTGATGGGATTCGTTGGCGATGGCCATGGTGGTGTCGCCCTCAGACCAGGTACAGCATCGGGAAAAGGAAGATCCACACCAGGTCGACGAGGTGCCAGTACATGCTGCCCAGCTCGACCATGGTGTAGTTGTTGGGGCCGAAGTCCTTCTTGCGGAACGCACGCACCATCGCCACGGACAGGACCGCCATGCCGATGATGACGTGGAACGCGTGGAGCGCCGTCGAGCAGAAGTAGACCGTGAAGTACAGCGGGATGCCCGTAACCTGGATGCCCTCGTAGTGGTAGTACCGGCCGGGCAGGGTCCCGATGTGGAACTTGTGCGCGTACTCGAAGTACTTGATGACGAGGAAGCCCACCGCCATCAGGAGGGTGAGCACGAACATCACGCCCACCTTCTTGTTCTCGCCCGCCTTCGCGTAGTGCACCGCGAGCGCCGCGGTCAGCGAGGACGTGATGAGGACGACGGTGTTCACCGTGCCCATCGTCAGGTCCAGGCTGCGGCTGCCCGCCGCCCACGCCTCCGGATAGAGGAAGCGGTAGCAGCCGTAGCAGACGAACAGGCCCGCGAAGAGCAGGATTTCGGTGGCGAGGAACAGCCACATGCCCAGGCGGGCGGCGTGGTTCTGCACCTCGAGCGAGGCGAAATGGCCGGCCAGGCGCGGCAGGTTCGCCGCGCCGTCGGCGGTGTGAGCGCTAGACTGCATCGGGGACCTCGGCCTTCTTCGGGTCGACGTAGAAGTGGGGCTCCTCGGGGAACGTCGGCTGCGGGCCCACGAAGTTGTGGGTGGGCGGAGGAGACTCGCTCAGCCACTCGTAGCCCTTGCTGCGCCAGGGGTTCTTCCCAGCGACCTTGCCGTACACCAGCGAGTACGTCAGGTACATGGCGATGATGATGAAGCCGAACGCCAGGAGCGTCGCGCCGGCGGTGGAGGCGACGTTCAGCGCCTGGAACCGCTCCGGGTAGTCATAGTACCGGCGCGGCATGCCGTTGTTGCCCAGGAGGAACTGGGGGATGAACGTGGCGTTGAAGCCCAGGATGATGAGGGCCGCGGACACCAGACCCCAACCCTCGTGGTAGGTGCGCCCGAACATCTTGGGGAACCAGTAGTGCAGGGCGGCCAGGAACGCCATGATGGTCGCGCCCACCATGATGAAGTGGAAGTGCGCCACCACGAAGTAGGTGTCGTGCCACGCCACGTCCAGCGACACCGTGCCCAGCGCGATGCCCGTCATGCCACCGAACACGGTGAAGAACAGGAAGCCGCAGAAGTAGGCGAACGGCGTCTTGAAGTCGACGGCGCCCTTGTAGACGGTGCCCACCCAGTTGAAGACCTTGATGGCGGTGAACACGCCCACCAGCATGGTGAGCACGCCGAACACGCCCGCGTCGAAGGTCGACTGACCGGACACGAACATGTGGTGGCCCCAGGCGAAGAAGCCGACGAAGGCGATGCCGAGGCTGGAGTACGCCACCGCGCGGTAGCCGAAGATGTTCTTGCGGCTGTACGTGCTGACGATCTCGCTCATCACGCCGAAGGCGGGCAGCACCATGATGTACACGGCCGGGTGGCTGTAGAACCAGAACAGGTGCTGGAAGAGCACCGGGTCGCCGCCGCGCGCCGGGTCGAACATGCCGAAGCTGAACAGGTTCTCCACCGCGACCAGCACGGTGAGCAGACCGATGACCGGCGTGGCGAGCACCTGGATGCAGCTGGTCGCGTAGATGGCCCACACGAACAGGGGCATCTTGAACCAGGTGATGCCGGGGGCGCGCATCGTGTGGCACGTGACGATGAAGTTGATGCCCGTGGCGATGGAGCTGAACCCGATGATGAACGCGCCGAACATCACCGGCGCCACCGTGGTCGTCGTGTGCGTGCTGTACGGCGTGTAGAATGTCCAGCCGGTGTCCAGGCCGCCGTTGAGCATGCCCCACAGCATGAACACCGCGCCCGTCAGGTAGATGTAGAGCGAGGCGAGGTTCAGCCGGGGGAAGGCCACGTCCTTGGCGCCCAGCATCAGCGGCAACATGAAGTTGCCGAAGACGGCCGGAATCGCCGGAATCATGAACAGGAAGATCATCACCAGGCCATGGAGCGTGAACGTACGGTTGTACGTCATCGCGTCCATGATGGTCGGGCCCGGCGTCAGCAGCTCCAGCCGGATGAGCAGCGCGAAGATGCCGCCCACCAAGAAGAAGAGCAGGACGAAGAACAAGAACATCAGGCCGATGCGCTTGTGGTCCACCGTCAAGATCCACGACTTGATGGTGGTGCCATCCACCAGATAGCTCGGGTGGTGGTCGTGGTGCTCGTCGTGCGGGGCGGCCCCCGCCGTGTCGATGCTACTGGATGGGGTCATAGGCGGGTCCCTCGGAGGCGCCCTCGCGGACGTTCGGAGTGCGAAGCGACTTGATGTACTCGACGATGGCGGCCGTCTCCGGGCCCTGCAGCTTGCCCTGGTAGGTCGGCATCACGTTCTGGTAGCCCGACACGAGGTGGGCGCCCGGGTCCATCATCGACTGGGTGATGTAGGCCTCGTCCACGCGGATGCTCTGGCCGTCGTCCAGCTTCTCCATGCGGTCGTACATGCCCAGGAAGGTGGGGCCGATGTGCTGCGAGCCGTCCACCGAGTGGCACTTGAGGCAGCCCTGGGTGCCGGCCAGCACCTGGCCCTGCTCCACCATGCGCGCCACCGGCGGCACCAGCGAGGTGTCCGCCAGCGCGTCCTGGCGGTCCTGCAGGCGGCCGCGGCGCTGGTCCTTGATCCAGTTGTCGTACTCCTCTTCCGGGAGCACGACGACCTCGGCGAGCATCTTCGAGTGCGACAGGCCGCAGTACTCGGTGCAGAGCACCTGGTACGTGCCGGGCTTGGTCGCCTCGAACCAGATCTGCGTATAGCGACCCGGCAGCGCGTCCATCTTGATGCGGAAGGACGGGACGTAGAACGAGTGCAGCACGTCACGCGAGGTGATGAGCAGGCGCACCGGGCGGTTGGCCGGCACGTGCAGCACGTTCACGCCGTTGGGGCCCTCCGGGTAGGAGAACTTCCACATCCACTGCTTGCCCATGACGTAGACGTCCATCGCGTCCTTGGGCGGCGTGGTGACCCAGGTGAAGTCCCGGAAGCCGATGCCGAACCAGGCCAGGAAGAACACCAGCGGCACGGAGACGAAGATGAACTCCGTCGCCAGCGTGGGGACGACGTACTCCGTCGTCTGCGCCGGCACCCGCCGGCGGTACCGGAAGAACATGAACAGCGCCGCGAGGCCGACGGCGGTCGACATGACCATCGTCGTACCCACGACGAAGTGGTGCAGGAAGTCGACCCGTTCCGCGAACGTGGACGCGCTCTCCGGGAGGAACAGAAGGTTGTTGAGGAACTCGCTCATGCCGCCGCGCCTTTCTTCAGCTCGCGCCTCCAGAAGTAGATCAGCATCGTCGCCAGGGCGAAGAAGACGGCCAGTGCGCCCAGGCGGATGAACCCGAAGATGTAGAAGCCATACCGCCGGGTGGCGGTGTCATACTTGAAGCAGGACATCACGACGCGGTCGAAGCTGGTGCCCACGCGGCCACCGGCCGCCTCCAGCAACGCCAGCTTCATGTCCTTGGCGGGGAAGTCCGTCCCGTAGAGGTACCGGGAGATGCTCCCCTCGGGCGTGAGCACCATCACCACCGCGGGGTGGGCGTACTGCCGGGTGCTCGCGTCGTAGGTGTACTTGAACCCCACCGCGTCCGCGACGCGGCGGATCTCCGCCTCCGTCCCGGTGAGGAAGTGCCAGGGCGCGCTCTCCGGCTTGCCCATGGACTGGAGGTGCTTGCGCCGGCGCTCGTTGCTCATCGCCGGGGTGTCCTCGGGGTCCACGCTGATGGTCAGGGCCTCGTAGTCCTTGCCCAGCTCCAGGCCCAGCTCGCGCATCGACTTCACCTGGGCGTTGAGCACCAGGTTACAGAGCATGGGGCAGTTGTAATACACGAGCGTCAGCAGGGTGGGGCGCGTCTTGGACAGCACCGAGCCCAGCTTCACCTGCTCACCGTGCGCGTCCGTGAAGACCGCCTCCGAGGGGACGATGTCCCCCAGGTGCTCCTCCACGTCCACGCCCTTGAGCTGGGGCGGCGTGTCCTGCTGCGCCTCGACGATGGAGCGCGGCGTCTTGCCGCCACCCGGCAGCGCCGAGGCCGGCACCGCGACGGCCAGGACCAGCGCCGCCGCGACGAGCATCCCCGTACGGCGTGCGTGCGGGGAGGTGTGGGAGAAAGGGGACATCATGGCAGGCGGCTCTTACGCGAGACTTCGCGCCAAAGCTACTGCTGCGGCGCCGGGGTGGGTTCCGGCGCCTGCTGGGGGGCAGAAGCAGGAGTCTGGGGCGCCTGCGCCTTGGACTTGGCGATGACGGACTCCATGGCCTGGTCCAGCGTCGGGTGCGCCTTCACACCCGGCTGGTCACCCCAACCCGCACCCAGCGTCTGCTGCTGGCCGCCAATCTTCTCCTCGGCGTGCCAGTCCTGCTCGAACAGGCGCTGGTTGACGATGCCGACCTCGTACTGCCCCATGGCCGCGGGACGCGGAGGCGGCCCGTCCGGCTGGGCCTCGTGCATGGTCCGCACCTGGATGCTGTAGGCCCAGACGATTCCCACGGCGAAGATGGCGAGCGAGCCGAAGCCGATGGCCAGCACCTTGCTCATGACGATGTGGTCTTCTTCCGCCGCCACACCATGCGCGCCCACGATGACGCGCGACTCGAGCTCCGACTGGGTCTTCTTCATGGCTGCACGTACCTCAGAGACTCCGCGATGTAGGGGTCCTTCACCGGCATCGTGTAGTTGTTGCGCGCGCGGCTCAGGGCGAAGCCCACCGCGATGCCGCCCACGCCCAGGAACGCGGTGATGAGCGTCCAGTGGAACGTCGGGCCCGCGTTGCCGGTCAGCGCCGGCCAGATGAGCCAGTACAGGTCCACCGCGTGGATGGCGAGCAGGTAGATGGCCACCACCGACAGCTTCGCCGGCTGCAGCTTCAGCTTGCGCGACAGCAGGACGAAGAACGGCAGCACGAAGTGGCCGAAGAACAGGACCAGGGAGACGGGCTTCCAGGCGCCGAAGATGCGCACGCCGTACCAGGGCGCCTCCTCCGGGATGTTGGCGATCCACACGAGCAGGAACTGGGAGAACGCGATGTAGGCCCAGAACGCCGTGAAGGCCAGCATCAGCTTGCCCAGGTTGTGGAAGTGGGCCTCCGTCACGACGTTGCCGTACAGGTCCTTGCCGCGCGCCTTGGCCGTGGCCAGCGTGAGGACGCAGAAGGCGGCCAGGAAGCTGCCGGCGAAGTAGTAGACGCCGAAGATGGTGGACTGCCACAGCGGCGTGAGGCTCATCAGCCAGTCGAACGAGGCGAAGGTGATGGTCAGCGCCAGGAAGGGCAGGATGCCAGGGGAGAAGCGGCGCAGGCGCACCGTCAGGCCCAGCTCACCCGTGGTGTCCTGCTGCGTGCTCAGCTTGCGCAGCTTCCACGCGGCGAAGCACCACACCGCGAAGTAGATGACATGGCGGACCGTGGCGAACGTCACGTTGAGGTAGCCGTGCTGCTTGTGCGCCAGGTGCTCCAGCTCGATGCCGTGGATGTTCGCCAGCAGGGGCGAGCCCGGCCACCAGGGGTACAGGTAGCCCGCCATCAGGATGATGGGGATGAACAGCAGGATGAAGACGGGAATCGCGGAGGAGCCCGTCTCCATCGTGCGGCGCAGGACGATGAGCCACTTGGCCTTGGCCGTGTGGAAGATGGCCACCATGATGGTGAAGGCCACGCTGATGCCCACCCAGTAGCAGAAGGCGAGCAGGTAGCTGTGGGCGGCCTCGCCCTTGGAGCCGGTGGCGAAGAAGCCGGCCAGGGTGGCCAGAAGGCCCAGGGCGCCCAGGCCGTACGCCGGCACCATCAGCTTCGGCGTGCCGGTGTAGCGCTCGAGGGGAGCGGAGGCTTCGGCTGCGGGGGTCATCGGTTCTCCTGCGGCACGGGCTGCCCGGCCGTACGGGTGTTGCGGGCCTCCTGAAGGGTCCGCACATAGGCGACCACGGCCCAGCGCTCGCGCACGTCGAGCTCACCGGAGAAGGACGGCATGACGCCGTAGCCCTCGTTGATGGCCGTGTAGAAGTGGCCCGCGGGCTTGCTCTCCAGCTCCAGCAGTGACGGCGGCAGGCGCAGCGCCATGTTCTCCGCCACCACGCTGTTGCCGTCGCCGAGCACGCCGTGACACTGCGAGCAGACGATGTTGTACTTCTTCTGACCCAGGGTCAGCAGCTCGCGGTCCACCGTCACGGGGATGTGGGGCGTGGGCTGGCCGTTGGCGCGGCCGGTGAGGGCCACCTGGCGCGCGACGGGGTCCTTGAGCTCCGGGAGCTTGGAGAAGCGCTCACGCGGAATCGTCCCGGTGGGGGGCGTGCGCATGGCGCGGCCGTCCGCCCAGAAGTCGGACTCCTCGTAGTACTCGTACTTGGCCTGGACCTCCATGCGCTGGAGGAACTCCGAGGGGACGTCGCAGCCGGACGACAGCGCGACGAGGCCGGCGGCGGGGATGAGCCACCTCATTCCTTCTCTCCCGTGACGACGGTCACCTGGGTGGCACCCAGGGCCTTGAGCTGGTCGATGACGGCCGTGGCGTCCTGGCCCGTCGCGTGCGGCACGCTCAGCCAGTAGCCGTGCGTGGACGCGGTGCGGAAGGCCTCGGACTCGAAGACGGGGTGGTACGGCTGCGGCAGCCGGCTCAGCCCCAGAAGACCGAAGAAGATGCCGAACGCGGCGAACAGCACGCTCAGCTCGAAGGTGATGGGCACCCACGCCGGCAGCGACAGCAGCGGACGACCGCCGATGTTGAGCGGGTAGTCGTAGGTGTTCATCCACGTCTGCATGGCGAGCGCCGTCGTCATGCCCGTCAGGCCGCCGCACAGGGCGATGAAGGGCACCTTCGAGGGGGGGAGGCCCAGGGCCTCCGAGCCGCCGTGCAGCGGGTAGGGCGAGTAGGTGTCCATCCCCTGGAAGCCCTTCTCCCGCATCTGGCGGGTGGCATCCACGAGGATGTCTGGCGTCTCGAACTCGGCCAGCACCCAGGAATCGAGGACAGTGGCTTCCATGACTCTAGTGCGCTCCGTGGGTGTTGTGGTGGGCGGCGTGCTTGAGCTCGAGCTGCAGCTCCTTCACCTCGCTGACCGCCACCGCGGGCACGAACTTCAGGAACAGGAGGAACAGGGTGCCGAACAGGCCCAGCGTGCCGACGTAGATGCACCAGTCCACCCAGGTGGGGGTGTAGATGCCCCAGGAGGACGGCAGGAAGTCCTGGCTCAGCGACGTGACGATGATGATGAAGCGCTCGCACCACATGCCGATGTTCACGGCGATGGAGGCCACCCACATGATGGGGATGCTCGTGCGGCACTTCTTGAACCAGAAGATGTTCGGCGTGATGACGTTGCAGGCGATCATCAGCCAGTACACGCCGGCGTAGGGGCCCGTGGCGCGGTTCACGTAGAAGGTCCAGAACTCGTACTGGTTCTGCGAGTACCAGGCGACGAAGTGCTCCATCATGTACCCGTAGGACACGATGAGGCCCGTCGCGAGGATGACCTTGTTCATGTTCTCCAGGTGGCGGTCGGTGATGACGTCCCGCAGGCCCAGGTACTTGCGCGCCGGGACGATGAGCGTGATGACCATCGCGAAGCCGCTGAACACGGCGCCGGCCACGAAGTAGGGCGGGAAGATGGTCGCGTGCCAGCCGGGCAGCAGGGACACGGCGAAGTCGAACGACACGATGGTGTGCACCGAGACCACCAGCGGCGTGGAGAGGCCGGCCAGCAGCAGGTACGCGATCTTGTAGTTGTGCCAGTGGCGACCGGAGCCGCGCCAGCCGAGCGCGAACAGGCCGTAGATGGTGCGCTGCAGCTTCGTCTTGGACGAGTCACGCAGGGCCGCCAGGTCCGGGATGAGGCCCACGAACCAGAACAGCGCGGACACCGTGAGGTACGTGGAGATGGCGAACACGTCCCACACCAGCGGCGAGCGGAACTGCGGCCACGCGCCCAGGGTGCTGGGGTACGGGAACAGCCAGAAGGCGAACCAGGGGCGGCCGGTGTGCAGCAGCGGGAACAGACCCGCGCACATGACCGCGAACAGCGTCATGGCCTCCGCGAAGCGGTTGATGCTCGTGCGCCACTTCTGCTGGAACAGCAGGAGGATGGCGGAGATGAGCGTACCGGCGTGGCCGATACCCACCCACCAGACGAAGTTGATGATGTCGAACGCCCAGCCCACCGGCTGGTTGTTGCCCCACACGCCGATACCGCGGGCCAGCGTGTAGGTGACACCGATGACGAGCAGGCCCAGGGCGCTGATGGTCAGGCCCAGGAGCATGAACCAGCCCTTGCCGGGCTTGCGCCAGACATGGTCCAGCAGCGTCTCGTTGAGGGACTTGTCGTCGTGGTGCGGCGCGACGAGGGCCCGCGGCTCGAGGGGGTCGAGCGGGGCGGTGGCTGCGGTCTCGGCCATGACTAGTGGCTCCCTTCCTTCGACTCGGCGTGCTTCGCCGGCTCGAGGGCGGTATTGGGGTTGCGCACGCGGATGAGGTGCGAAGTGCGCGGACGGGTGCCCAGCTCGTGGAGCAGCTTGTAGGCGCGGACGTCCTCATGCAGCTGCGTGACCAGCTGCTGCTTGTCGTTGAGCGACCCGAAGACGATGGCCTGCGCCGCGCAGGTCTGCTGGCACGCCGTCTTGAGGTCCGCTTCCTTGATGACGTGCTTGTGGACGCGCGCGTCGATGCGGGCGCGCTCGATGCGCTGCACGCAGTACGTGCACTTCTCCATGACGCCGCGGTTGCGCACCGTGACGTCCGGGTTCATCAGCATCTTCTCGGTGGCCGTCTTGCCCGCGGTGTAGTGCAGGTAGTTGAAGCGGCGGACCTTGTAGGGGCAGTTGTTGGAGCAGTACCGCGTGCCGACGCAGCGGTTGTACACCATGTCGTTCAGGCCCTCGTCCGAGTGCACGGTGGCGTTCACCGGGCACACGTACTCGCAGGGGGCCTTCTCGCAGTGCACGCACATGACCGGCTGCATGACCATCTTCGGGTCGCTCTCCGGACCCTCGAAGTACCGGTCGATGCGCAGCCAGTTCATCTCGCGGCTGACGGCCACCTGCGCCTTGCCCACGACGGGGATGTTGTTCTCCGCCTGGCAGGCCACCACGCACGCGCTGCAGCCCGTGCAGCGCGACAGGTCGATGGCCATGCCCCACTTGTAGCCCTTCGAGTAGTCGAAGAAGGGCGTGTCCTCGTTGGCCACCAGGTTGTCCTGGATGGTGGGCTTCAGCTCGCCCTTGACGCGGTGGAGGATGAACTCCGTGTGCTCGGAGGGGTGCTCCAGCTCGCTGATGGGCATGTCCAGCGCGATGGGGCGGTTCTCCATGCGCCAGTGCGTCTGGGTCAGGCTGAACTTGTAGCTGCCGCGCACCTTGGTGAGCGTGGCGCCGCCGTCGAACCAGGGCGCCTTCATGCTGCGCAGCGGCTTGACGTCGAAGCCCACGCCCTTGGCGACCTGCTCGTGCAGGCCGGTGCGGCCGTAGCCCAGCGCGATGGTGACGGTGTCGTCCGCGTGGCCGGGGACGATCCACACCGGGACGGTCAGCTTCTGGCCGCCGTAGGACAGCTCCGCCATGTCGCCGGGCGACAGGTTGAGCTTCTTGGCCGTGTCCGGGCCCAGCAGCGCGGCGTTGTCCCAGACCATCTTGGTGATGGGCTCGGGCAGCTCCTGCAGCCAGGAGTTGTTGGCGAAGCGGCCGTCGTAGACCTTGTAGTCCAGGACGAAGTTGAGCTCGAGCTCACCGGCGGCCGGCGGCGTGTAGCCGGACACCAGGGCGGTGGCGGCGCCGAAGTCCGGGGCGGCGGTGATGGCCGGGGAGGCCGTGTTCTCGATGAAGCCCTGGGCGACCCACGACTCCCAGCGGGCCTCGAAGTCCGCCGCGTTGGCGGACTGGCCGCGCCAGTAGGTGCGCAAGAGCTCGTATGCGGGCTTGAGGGGCTCGTCCAGGAACAGCGCGAGCAGCTCCGACTCCGGCACGCCACTGAACAGCGGCTGGATGAGCGGCTGGGCGATGGAGACCGTGCCGTCCACCGAGCGGCCGTCGCCCCACGTCTCCAGCGGGTGCGCCGCGGGGACGAACCAGTCGGCGTGCGCGCTGGTCTCGTCCTCGTAGAGGCCCGTGTAGATGACGTTGAGCTTGGCGCGGTTGGGGTGGTCCTTGCTCAGCACCTTGGCCAGGCCCACGTCGTCCGGCAGCGTGTAGACCGGGTTGTAGGCGGTGATGACCAGGGTGTCGACGCGGCCCGCCTCGATCTCCTCCACCAGCGCGCGCGCCTGGGCGATGCCCGTGGCCTCGGCGATGGGGGACTGGACGTAGCGCACCGTCTTGTTGGCGTTGCCCAGCTCCGCGTTGATGGCGTGGGCCAGCGCGTGGACCGCCGGGGGCTGACGCTCACCCGCGATGACCAGCGACTTGCCAGCGCCCGCGGCGCGCAGGTCGGAGACGACCGCCTGCACCCAGTTGGCGTGCTTGGCGTCCAGCTGCGACTTGCCGGCCGCGGCGCCCGCCAGCGAGCCCGCCGAACCGCCGATGGCCTGCGCCACCGCGACGGCCAGGCCGAGCACGTCCGCCGACTTCATGCGCAGGCGGTGGTCCGCCATGCCGCCCGTCACGGAGAAGCGGGCCTCCGCCATGTAGAGGCGGTTGAGCTTGCCCTTGCGCGGGTCGCGGCGGTCCGCGAACTGGCGGATGTGCAGCAGGTTGCCCGGGCAGCTCTCCAGGAAGTCCGCGTCCAGCGACAGGACGATGTCCGCCTGGGTGAAGTCGTACAGCGCGGAGACGGCCTGGCCGCCGAACAGCGCGCGCAGCGTCTCCGACTGGGTGTCCTGGCCGGAGGACGTGCCGTAGAAGCGCGCGTTGGGCAGCTTCTTGAGGATGCGGGTGCGCAGGTCGCCGGTGAGCGGCGAGCCGACCGCGTCCGTGAGGAACCGGACGCGCGAGCCGCCGTTGTCCGTCGCGGCCTTGCTGGACAGCGACGTCAGCGACTCGTTCAGCGTGCGCACGGAGCGGGGCAGCTTGCCCTGGCGCAGCACGCGCGCGCGGTTCGGGTCGTAGAGCGACAGCAGCCACGCCTGCTCGAAGGTGGAGGCGGCGCCCTGGTTGATGGGGTGCTCGGGGTTGCCCTCGATCTTCACGGGGCGACCCTCGCGGGCGGTGACGAGCAGGCCGGAGGTGTGGCCCGACAGCGTCATCGCGGACGCGTAGTGCAGGGGGTTGCCCGGGGCGACCTCCGGCGGCGTCTTGGTGTACGCGACGAGCCGCTCGTTCTCCGGGCGGGTGCTGCACGCGGTGGCGCCGGCCAGGGCCAGCGACGCGCCGAGCAGCTGCATGAACTCGCGGCGCACGAAGCCGGTGGGGGGCAGGTCCGCGCCCACGGGGAACTCGGGGCGGGTCTCCTCCATGTACTCGGAGGACCCCAGCTTCTCCTCGAGGCTGCGCCAGTAGGACTGGCCGTAGCCGTGCTCGGAGGAGTTGGCGTTCGCGGCGGCGTGCTCCAGGGCCTCGCCCACGGCGTCAGGCGCCGCGGCGGGTCGGTCCGAGACGACCGGGAGCGCGAAGGAGGAGGAGTCCTGCGACGGGGGCGTGTCGCGCTTCGTGTTCATCGGTGGCATGTGGAGCAGCTCTCGCGCGAGTGGACGTCGTACTCAATCTTCAGCTTCTTGCCGAGCGCGGCGGCCTCGGCCTTGTCGGTCGGCGGGGTCCACGTCATCGACGTGATGAACTCCGGCGGCCGCAAGTTGGGCTCGGGGTTGCGGTGGCACTCCAGGCACCACCCCATGGTCAGGGACGCCGTCTGCTCGATGGCGGCCATCTGGTCGACGCGGCCGTGGCAGGTGGCGCAGCCCACGCCCTTGTTCACGTGGATGGCGTGGTTGAAGTAGACGAAGTCCGGCAGGTTGTGCACGCGCACCCAGCGGATGGGCTCGTCGGCGAAGAAGGCCTTGCGCACCTCGGTGAGGTACGGGCTCTTGTTCCACACCTGGGCGTGGCAGGACATGCACACCGTGGTGGAGGGGATGCCCGCCGAGGGCGCCTTGTCCACCGTGAAGTGGCAGTACTGACAGTCGATCTTCTCGTCACCCGCGTGGTGGCGGTGGTCGAATTCGATCGGCTGTTCAACCGGCATCTGCTGGTTCGTGACGTACGGCGAACGCACGTACGCCATGAGGCCGCCGATACCGATGGCGGGCACGGCAAGAAGCGCCGCGGCGGACAGCCGCGACACCGTGTTCGTCCAGCGTGGAAACAGAGGGCCGCTCATACCAGGACCATGGGCAAGGGGGCTTCAACGACTGCGGTGACAGGAGAGGAGGAAGAGGTCCGGACGTGGCCGGATGCGGGGAGCAACGAACCGATCCCGGCCCCGGCGGGGCGGGGGGGCGGCGGCTCCATGCGCGCGGAAGGCGAAGCAGTCACGTCCAACGAAACCTCTATGGATGTTGCCGCGGGCGGGTCCCTCCTCCTGTCCCAACCCAACGCGGCGCGGGACCATCGACCATCGACACCGCAGTGTCAACCATTCTGATGTTGTGGCACTCGGATACCACTTCCTCGCGCGGAGGCGGGAAATCGCGGGCGAGCGCGGATGAATCTCTCTTCTGGCGGACGGAAGCGACGTTGAGCCCGCCTCCCGTCGGTGGATCATCCCGCGTGCGTTCCGCGCTCGCGGCGCCATGCGCACCACAGGTGCGGGACGCGCGCGGCGGGTCGACCCCGCGACAGACGGGAGGCGAGTGTCGGCTGGTCGGCGGTGGGGCTCACTCGGAGTCCTCCTCGCCCTCCGGTGCGCGCCAGCGCTCGCGGCGGCGGGTCAGCAGCTTCTCCACCAGCTCCCGAGCCCGGGCGTCGCGGGGATAGTGGGGGTCGTGGCGGGAGCCCTTGCCCTGGTTGCAGCGCGCGCAGGCCAGGGCGAGGTTCTCCGGGGTGTCGGTGCCGCCGGCGGTCCGGGGGAGGATGTGCTCGACGGTGGCGCGGCTGATGGGTTCGCCGTCCAGCCCGACCAGCAGGTGGCCGTTGCAGTGCAGGCACTTGCCCACCCAGGCCTCGCGGCCCCGGTGGTCGGTCCGCTCGAAGGTGGCGTCGGTGGCGATGATGCCCAGAATCTTGCGCCGCTTGGAGCCGCTCATCCTACACCTCGATGACGGAAGGGCCGGCGAGGGCGAAGACGCGCTCGCCAGGCCGGCGGACCACGTCGAGTCCGCCGGTGAAGGCGCTGAAGGCCGGGAGGACCCCGACCTCGCGCCCGACATGGAAGCACGGCAGACGCAGGCGCTCGCCGCGGCTGGACAGCCGCACCTGGGGATGGAGGTGTCCCGCCCACACGTAGCGGCCCGGGGTGGGGGTGGGGTGGTGGGTGAAGCGGAACGGGTCCAGGTCCAGGGTGTCCTCGCGCACGTCCAGCTCCCAGGCCGGGGGGAGAGGGCCCGCGGTGCGGTCATGATTGCCCCGGAGGAGCACCATCTCCACGGCGGCGTGGGTGCGCCTCCAGGCCGCGAGCCGTTGGACGAGCGGGGGTGTCAGCCCCTCCCGCGAGTGGACGAGGTCGCCCAGCAGGAGCAGGCGCCGGGCGCCGGTCGCGAGGAGGACCGCCGACAGCCGGGCGAGGTCGTCCTCCAGGACTCCGGCGGGCACGGGGATGCCATGGCGCTGGAAGCTCTCCGTCTTGCCCCAGTGCAGGTCCGCCACCGCGACCAGGCCGGCCTCCGGCCAGGACAGGGCCCGCTCCGGGAGGAGCTCCACGGCGGCGCCACCTACGCGGACCTGGCGTCGTCCCGGGTCCATCGCTCCTTCATGCGCTCCACCCGCTCCAGGAGGGATTCGTTGGAGAGGCTGGCGCTGATGCGCTCGACGACGAGCGGGAAGCCCAGGGGCGTGGGCCGGCGCACGTCGACGAACTCGAGGGGGCCCTGTTCCAGGCGCTCCAGCGCGCGCACGAGGCGGGCCTCCTCGAAGTGCTGCTCCAGGACCTCCCGCCGGGCCTGGGCGAGCAGGGGGTGGTGGGGCTCGTAGCGCTGGAAGACGTCGTGGAGGAGGGACGCGCTCGCCTGCACCTGGCGCGTGGACTTGCGGGCTCCCGGCAACCCCGGCAGCACCAGGCCCGCCACCCGGGCGATGTCCCGGAACCGACGCTTCGCCAGCTCGCCCACGTTGACGCTCTCGTCCACGTCCTCCGCCAGGTGCTCGCGGGTGAACAGGGTCGGGCGCAGCGCCTCCTCGAAGGGGAAGGGCGTGGGGGTGAGCAGCTCCAGGCCGTAGTCATTCACCGAGAGCGCGAAGGTCGCCTTCTGGAGTCGCGTCAGGCGCAGGGCGAGCAGCGCGGCGAGCCCCTCGTGCACGCCGCGCCCCTCGAAGGGATACAGGAAGAGGTGGTGGCCGTCGCGCGTCTGGCATGTCTCGGCCAGCACGGCCTCCAGGCCGGGGATGCGGGACAGGCGCGCTTGCGCCTCCATCACGGGCCACGCGGCGGCGAGCTCGTCCGAGGTGACGTCGCCCCGTCGGGCCTGCTCCAGCGTGCGGCGCATCGCGGTGGCCAGGGAGGTGGACAGGGGCAGGCGGCCCCCTGTCCAGCGCGGAGTGGACGTGGGCTTCGCGCGCGCGGGCCGCACGTACGCCGTCAGGCCCTGGAGTCGCGCCAGCTCCAGCTTCCGGCCCGCGAAGAGGAAGGTGTCGCCGGGACGCAGCCGGCTGACATAGGACTCCTCGACGCTGCCGAGGCGGGCCCCGCCGCGCCAGTAGCGCAGCTCCACCGCCGCGTCGGACGCGATGGTGCCGATGTTGAGCCGGTGCAGCCGCGCGACGCGGGCGTCGGTGACGACGAAGCGGCCCTCGTGCTCCACCACGCGGCGGAACTCCGGGTAGGCGCGCAGCGTGGGCCCTCCCTCCGTGACGAGGGTGAGCGCCTGGTCGAACTCCGCGTCGGTGAGGCGCGCGTAGGCCGCGGCGGTGCGCACCTCGTCGCGCAGGGACTGGCGGGTGAAGCCTCCGCCGAGCGCGCAGGTCACCAGGTGCTGGGCGAGCACGTCCAGGGGACGCGACGGAGGCGTGCGCGGCTCCACCTCGCGGCGCGCGAGCGCCTCCCTCGCGGCGGCCATCTCCACCAGCTCCAGCGCGTGCGTGGGGACGAAGAGGAGCCGGCTGGTGGCGCCCGGGCGGTGCGCGCCGCGTCCAGCGCGCTGGAGCGTGCGGCCGATGCCCTTGGGGCTGCCCACCTGCACCACCCGCTCCACGGGGCCGAAGTCCACGCCCAGGTCCAGTGACGAGGTGCACACGACGATGCGCACCGTGCCGTCCTTGAGCCCCCGCTCCACGCGCTCGCGTTCGTCGCGGTCGATGGAGCCATGGTGCAGCGCGAGCAGGGGCCCCCACTCCGGACGGGCGAAGCGCAGGCCCTCGAACCAGCGCTCGGCCTGGGCGCGCGTGTTGGTGAAGACGAGCGTCGACTCACGCGGGTCCAGCCGGGCGGCGACGCGCGAGAGCATGGAGTAGCCCAGGTGTCCGGCCCAGGGGAAGGTGTCCACCTCCTCGGGGAGCAGCGTCTCCACCTCGACCGGGCGCTCCAGGTCCGCCCCGACGAGCGTGGGCGCCGCGTCGGTGCCCACCGCGTGCCGGGCCGCCTCCTCCAGGTTCGCCAGCGTGGCGGACAGGGCCCACGTCCGCAGGCCGGGGGCGAAGCGTCGCAGCCGCGCGAGCGCCAGCTCCGTCTGGGTGCCGCGCTTCGTGCCCAGCAGCTCGTGCCACTCGTCCACGATGACGGCGCGCAGCGAGGAGAACAGCGCCGGGGCGCGCTCGTTCGACAGCATCACCGACAGGGACTCCGGCGTGGTGATGAGCACCTCCGGCAGGGACTCCCGTTGCCGCTGTCGCACCGACGCGGCGGTGTCCCCCGTCCGGCTCTCCACGACGATGTCGCCGCCGAGCAGGTCCAGGGGCTCGACGAGCGCGCGCTCCACGTCGCGCGACACCGCGCGCAAGGGCGTCACGTACAGAATCTGGAGTCCCTTGCGGCCGTGCTCCGCGACCTCCGCCAGCGGCGCGATGTACGCGGCATGTGTCTTCCCCGCGCCCGTGGGGACATGGATGAGGCCGCTGTCGCCGCGCGCGTACGCGGCCCAGGCCTCCTCCTGGAAGGGGAAGGGTGTCCAGCCCTTCGACGCGAACCAGCCGCGCAGCCGTTGCATGGGCGTGCCGGCGGTCGGTGGCGCCGGCGGGCGACGGGGGCGGGGCGCGCGACGTCGCGGCTCGGTGGACGGAGCGGGCTGGGCGGCGCGGCGGGCCGCCTGGATTTGCGCGCGCAGCGAGCGGGGCCTACGTGCGGGCATGGAGCAGCTCCTCGAGCGAGGCGAGGGTGTCCGCGTCGCGAGGCCTCTTGTCCGTCCGCCAGCGGGCGATGCGAGGGAAGCGCAGCGCGAGCCCCGACTTGTGGCGGGGCGAGGGCTGGATGGCCTCGAAGTGCAGCTCGAAGACCTGCTCGGGTTCCACCGAGCGCACCGGCCCGAACTTCTCTCGCGTGTGAGCGCGAATCCAGCGGTCCAGCCGGCCAATCTCCTCGTCGGTGAGGCCCGAGTACGCCTTCGTCACCGGCAGCAGGTCGTCTCCATTCCACACCGCGAAGGTGTAGTCCGTGTAGAGCGAGGAGCGCCGCCCGTGTCCCGGGTGCGCATAGAGCAGCACGGCGTCGACGGTGTACGGGTCGATCTTCCACTTCCACCAGTCGCCGCGCTTCCGCCCGGACTGGTATGTCGACTCCAGGCGCTTGAGCATGAAGCCCTCCACGTTCCTCGCGCGGGCCTCGTCGCGCGTCCGGGCGAGCTGCTCCCAGTCCGTCGCCCGGACCGCCGGAGAGAGGGGGAAGCGCGGGTGGTTCGCCAGCAAGGCCTCCAGCTTCGCGCGGCGGACGCGCAGGGGCAGCGCGCGCTGGTCCTCGCCGTCCAGCTCCAGCAGGTCGTAGGCGACGAAGGCCACGGGCGCCTCCGCCAGGACCTTGGGCGTGAGCTTCTGCCGGCCGATGCGGCGCTGGAGTCGCGCGAAGGGCAGGGGGGCGCCCTCCGCGTAGGCCAGCACCTCGCCGTCGAGCACCGTTCCCTCGGGCAGGGCGGCCGCGGCCTCGGTGATTTCGGGGAAGCGGTCGGTGACGAGCTCCTCGCCCCGACTCCACAGGTACACCTCCGCGTGCCGGTGGATGAGCTGCCCCCGGATGCCATCCCACTTCCACTCGACCAGCCAGTCGTCCAGCGCGCCCAGGGACTCGGGCGGCTGCTCCAGGGGCGACGCCAGATAGAAGGGATAGGGCCGTGAGCGGTCCGTGTCCGAGACATCCTTCGACACGAGCTGCTCGAAGAACGCGCGCGACGGCGTCCAGGTCCCCATCAGCCGGTGCGCCATGTCCGGGGCGGGCACGCCGACGACCTTCGCGAGCGCGCGGACCACCAGCGTGGACGAGACGCCCACGCGCAGCTCTCCGGTGAGCATCTTGTCGAGGAGGAAGACCTCGCGGCGGGGCATGGCGCGCCACCAGGACACCACCTGCTCGCGCTGCTCGGCCGGGGACATGGCGCGCAGGGGGAGCAGGCGTTGCTCCAACCAGACCGACAGGGGGAGCTCGTCCGGGGCGGCGGGGCGCTCCAGGTTGTCGAGCAGCAGCGCGATCACCTCCGCCAGATCACCGACGGACGCGTAGACCTCGGCGAAGAGCCAGTCCGGGATGCCGGTCAGCTCCTGGGTCCAGCCGACGAGCAGCTTCGTGGGGAGCAGCCGCTTCAGCTTCTGGCCCGTCAGGAAGTACAGCGCCCAGGCCGCGTCCTCGGGGGGCGCCTGCTGGAAGTAGTTCGTCAGCGCCTCCACCTTCGCGTTGGTGGAGGTGGTCTGGTCCAGCGTGTCGTAGAGGTCCGCGAACCGGCGCACGCGTCAGTCCTCCGCCTCGCCCTCGAAGGGCGTGGCCAGGGGAGAGGCGTCCAGGCCGCGCTCGCGCAGATAGCGCGCCAGCGGCTCCGCCTGGCCGTGGGTCGTCAGCACGCGCTCGGCGCCCGTCTCCTCCACGGTGCGCAGCAGCTCCGCCCAGTC
The DNA here is from genome assembly GCF_021412625.1 of Myxococcus stipitatus. Next base: position 80,583 of record NZ_JAKCFI010000009.1, on the reverse strand, counting down.
CGCGTGGTCCGACAGCGCGAAGCCCCGGTCGAATCCCCGCCGCCGCCGGTTGCCGCGCACGCGCATCCAGCCCGACGCGAAGCCCGTCTCCACCTCGCCGAAGCGGCGCATCCAGGTGGACCCCCCGGCGCTCGGCGGCGCCACCACCAGCGCCCCCGCGAAGGAGGCCCCCTTCCGTGTCTCCGCCACCCGTTGCGTGGGCAGCATCCCCACGCCCGCGTCGCGGTAGAGCTCCACCAGCCCATGCACCGCGCCGTGGACGAGGACCGTCCGGTCCGTCAGCCGCGCGAGCTCCGCGAGGACCCGCTGCGCCTTGCCCAGCGCGTAGCAGAACAGCACCGCCGCCCGGCCTCGCGCGCGGTTGGCGTCCCACCACCGCAGCACGTCCTCGGCCACGATGCGCGGGTCCTCCCAGCGATAGATGGGCAGCCCGAACGTGGCCTCCGTGATGAACGTGTGGCACCGCACCGGCTCGAAGGGCGCGCAGGTCGGGTCCGGCGCGCGCTTGTAGTCCCCGGAGACGACCCAGACCTCGCCTCGGTGTTCGAGGCGCACCTGGGCGCTGCCCAGCACGTGGCCCGCGGGGTGGAGGCTGACGGTGACGTCCCCCAGCGTGCGCCGTTCGCCATACTCCAGCGAGTCGATGCGGGCGTCCGCCCCCACCCGGCGGCGCAGCAGGGCCTCGCCCGCCCGGGCGCCCAGGTAGCGTTGGCTTCCTCCGCGCGCGTGGTCCCCGTGGGCGTGGGTGATGACGGCGCGCGGGACGGGACGCCAGGGGTCGATGTGGAAGTCGCCGGCCTCGCAGAAGAGCCCCTGCGGCGTCACGGAGACGAGCGGCCTGGAGACCTGTGAGGGCGCGAGCGTGGTCACGATTCCCTAGAGGTAACGAGGGGTTCCAGGGGTGACCACCCGGGGCCCGGCGCGGGTCGCGGACGCGAGCCCCCCGGGCTGGTCCATGGCCACGCGGACATGACCACCCTTTCCTTAAGCAACGCCCAGGGAATATCGAGCCCCCTTGGACGCTGAGGAGGGAGCGGGATTAAGTCTCCGGCACCTCCTGCCCGGATGGCTCCATGACGCCCGTGCTGCTGATGTCACTCGTGCTCACCCAGTCGCCGCCGCTCCACCTGCAGTATTCCGCGCCCTCGGACGCGGCCCAGCGGACGTTGGAGTCCTACGAGCTGAGCGAATGGGAGCCCTCCGCCAAGGCGGACCTCTACGTCGGCGTGGACGAGGCGAACCTGCGACAGACGCCCTCGGCGGACGCGGCCGTCGTCACCACGCTGCCCCTGGGCGCGGCCGTGCGGGTGCTCGAACGGCGCGCGGAGCGGGTGAAGGTGGGGGAGTACGTCAACCACTGGTACTCGGTGGAGTACATCGACACGAAGGGCACCGCCGCGACGGGGGACGACCAGCGCCATGTGGGCTGGCTCTTCGGCAACACGCTGACGCCCTACCGCTTCGAGAGCGACTTCGACGGCGACGGGGAGCTGGAGGTCGCCACGGTGGTGATGAGCGGCGACTTCAAGATTCGCGTCCGGGTGATGGAGCCCCGCGTGAAGCCGCCGCGCAGGGTGTCCAGCGTGGACCTCACGCCCGCCGGAGGCGGGTACCTCTCCGTGGAGGGCGGACCCGCGCGGGCGAAGCTCGTCTCCGCGAAGACGGCGGGCATCGCGCTGGTGCAGGTCGATTCGAGCCCGGAGGCCTGCGGCGATTACCGCACCACGTTCGTGAGCTACACGGTGCCGGGGAAGAAGAAGGGCGTGCTGGGCAAGGCTCAGCTCGCCCTGGAGCTGGCGGGCCTGTCCGACCCGCCCAGCCATTCGGACTTCAAGGTCTCCTTCCAGCCGAAGACGAAGGGCCTCACGGTGGCGCAGACGACCTACGAGGACGACGAGAAGGGCGGGGTGAAGGACGAGGTGACGACGCGCACACCCTTCATCCTGTCGGAGGGGGTGTACATGGAGCAGGTCCCCTCGGGCGTCGCGGGGTCGGAGACGATGCGGTAGTGGGAGAGCGGTGATGACGATGGATGCACAGGAGCGGAAGGCGGCGTACCGCCAGCGGGCGGAGCAGGGCGAGTCGGTGCCGGTGTCGGTGGAGCTGCCGGCGGACCTCGACACCCCGCTGTCGGCGTACCTGAAGCTGGGCGGAGGCTCGCGCGGCTTCATCCTCGAGTCGTGCTACGGCGGCGAGCGCTTCGGGCGCTACAGCCACGTGGGCGCGCACGCGGCGGGTCGCGTGCGGCTGGACGCGCGGGGCGCCACGGTGTGGCGTGGCTCGCGCGAGGAGCGACGCGAGGGCCCTCCGCTGGACGTGCTCCGCGCGCTGTGGCGCGAGCTGGCCGTGGCCCGGCTCCCCGGCGAGGCGCCCTTCCTGGGCGGCCTGGTGGGGTACATGGGTTACAACTGCGTCTCGTGGATGGAGCCCACCGTCCCGGACCGCCACCCGCGCGACCTGTCCTTCCCCGACTCGGAATGGCTGGTGTGCGAGGACTTCGTCACCCACGACTCGCGCACGGGGACGCTGAAGGTCACCGCCATCGCCCGGCCGTCCCTGCACGCCAGCGTGGCGGCGGCGTTGAAGGACGCGGAGGCGCGCGCGCAGGCGATGGCCGACCGGCTCCAGCAGCCGCTTCCGCCGGAGGCCTACGCGCCCGCGCCGCGGATGAAGGGCGACGGGGCGCCGGTGGCCTGTTGGGATCGCGAAGGCTACGAGGCGGCGGTGGCGCGCGCGCAGGAGTACATCCGCGCGGGCGACATCTTCCAGGTGGTGCTGGCCCGGCGCTTCGAGTCGCGCGGGGCGCCGCCGCCGTTGTCGCTCTACCGCGCGCTGCGGCGGGTGAACCCCTCGCCCTACCTGTTCCTGGTGGAGCTGGGCGAGGCGCGAGCGCTGGTGGGGGCCTCGCCGGAGCTGCTGGTGCAGGTGCGCGACGGTGACGTGGTGGTGCGCCCCATCGCGGGGACGCGGCGGCGTGGCGCCTCCGAGGCGCAGGACCTGGCGCTGGAGAAGGAGCTGCTCGCGGACGAGAAGGAGCGCGCCGAGCACATCATGCTGGTGGACCTGGGCCGCAACGACGTGGGCCGCGTGGCCGCCCCGGGCACGGTGCGCGTCGAGGACCTGATGGTCATCGAGCGCTACAGCCACGTGATGCACCTGGTCTCCCAGGTGCGAGGGAAGCTGGACGCGCGCTTCGACGCGTTGGACGCGCTGGCGAGCACGTTCCCCGCGGGGACCGTGTCCGGCGCGCCGAAGATTCGCGCGATGCAGATCATCGACGAGCTGGAGGTGCAGCGGCGCGGCCCCTATTCGGGCGCGGTGGGCTACCTGTCCTTCTGCGGCACGCTGGACGTGGCCATCGCCCTGAGGACCTTCTTCGTGGATGGGGACCGGACGATGTGGACCGCGGGCGCGGGGCTCGTCGCGGACTCCGTGCCCTCGAAGGAGGCGGACGAGACGGAGGCCAAGGCGGGCGCCATGGCCGCCGCGCTCCGGCTGGCGCGCGAGGGAGGTGGCCGGTGATTCTCGTCATCGACAACTACGACTCGTTCACCTTCAACCTCGTCCAGCTCCTCTACACGCTGGGCGCCGAGGTGAAGGTCGTGCGCAACGACGCGCTGGACGCGGCCGGCGTCGCCGCGCAGGGGGCGTCGCACCTGGTGATTTCCCCGGGGCCCTGCACGCCCCACGAGGCGGGCGTCAGCGTCGCGGCCATCGCCCAGGCCCGCGTGCCGGTGCTCGGCGTGTGTCTGGGGCACCAGTCCATTGGCGCGGCCTTCGGGGGGAACGTGATTCGCGCGCCCGAGCCGGTGCACGGCAAGGCGGCGCGCATCCAGCACGGCGGTACCGGCGTGTTCACCGGCGCGAGCCAGGGCTTCCAGGCCGCGCGCTACCACTCGCTGGTGGTGGAGGCGTCCTCGCTGCCGTCCGAGCTGGAGGCCACCGCCTGGAGCCAGGACGGCCTCATCATGGCGCTGCGGCACCGCACGCGGCCGGTGGTGGGCTTCCAGTTCCATCCGGAGAGCGTGCTGACGCCGGAGGGGCCCACGCTGGTGAAGAACTTCCTCGAGGGGCGCCTCTGACGTGCTCGCGGGTGCCCGGGGCCGTCCCGTGGCACCCGCTCACAGGTTCCGACTGGAGACACCCCGCAGGTGCGTGGTGTCGTTCCAGCACGCGAGGACCGGCTGCGCCGCTTCGCCTTCGCGGCCGAGCGCGCTGATGGAGCCGGTGCTCAGCAGGAACAGCCGCCCTTCCGCGGGGGAGAGGCCCAGCCAGCGCGCCGCGAGCACGCGCAGGAAGTGGCCGTGCGAGAAGATGAGGACGTCGCCTCCCACGGCGCGTGCGTCCGCGATGACCCGGTCGGCCCGCGCGCCAATCTGGTCCGCCGTCTCTCCATGCGGAGCGCCGCTTCGCCAGATGGTCCAGTCCGATTGCTCCGCGCGAATCTCCGCGCTGGTGCGCCCCTCGTGGTCGCCGTAGTCCCACTCCATCAGGTCGTCCCGGCGGATGGCGACATCCCCATAGCCCGCGAGCGCGCAGGTCTCCGCCGCGCGGCTGAGCGGGCTGGTCCAGACCTGGGCGAACTTCCAGGCGTGGAGCGGCTCGCCGAGCAGCGCCGCCATCTCTCGTCCACCCTCCAGCAATGGGATGTCCGTGCGGCCGGTGTGCTGGCCACTCTGGCTCCACGCCGTCTCGCCGTGCCGGACGAGCACCACATGAGGTCCACGCGCTTTCATCGCCGGGGATTGTGCCACCCGTCGCGCGGCGACGCCTGGGCCCGGCGCGGCGCGATGGTGAGTCGACAGTCCGTCTTCCTCCTGCGTGACAGGCCGCGCCCCGGCTCACCGATGCGCGACACTCATGCCCGTGCGGCGAGCGCCGCACCGTGGGGCCGCCCCACGCCCACCCAGGAGCCCATCCTCCATGCGCCAGGTCCGCTCGCCTTTCCCCGTCTCCATCGCGCTCGCCGTGACGTTCGCGCTCACCCTGACCCTGCCCGGGCACGCGCGGCCTCCCGGGGAGAAGCCCGCCGGCACGGAGGGCACGATGCTGCTGACCATCTTCATGCGACATGACCAGGGCAAGACGCTGGAGGAGATCAACGCCCACCTGGACCGCACGGGCTTCCGCAAGAACTTCCCGCCCCCGGGCGTGGAGGTGGTGTCCTGGTACGTGATGATGGGCGTGGGGCAGGTGGTCACCGTGCGCCTGCCTCCCGAGAAGCTGCGCGACGTGAACCTCGCGTTCGAGAAGGGCGCCTGGGGCGCGTTCCGCACGGAGTTCTACCCGACGTACGACTACCGACCCATCTGGGAGAAGACGCGCGCGGGAGCACCGTGAGGACGGCCGGAGGATTGGCGTTCGGGGCCGTCTGGCTCTCGCTGATGCTCGCGGAAGGCCGCTGCCTGGTGTGGTTCCTCGAGCCGAGGCGGCCCCGGACTCCATGACCCGCCCGTCGTCTCCACCCGAAGAAGCCTCGTCCTCCCAGCCCCGGGAGGCGGCTGGCGAGCACTCCCCCGTCATCCCGGCGCGGCTGCTGGGTTCCCGTGGGGGCGGCGTTGGGGTTGACGCTGTTGTTCTTCCATCGCGCGTTGCCGAGCGGCGAGATGTTCAGCGCGCAACGCCCCAGGCGCGGAGGACCGGCGCGTGAGTCGGGAGCACGCGCCGGTCGTGGAGGAAGTGCCTCAGCGCTTCAGGCCGCGCTTGAGCTCCGCGCAGAGCGCGCGGGCGGCGGCCGGTCCATCGGCATGCGCCGCGCGGACGAGCGCGCTGCCCACCACGACACCGTCCGCGTGCGCCGACAGCGTGCGCGCCTGCTCCGCGGTGGAGATGCCGAAGCCGGCGACCACGGGCACGGGCGCCGCCGCTCGCACGAGGTCCAGTCGCTGAGACAGGTCCGGCGGTAGCTCCGCGCGCATGCCCGTCACGCCCGCCACGGACACGCAGTAGACGAAGCCCCGTGCATCACGGGCGATGGCCTCCGCGCGCGCTCGCGGCGTGGTCGGCGCGCACAGCGGCACGAGGTCCACGCCCGCCGCGTCGAAGGTGGCGCGCAGGTCCGCGCTCTCCTCGGGAGGCAGGTCCGGGAGGATGGCGCCCGCCACGCCGCGCTCCCGCGCCAGCTTCGCGAAGCGCTCCTCGCCGAACGCCATGATGACGTTGACGTACGTCATGATGACCAGCGGCGTCTCCGGGCACCTGCGGCGCACCTCGGGCACCACTTCGTCCAGCACGCGCTTCAGCGTGGAGCCCGCCTTCAACGCCCGCTCCGCCGCGCCCTGGATGACGGGCCCGTCCGCGATGGGGTCGCTGAACGCCACGCCCACCTCGACCACGTCCGCGCCGCCCTCGACCAGCGCGGTGAACACGTCCACCGAGCGCGGCAGGTCCGGGTCCCCCGCCATGGCGTACGCCACCAGCGCGCCCTCGCCGCGAGCCTTCGCCCGCGCGAACGCCTTCGCGATTTCGCCGCTCACGCCTTCACCCCCACCGCCGGCGGAACCCCTCGCGCCGAAATCGTGGCCACGTCCTTGTCCCCGCGTCCCGAACAGTTGATGACCAGGTGCTTGCCGGCGCCCAGCTCCCGCGCCAGCTCCCGCCCGCGCGCGAACGCGTGCGATGTCTCCAGCGCCGGGAGGATGCCCTCCATCCGCGCCACCTCGTAGAAGGCCGCGAGCGCCTCGTCATCCGTCGCCGTGCGCACCTCCATGCGCCCCGTCTTCGCCAGATGCGCCAGCTCCGGCCCGACGCCCGGGTAGTCCAGGCCCGCGGAGATGCTGTGCGCCTCTTGAATCTGCCCGTCCGCGTCCTGGAGCACCAGCGAGCGCGAGCCGTGCAACACGCCCTCCGTCCCCAGCGTCAGCGACGCGCCATGCTGCCCGGAGTCCAGGCCATGGCCCCCGGCCTCCACGCCGATGAGCCGCACGCCCGCGTCCCCGATGAACGGATGCAACACGCCAATCGCGTTCGAGCCGCCGCCCACGCACGCGACAATCGCGTCCGGCAACCTCCCGAAGGCCGCCATCGCCTGCGCGCGCAGCTCCTTGCCGATGATGGACTGGAAGTCGCGGACCACCGTGGGGTAGGGGTGCGGCCCCGCCGCGCTGCCGATGACGTAGTGCGTGTCCGACACCTGCGACACCCACGAGCGCATGGCCTCGTTCATCGCGTCCTTCAACGTCCGCGAGCCCGACTCCACCGGCCGCACCACCGCGCCCAGCGCGCGCATGCGGAAGACGTTGAGCGCCTGCCGCTCCACGTCCAGCGCGCCCATGAACACCTCGCAGGGCAGGCCGAACAGCGCGCACGCCGTCGCCGTGGCCACGCCGTGCTGTCCCGCGCCCGTCTCCGCGATGATGCGCTTCTTGCCCATGCGCCGCGCGAGCAGCACCTGCCCCACGGTGTTGTTGATCTTGTGCGCGCCCGTGTGCGCCAGGTCCTCGCGCTTGAGCCACACCTGCGCGCCCCCCCACGCCTCGGTGAGCCGGCGCGCGGGCGTCAGCGTCGTGGGCCGCCCCACGAACTCGCGCAGCACCCGCGCCACCTCCGCGTCGAAGGTCGGGTCCGCTCGCGCGGCCGAATAGGCCTCTTCCAGCTCCAGCAGCGCCGGGACCAGCGTCTCCGGCACATAGCGGCCACCGAAGCGCCCGAAGCGGCCGGTGGCGGTCTGCGTACTCATGGCTGTCACTCCCTGAAGTCGAGGGACCTGGCGGCCCGCACGAAGGCGCGCACCGCGTCCAGGTCCTTGATGCCGGGGGCGGACTCCACCCCGCTGGCCACGTCCACACCGTAGGGCCGCGTCGCGCGCACCGCCTCCGCGACGTTGGAGGGCTTCAGCCCGCCGGCCACCAGCACGGGCACCCCTTCACCCGCCAGCCTGGCCACCAGCGACCAGTCGAAGCCCACGCCGCCGCCGCCGTAGCCAGGCGCCGCGCCGTCCAACAGCAGCCCGGCCACGTCGCCCACGCCCACGTAGGCGCGCGCCCGCTCCACGTCCGCCGGCCCCTGCACGCGCAGCGCCTTGATGACGGGCACGCCGTAGCCCGAGCAGGCCTCCGGCGGCTCGTCCCCGTGCAGCTGCACCAGCGTGAGGCCGCACTCGCGCACCCTCGCGCGGATGTCGTCCGGCGCGGCGTTGACGAACACGCCCACCACCGCGCCCAGCGGAGGCCGGGTGCGCGCGAGCGCCGCCGCCGTGGCCACGTCCACGCAGCGGGGCGAGCGCGGATAGAAGTTGAGCCCGAGCGCGTCCACCCCGGCCTCCCACGCCGCCCGCGCGTCCTCCAGGCGCGTGACGCCGCACACCTTCACCTTGACGCTCACGGCGGACCTTCCTCCTCGCCCAACAGGCGCCGCAGCGCGCGGCCCGGCTCGGCGGCGCGCAGGAGCGACTCGCCGACGAGCACCGCGTCGGCGCCCGCGTCGCGCGCCGCCACCAGCTCCGCCACCGTCTTGAGCCCGCTCTCCGCCACCAGCGCGCGGGCGCGGCTCCGCAGCCGGGGCATCACCCGCAGCGCCGTGGCCACGTCCGTCTTCAGCGTGGAGAGGTCGCGGTTGTTGATGCCCACCAGCTCCGCGCCCGCCGCCAGGGCCCGCTCGGCGTGCGCCTCCGTGTGGGCCTCCACCAGCGCGGCGACCCGCGCCTCCCGCGCCGCGGCGAGCATCTCCCGCAGCTCACCATCCTCCAGCGCGTCCGCGATGAGCAGCACCGCGTCCGCGCCCCACAGCGCGCTCTCCTCCACCTCGCGCGCTGCGACGAGGAAGTCCTTGCGCAGCACCGGCAACGACACCGCCGCGCGCACCGCGACGAGGTCGTCCAGGTGCCCGCCGAAGTCGGGGCCGTCCGTCAGCACGCTGATGGCGCTGGCCCCCGCGGCCTCGTAGGCCCGGGCCACCGCCACCACGTCCGGGTGCGGGAACGCGCCCCCCGACGGACTCTTGCGCTTCACCTCCGCGATGACGCTCACAGGCCGCCCCGGCGCGCGCCGCGACAGCGCGCCCGCGAAGTCCCGTGGCTCCGGTCGCGGACGGGGCGCCATGGGGGGGCGCTCCGCCAGCTCCCGGCGCTTGCGCGCCATGATGAGGTCCAACGTCCCCGGCGTGGCCGAGGACCCGGCGCCTGTCTTCCCGGGGCCGCTCATGACAGGGCCCCCTGGATGAGCGCGGCGAGCTTGCGCGAGGCGGCCCCCGAGTCGATGGCGGACTCGGCCCGGCGCACGCCCTCGCGCAGGTCGTCCACCTGGCCCACCACCACCAGCGCCGCCGCGGCGTTGAGCAGCACCGCCGTGCGCAGTCCGGAGCGCTCGCCGTCCAGCAGCGAGCGCAGCCGCTTCGCGTTCTCGTCCGCGTCGCCGCCGGCGATGGACTCGCGCGGCACGACCTCCAGCCCCGCGTCCTCGGGCCGCACGGTGAAGACGCGCACCGTGCCGTCCTCGCGCAGCTCCGCGACCTCCGTGGGCGCGCAGGGCGAGATTTCGTCCAGGCCGTCGTGGCCGTGCACCACCCAGGCGCGGCGGCTCCCCAGCCGCCCCAGCACGCGCGCCGTCTGCTCCACGCGCTTGCCGTCGAACGTGCCCAGCAGCTGGTAGCGCGCGCCCGCGGGGTTGGTCAGCGGCCCCAGCAGGTTGAACACGCTGTGGAAGCCCAGGTCCCGCCGCGCCTGCGCCACGTGGCGCAGGGCCCCGTGGTGCGAGGGCGCGAAGAGGAAGCCCACGCCGTGCTCGTCGATGTCGAGCGCGACGCGCTCGTGAGGCCGCTCCATGGACACGCCCAGCGCGGCCAGCACGTCCGCGCTGCCACACCGGCTGGAGACGGCGCGGTTGCCGTGCTTGGCCACCGTCACCCCCGCCCCGGCGGCCACGAAGGCCACCGCGGTGGAGATGTTGAAGGTGTGCGCGCCGTCACCGCCCGTGCCGCATGTGTCGAGCACCACCTGCGCCCGGGGCGTCAGCTTCGTGGCGCAGGCCCGCATGGCCTCCGCCGCCCCCAGGATTTCGTCCTCCGTCTCACCCTTCATCTTGAGCGCGGTCGCGAGCGCGCCCACCTGGGCAGGCGACGCCTCTCCCGCGAGCATCAGGCCCATGACCCGGGCCATCTCCTCGCGGGTGAGGTCGCGCCGGCCCACCACCTTGCCCAGCGCTTCCTTGAGTGTCATCGCCTATCCCAGCCGCACGACTTCGCGGCCCATGGCCTGCGCAATCGCGCGCACCTCGTTCATGGCCTTGTCGAACTCCGGGAAGTCCAACGACTGGGCGCCATCCGACCTGGCGCGCGGCGGATCCGGGTGCACCTCGACGATGATGCCGTCCGCCCCCACCGCCACGGCCGCCCGCATCATCGCCGGCACCGCCTTGCGCACGCCGATGCCGTGCGACGGGTCCACGAAGACGGGCAGGTGCGACAGCTGCTTGAGCATGGGCACCGCGTTCAGGTCCAGCGTGTTGCGCGTCATCGTCTCGAAGGTGCGGATGCCGCGCTCGCAGAGGATGACCTGGGTGTTGCCGCGGGCGACGATGTACTCGGCCGCCATCAGCAGCTCCTTGATGGTGGCGCTCATGCCGCGCTTGAGGAGCACGGGCTTGCGGCGCTCGCCCACGGCCTCCAGCAGGCTGAAGTTCTGCATGTTGCGCGCGCCAATCTGGAGGATGTCCGTGGCCTCGGCCACCGCGTCCAACGTGGCGGTGTCCTTCACCTCGGTGGTGACGAGCAGGCCCGTCTCCTTGCGCGCCTCGGCCAGCAGCGCCAGCCCGTCGCCCTTGAGGCCCTGGAACTCGTAGGGGCTGGTGCGCGGCTTGAACGCGCCCCCCCGCAGCATGGTGGCGCCGGCCTTCTTCACCGCGTGGGCGGTGGAGAGGATCTGCTCGCGCGACTCCACCGAGCACGGGCCCGCGATGACGTGGAAGGCCGCGCCGCCGAGCGTGAGGTCGCCCACGCGCAGTTGGGTGTCGTCCGGCTTCACCTCGCGGCTGACGAGCTTGAACGGCTGGGACACGGCGACGGCGTCCGCGACGCCAGGCAGGACACGGAAGGGCTCCGGCTCCACCGCGCCCGGGTTGCCGGTGATGCCGATGGCGGTGCGAGTGCCTCCTGGAATCGCGTGCGGTTGCCAGCCACGACGGCGGATCTCGTCGTTCACACGCTCGATGTCCTGGGCCGTCGCGTCTGGTCGCATCACGATCAACATGGGGATACCCGCTCTCTCTGTCCGTCGGTTCGTCTGGTGGGTGGGTGGGTCGCCGGGAAATCCGGCGACGAGGTCCCGAAGGTATCCGGGACCGCTGACTCCGTTCTGCATCAACTGTCCGCTCGCGAGCAACCGGACCCCCGACCGAAGCCCCGCCTTGCCGTGGGACAGGGGGGCCGCACAGCATGGAGGCCAGCCAGCGTGGATGTGGGAGAGGTCGCGTGTCGAACCCGGACGTCATCGTGGTGGGGGCAGGGCTCGCGGGGCTGGCTTGCGCGCGGGCGCTCATCCAGTCCCGGGTGCGGGTGCTGCTGCTGGAGGCGGCGGACGCGCCGGGGGGCCGGGTGCGGACGGAGGTGTGCGAGGGCTTCCTCCTGGATCGGGGCTTCCAGGTCTACCTGTCCGCCTACCCGGAGGGGCGGCAGGTGCTGGACCTGAAGGCGCTGCGGCTGCGGCGCTTCGCGCCCGGGGCGAAGGTCTGGCGGGGAGGACGGCTGCACACGGTGGCCGACCCGCTGCGTCGCCCGCTGGCGGGGCTGGGCCAGCTGTTCGGGCCGGTGGGGACGTTCGGCGACAAGCTGCGGGTGCTGGAGCTGCGGCAGCTGGCGCGCTCGGGCGAGGACGAGGACGTGTGGCTGCGGCCCCAGCGCACCTCGCGGCGCTACCTGGAGGAGCTGGGCTTCACCGAGTCGATGGTGGAGGGCTTCCTCCGCCCCTTCCTCTCCGGCGTCTTCCTGGACCGGGCGCTCACCACCTCCAGCCGCTTCCTGGAGTTCGTCTTCCGGATGTTCGCCACGGGGGACGCGTGCGTGCCGGAGCAGGGCATGCGGGCCATTCCCGCGCAGCTCGCGGCGAAGCTGCCCACGGCCGTGTTGCGGATGCACACGCCCGTCGCGGACGTGTGGGGGCACCGGGTGCGGTTGGCGGACGGGGAGCAGGTGGCGGCGAAGGCGGTGGTGGTCGCCACCGAGCCCACGAGCGCGGCGGCGCTGCTGCCCGGCATGCCGGTGCCCCGGATGAACGCGGTGACGTGCCTGTATTTCGCGGCGCCGGAGCCGCCGGTGTCGGGGCCCTGGCTGGTGCTCAATGGCGAGGGGCGTGGCGTGGTGAACCACCTGGCGGTGATGAGCGAGGTGTCCGCCACGTACGCGCCCCCGGGCCAGGCGCTCATCGCGGTGTCGGTGCTGGGCGTGTCGACGGACGAGGACGGGCTGCGCGTGAAGGTGCTCGCGGAGCTGACGGAGTGGTTCGGCTCGCGGGTGGCGCGGTGGCGGCACCTGCGCACGTACTCGCTGCCCTATGCGCTGCCCGCGCAGACGGTGGACGCGCTGGAGCCGCCGCACCGGCCCGTGCGGTTGTCCCCGGGGTTGTTCGTCTGCGGGGACCACCGCGACAGCGCCTCCATCCAGGGCGCGCTGGTGTCGGGGCGGCGCGCGGCGGAGGCCGTGCTGCGAGACCTGGAGGCCTGAGGGACGGCGTCGAGTCCACCCGACGAGGCCCCGCTCGACGGCGAGCAGGGGGGGCGCGTCTTCAACGCGCGGAGCGGCTCGCTTCGATGTGCGGTGGGAGGCGGACGTCGGGACGCGCCGGCGCTCCGGTGCCTCGTCGAATCTGGCTGGGCCGGGGCTCCTGATTGAAGGCGAGGAACCAGGGCGGTCGCTTCTCGAGGAGGTAGCCGTGGAGCAAGCCGAAGAACCGGGTGATGGCGCGCTCGTCGTCACCGCCCTCGTCGACGATGAACTTCTTGGCCCAGCCCTGGCTGGGAAACTCCCCACGCTCGATGAGCCAGGTGAAGAAGGCCGCGGCCTCCGCGTCGTCGTCCGACTGCGCGCGCAGCGCGGCCCTGAAGCCATGGATGTACGCGTCCAGTCGATCGACCCGAAGGCCCGCGCGCGTGTCGACCGCTCCGGGGGCCGCGCCGATGAAGAAGAACCAGTGGTGTGGCTCCTCCAGGCTGAACTCGTAGAGATGTTTCAGGAGCATGGCGGCTCGGCGACTCGCCCTCGAATCCACGGGCGCGGAAGTCCCGCGGCCCCACCCCAGGGCAGGCCGCGGGACGCGTCGCGCTCCGTGCTCAGCGGGAGCGGCCCTTCTTCTTCGGGGCCACGCGCGCCGTCTTCTTCTTCGCGGCCTTCGCGGCGGTGCGCGCCTTCCCACGTGCCGCGCTCGAGCGCTTCTGGCTGGCGGCGACGCCCTCGCGCTTGCGGCGGATGGCGCCTCCCGCCCGCTTGCGGCTCGCGGTCGGCTTGCGGCGGCTCGCGGCCTCCTCCTCGCGCTTGCTCGCCGTCTTGCCTCGCGCCTGCTTGCGCCCCGCGCCCTTCGCGCTCTTGCGGGAGGCCCGGCCCTGGGCGCGCTTGCCGCGAGCGCGTCGACCGGTCCCCGTCGAGGAGGACTCGGCGGCCTCGCTGGCCGTGCCCTCGCTCGGGGGCTGGGCGACGACGGCCTCGGGTGCCGGCTCGCTGCTCACGGTCGGACTCGGGGGCGGGGCCTCGACGGGGCTCGCCGGGGTGGTCTCCGCCCTCGCGGGGGCCACCTTCGCGCGGGGACGGGTGGCGCGGACCGGCGCGCGCGGGCCCCGGGGCCGCCCACGCGAGGCGCGAGCCACGCCGGGGCCGTCCTCCGCTCCGACGTCCTCCCACTGGAGCGGGAAGTCCTCGCTCGTCAGGGGGCCGGCGGCCAGCAGCAGCGGGGCGGCCAGCTCGTCGGCGCCAGAGGCCACCGCCGCCATGGCCGTCACCAGGCTCAGCGTCGTGGGGGCCGCGCCTCCCAGCGGATACACCGCCACCGACCCCATGTCGTGCCAGCCCACCAGCAGGTAGCGGAACGCGTCCGGGTACTTCGCGCGCATCGCGCTCACCACGAGGACGAAGGCGTTGAAGCCCCCGTCATCGAAGCGCACCAACCACTGGTTGCCGAGCGACTGCCGCGCCCGCCGATAGGGCTTGCTCAGCTCGGCTCGGAGCGCGCCCTGGATGGCGGCTCGTTCGGAGGGAGTCGCCGTCGGGAGGATGTCGCAAGTGAATGCCGCGAAGGAGGTCTGATGGCCCATCCGGCCATCATTCCCTATCACTCACATTTCTGTCGATGGGCCTGCCGGACGGTGTGCCCGGAGGCCGGGGCCCGGGATGCCCAGGCCCCGTGACGCGTGTCAGCTCGCGGAGGCCGCCGGCTGGGTGGCTTTCGCCTCGGGGACGGGCGCCTTCGCGGCCAGGCCCGCCACCTGCGTCAGCAGCGTCGTCATCCGCCGCGCGAAGCGGTTCGGGTCGGCGATGGTGCTGCCCTCGGTGAGCAGCGCCTGGTCGTGGAGCAGTTCGATCCACTCGGACACCTGCGCCTCGGCGGGGTTCGCCTCGTGGAGCGTCTTCAGGTGCTCGATGACGGGATGCCTGGGATTGACCTCCAGGATGCGCTTCATGCGCGGCATCGCCTTGCCCCGCTGCTGCAGCAGCCGCTCCAGGTACGCGGGCGAGCCGCCCTCGGGCACCACGAGGCACACCGGCGAGTCGGTGAGCCGGTCCGACACGCGCACCTCGCGCACGGACGCCTGGAGCACGTCCTTCATCCTCGACGTCAGCCCCTTGAGGCCCTCGGCGCGCTGCTCCTGCTCCTTCTTCTGCTCGTCCGTCGACTGCAGCTTCAGGTCCGCCTGGAGCGCGGAGACCAGGGGCTTGCCCTGGAACTCCCGCAGGCCCTGCGCCGCCCACTCGTCCACCGGGTCCGTCATGAAGAGGACCTCGTAGCCGCGCTGCTTGAGCGCCTCCAGGTGGGGGCCGTCCTCCACCGCCTTCCGGGACTCGCCGTACACGTAATAGAGGGCCTCCTGGCCCTCCTTCATGCGCGACACGTAGTCGGCCAGCGACGTGAGGCCCTCGCCGTGCGTGCTCTCGTAGCGCAACAGCGCGCCCAGCTTCTCCTTCTGCTCCGCCTCGGTGGCCAGGCCCTCCTTCAGCACGGTGCCGAAGGCCTTCCAGAACGTCGTGTAGTCCTCGGGCTTGTCCTTGGCCAGCTTCTCCAGCAGGTCGAGCGACTTCTTCACCACGTGCTTGCGGATGGCGCGCACCACCTGCGAGTCCTGGAGCAGCTCGCGCGACACGTTGAGCGGCAGGTCATCCGAGTCGATGACGCCACGCACGAAGCGCAGCCACTGCGGCACCAGGTCCTCGCAGCGGTCCATGATGAACACGCGCTTGACGAACAGCCGCACCCCGCGCTGCTGCTGCGAGTCCAGGTCGAACGGCGGGTGCTTGGGGACGAAGAGCAGCCCGGTGAACTGCTGGTTGCCGTCCGCCTTGAAGTGCGTCCACGCCAGCGGCGGCTCCCAGTCGTGCGTCAGGTGCTTGTAGAACTCCTGGTACTGCTCGTCGGTGACGTCGGACTTCGCGCGCTGCCACAGCGCGCTGGCCTTGTTCACCACCTCCAGCGCCGTCTCCGTCTTCGCGTCGTCGCCCGTGCCGGTGTGCTTCTCCACCTGGAGCTTGATGGGGTGGCCGACGTAGTCGGAGTACTGGGTGATGAGCGAGCGCAGGCGGTACTCCTCCAGGAACTCCTTCTGGTCCGCCTTGAGGTGGAGGATGACGGCGGTGCCCCGGGCGGCGCGCTCGGCGGGCTCCACGGTGAAGGTGCCGTGCGCCTCCGACGTCCAGCGGAACGCCGGGGTGTCCTTGCCGGCGGCGCGGCTGACCACCTCGACCCGGTCCGCGACGAGGTAAGCGCTGTAGAAGCCCACGCCGAACTGGCCGATGAGCTGCACGTCCTTCTGGCCCTTCTGGGCCGCCTGCTGGAGGAACTCGCGCGAGCCGGAGTGGGCGATGGTGCCCAGGTTCTTCACCAGCTCGTCGTGGCTCATGCCGATGCCGGTGTCCTCGATGGTGAGCGTGCCCTTCCGCGCGTCCGGGATGATGCGCAGCTCCAGCTCCGGCGCGTCGGACAGCAGCTCCGGCTCGGTGATGGCACGGAAGCGCAGCTTGTCGAGCGCGTCGGACGCGTTCGACACCAGCTCACGCAGGAAGATCTCCTTGTGGCTGTAGAGCGAGTTGATGACCAGGCTCAGGAGCTGGTTGATCTCCGCCTGGAAGGCATGGGTTTCCCGCTGGGGGGCGTGGTCGACGGACATGTGGCAATGGCCTCCGGGCGCACCGTGGGCGCCTCGCGTCGTCTCCCATAACCATGTCCCGGGACTTGTCGAGGGGAGGGGGCCCGGAAGCACGCCGGAGGGGCGGACCCGCGCCGGCCGGGCCCCCGGGCTCCCCCTCGGGGGGTTAGAGGGGAGGGTAGATGGGCGGGTAGTTGTAGCCGAAGTTGCTGTCCCAGTACGTCTGTCCGTTCACCTCGTAACGCACGTAGTAGCGCAGCGCGCCGCTCGTGACGGCCGGAATCCGGGCGAACCAGCGCTCCACGCCCTGGACGTTGGGGCTGGAGACGTAGGCGTAGCCCACCGTGTAGCCGGGCACGAACGAGGCCGCGACCTGGTTCGTCGTGGCCCACCCGTCCGTGCTGTACACGACGGTGACGCTCTTGGCGTAGGCCAGGTTCCTCACGTCGATGTTGATGTCCACGTCGCCGCTGGCCTGCCAGTAGCTGCCCGCCACCAGCACGTTCTCCCGCGTCAGCAGCGGCCCGTCGAAGCGCCCCAGGGTGTAGTTGGCCCCGCCGTTGTTGTCCCAATACGTCTGGCCATTCACCGTGTACTTCGCCACGAACTCCAGGTCGCGCGTGGGCTGCGGGTCCGTGCCCCAGCTCTGATACTGCCGCGTCGCCTTCCACAGCTCCGCGCCGTCGCCCGCGGGCCCGAAGTAGCCCAGCGCCAGGTCCGCCCACGTGCCGTCCGGCTGCTTGTGGTGGATGGCGACCTGCTTGTCATAGGCGAGGTTCTTCACCACCACGAGGTACGTGACGTCCTGCCACGTCTGCCCATGGTAGCTGCTCTGCGTGCTCACCGCCTCGAGCAGCCGGACCTCGTCCGCCGCCCGCGCGGCCGGGGCCGAAAGGCATACGGCGAACCCCGCCAGGAGGGACACCACGGCGCGCCAACGGGACAGGAGAGGGATTCGGTTCGTCATTCTCAGTGCTCCAGGAAACCTGGGGAAATCCAGGCTGGCGCATGTTGTCAGCCCCCACCGACGCGCGTCGCGCCCGGGCTTCGGGGACCGTCCTGGTTGAAATGTTCTGGCGTGTACGCGAGCGACGCCGCGCTGGGAGGGCGCGCGGGGTTGGAGTAGGGAGGGGTCATGAACCGAACCCTCCTGTCCCTGTTCGGGGCGGCCCTGCTGTCCGGCTCCGCGGTCGCCGCGGAGCAGGCCCCCGCCTCGTTCCCCGACGCCGCCGCGCTGCAGAAGCTCACCGCCCGCTTCGCGCCGGTGGAGCTGCGCGTGGATGTGAAGGCGCTGCCCGCCAACGAGCGTCAGGCGCTGGCGCGCATCGTCGAGGCGTCGCAGATCATGGACGCGCTGTTCCTCCGGCAGCGCTGGGCCGGTGGCCCCACGCTGCTGCTGGACCTGGTCCAGGACGAGACGCCGCTGGGGCGCGCGCGCCTGCACGCGTTCGTCACGGACAAGGGGCCGTGGCTGAGCCTCGACGAGGGCAGGCCGTTCATGCCCGGCGTGCCGGAGCGCCCGGAGGCGGGCAACTTCTATCCGGCCGGCGCCACCAAGGAGCAGGTGGAGGCGTGGGTGAAGTCGCTGCCGGAGGCGCAGCAGAAGGAGGCCACGGGCTTCTACACCACCATCCGCCGGGGCACGGACGGCAAGTTCATCTCCGTGCCGTACAGCGTGGAGTACCAGGGCGAGCTGGCGGAGGCCGCCGCGCTGTTCCGCGAGGCCGCGGCGCTGACGACGCAGCCCACGCTCAAGGCGTTCCTCACCGCGCGCGCGGACGCGTTCCTGTCCAACGACTACTACGCCAGCGAGGTGGCGTGGATGAAGCTGGACGCGAGCATCGAGCCCACCGTGGGGCCCTACGAGGTCTACGAGGACGGCTGGTTCAACTACAAGGCCGCCTTCGAGGCCTTCGTGGGCCTGCGTGACGACGCGGAGACGGCGAAGCTGGCGAAGTTCAGCGACCACCTCCAGGACCTGGAGAACCACCTCCCCATCGACGCGAAGCTGCGCAACCCCAAGCTGGGCGCGCTGGCGCCCATCCGCGTCGTCAACAGCCTGTTCTCCGCCGGCGACGCGAACCGGGGCGTGCAGACGGCCGCGTACAACCTGCCCAACGACGAGCGCGTCACGGAGGCCATGGGCTCCAAGCGCGTCATGTTGAAGAACGTGCAGGAGGCCAAGTTCGAGCGCGTGCTGCTGCCCATCGCGAAGGTCGCCCTGTCCGCGCAGGACCAGAAGGACGTGGCCTTCGACGCCTTCTTCACGCACATCCTCATGCACGAGCTGATGCACGGCCTGGGGCCCCACAACATCACCGTGGGCGGCAAGGAGACGACGGTGCGCCAGGCGCTCCAGGTGGCGTCCAGCGCGCTGGAGGAGGCCAAGGCGGACATCTCCGGCCTGTGGGCGCTGCAGCGGCTGATGGATACCGGCGTCATCGACAAGGCGATGGGCCGCACCATGTACACCACGTTCCTGGCGTCCGCGTTCCGCTCCATCCGCTTCGGCACGGACGAGGCGCACGGCAAGGGCGTGGCGCTGCAGCTCAACCACTTCCTCGACACGGGCGCGGTGAAGGTCAACGCGGACGGCACCTTCTCCGTGGTGCCGGCGAAGATGAAGCAGTCCGTCACGTCGCTGACGAAGCAGCTCATGGAGATCCAGGGCCGGGGCGACCGCAAGGCCGCCGAGGCGCTCCTGGCGAAGATGGGCGTGGTGCGCCCCCCGGTGGCCAAGGTGCTCGAGCGCCTGAAGGACGTCCCCGTGGACATCGCGCCCCGCTACGTGACGGCCGAGGAGCTGGTGCGCGAGTCGCCCGCTCCCACCACCGCGCCCGGCGTGCGGAAGTAGTCGCGGCCGCCCGGCCTCCCGCGCACGCGGTGTTTCCCGTGCGCGGGAGCGGAGGCATCCCCACTACACTCCGGAGAGATGGAGAATCCGGCCCGTCATCGTCCGGCTCCGCCCGGGCCCTGGGGTGTCCTCATCGCGCTCGTCGTCATGGGCGCGTGGAGCGGGCACCTGGCGTGGATGCTGACGACGCCCGGCTGGGCCTGGGACGCGCCGCTCACCTGGTTGAACGTGGCCCTCCAGGCGTGGCTGTGCACGGGCCTCTTCATCACCGGGCATGACGCCATGCACGGCACGGTGTCCCGGACGCCGTGGGTGAACGAGGTGGTGGGCACGCTGGCCTGCTTCCTCTTCGCCGGGCTCTCGTACCGCCGGCTGGTCGTCAACCACCGCGCCCACCACGCCAACCCCACGGGCCCGGACGACCCGGACTTCTCCACGCGCACCCAGGCCTTCTGGCCCTGGCTGGGCACGTTCATGGTGCGCTACACCACGCTGCCGCAGCTGGGTGTCATGGCGGCCAAGTTCAACATCCTCGTCTTCCTGGGGGTGTCGCAGCCGCGCATCCTCCTCGCCTGGGTGCTGCCGGCCGTGCTCGGCACGCTCCAGCTCTTCTACTTCGGCACCTGGCTGCCCCACCGGCGCCCGGACACGCCGGAGATGGCGCCCCACCACGCGCGCACCCTGCCGCGCAACCACGCGTGGGCGATGCTCACCTGCTTCTTCTTCGGCTACCACTGGGAGCACCACGAGTCCCCCGGGACGCCCTGGTGGCGGCTGTGGCGGCTGAAGGACGCCCGGGTCCGGGAGGGGCTAGCGGGGCGGGGGGATGTAACGGCCGGACGGGCCGGGCCGTTATAAGGGGGCATGAGCGACGCGCCGCCTCCCGAGCCTCCCAGCTCCGACATCACCCCCGAGCGCCTCTACCTGCGCCGCCGCGAGTTCCTGAAGAACGTGGGCCTGTTCGCCGGCACCGCCGCCGCGGTGGGCGGAGGGCTCCATCTCTTGAGCGGCCGGCAGCGGCGCTTCATGGACCGCTACGTCCCGGACGCGGGCGTGGTGCCGGGCCCCGTGGCCAAGGCGGCGGGCCCCTTCGACACGGACGAGCCGCGCACGCCGTACGAGGACGTCACCACGTACAACAACTTCTACGAGCTGGGCCTGGACAAGAACGACCCGGCGCGGCTCGGGCACCTGCTCACCACGCGCCCGTGGACCGTCACCCTCGACGGCGAGGTGCACAAGCCGGCGACGGTGGACATCGACCAGCTGTTGTCCTGGTTCCCGCCGGAGGAGCGCGTCTACCGCATGCGCTGCGTGGAGGCCTGGTCCATGGTGATTCCGTGGCTGGGCTTCCCGCTGGCCGCGCTGCTGTCGCGCGTGGAGCCCACCAGCCACGCGCGCTACGTGGCCTTCACCACGCTGATGGACCCGGAGCGGCTGCCCGGGCAGAAGCGCCCGGTGCTGGACTGGCCGTACACCGAAGGGCTGCGGCTGGACGAGGCGCTCCACCCGCTCACCTTCATGGCCATGGGGCTGTACGGCCGTCAGCTCCCCGCGCAGAACGGCGCGCCGCTGCGGCTCGTCGTCCCGTGGAAGTACGGCTTCAAGGGCATCAAGTCCATCGTCCGAATCACGCTGACGCGCGAGCCGCCGCCCACGACGTGGAACCTCGCCGCGCCGGAGGAGTACGGCTTCTACGCCAACGTGAACCCGGCCGTGTCGCACCCGCGCTGGAGCCAGGCGTCGGAGCGGAGAATCGGCGACTTCGAGCGGCGGCCCACGCTGCCCTTCAACGGCTACGCGGAGCAGGTGGCCCACCTCTACACGGGCCTGGACCTGAGGAAGAACTACTGAGCATGGCCTCGCCTCCGCACCCCTGGCTCAACCCGGCCCTCGTGGTGGGCGGGCTCGCGCCGCTGGCGCTGCTCGCGGTGCAGGGGCCCCAGGGCGCGCTCGGGCCCAACGCCATCGAGGCCGCGCTCAACCAGACGGGCTTCCTCGCGCTGGTGCTGCTGGTGGCGTCGCTGGCCTGCACGCCGCTGCGGCTCGTCACCGGCTGGACGTGGCCCGCGCGCGTGCGCCGCACCCTGGGCCTGCTGGCCTTCACCGCCGCGTGCGCGCACTTCCTCGTGTACGCGGTGCTGGACCAGGGGTTGGCGTGGGGCGCCATCCTCGAGGACGTGGTGGCGCGCCCCTTCATCACCGTGGGCTTCACCGCGCTGGTGCTGCTGGTGCCCCTGGCCGTCACGTCCACGAACCGCTGGGTGCGGCGGCTGGGCTTCCCGCGCTGGCAGCGGCTGCACCGGCTGGCGTACGTCGCCGCGGCGCTGGGCGTGGTGCACTTCGCGTGGCGCGTGAAGAAGGACCTCACCGAGCCGCTCGTGTTCGGCGCAGTGCTGGGGCTCCTGTTCGCCGTGCGCGTCGCGGAGGCGATGCGCAAACGCCGGGCCCGCGCCGCTGCGGCGGCCCGGAACCCGGCGTGAGGTGAGGCGCGGAGGCGGTGACTACTTGCGCGGCGCGGGGAGGATGGTGTCCACCAGCGTCATGAGCTGCGCGCAGCTCACCGGCTTGCGGACGAAGGCGCTGATGCCGGCCTTCTGGCCCAGGGCGCGCACCTCCGCCACGTTCGGATCCCCCGTCATCATCAGGATGGGGACCTTGGCCAGCTTCACGTTGGCGTTGGCGCGAATCTGCGCCGCGAAGTCCGCGCCGTTCATCCCGTCCATGTGGAAGTCGGTGAGGATGAGGTCGATGCTCTCGGCCTCCGCCACCTTCAGGCCCTCCTCGGCGGATTCGGCCTCGAGGAACTCGAAGTTGCGCGCCATCAGGTAGATCTTCAGCAGCGTCCGGATGGAGCGGCTGTCGTCCACCAGCAGCACCCGCTGGGGCGCGGCACCCGCCGCGGGTCTGGATCCGAGGGGGCGAGCCGTCTCCGTCGTGGTGCGATTGGGGACGGGCTCGGGGGAGGGAAGCGTACCGGCCTTCATCGGAATCTCGACCTCGGGTGGGACTGTTCCCTGCTGACCTGACTATGTTGATGGAAGGACATGGCGAAGTCAAAGCACCGTCCTTCCTCTTCTTTTTCCAGTGTGGGGCGCCGCACACCCCCCTGGCGCGGCGCCCGTCCTCAGGGCACCTCGAGAGTGAACGCCTGACTCTCCACGGGTGACAGGCCGGCGGCGGGCGCGAAGTCGGGCGCCAGCTCGTTCGGTACCCGCCAGGTCTGGCCGGTGGATTGGATCAGCACCACCGAGTAGCGGCCCTGCGGCAATCCCTCGAGCGGGACGGGCGCGGCCGGGTCGCGAGCGTCGAGCGCGCGGGCGAGCACGGCCACCTGGAGCTCCGGCATCACCACCGGGGTCATCCTCGGCGCGCCGTTCTCGTCGGTGAGCGCCTGGATGATGGGGTCCATGTTCAGGCCCGCCGCCAGGACGACCAGGTCCGGCTGTCCATCACGGCTGCCGTCGGCGTACGTGTAGTCGATGCCGTCCGCGTCGAGGATGCCGTTGCGGTCCAGGTCGTTGTCCTCCAGCAGGCCGGGCGTGTTCGCCAGCTTGCGCACGACGACGCGCGGCCAGACGTCCGGGACACCGTCCTTGTTGGCGTCGTCCGGCACGCCGTCCTTGTTGGCGTCCACGTAGCTGACCAGGAAGCCCTGGGGGACCTGCTCCACCGCGCCGGCGTGGATCGTCTCCGGCACCAGGCGCAGCACCTTCTGTCCTCCGGCCGCCGTCACCACGTGGTCCCCGCCGACGATGACGCTCGCCTTGAAGGCGGGCCGGTCCACGGGGACGCGGGCCGTGTCGGAGAAGCTCACGCTGACGTTGGTGAGCGGCTGGGGGATGCCGTCCGCGTCCTCGGGGACGGTCAGCGCGAGCGTCGCGCCGGTGGAGGGGTCCACCGCGCCGCCGCCCACGTCGCCCGCGTTGGGCTCGCTGGTGACGCCGTACCAGGGGTTGAAGTCGGACGTGTGGCAGGGCTGCGCGCCGGTGCGGCAGGTGTCCGCGTCGATGAAGCCGCGCAGCAGGTACGTGCCCGCCGGCACCAGGCTGAGGGTGAACGGCGCGGTGAACGGCCCCACCGCGTCCGTGGTGAGCGCGGGGCCGAAGAGCTGCTCGCCGGGGATGACGGTGAAGGCGATGGGCCGGCCCGTTCCCGCGGGGGGCGGCGGCCGGGCGACGTCGTACAGGAAGACGATGGCGTTGCCGCGCGCGCGCGACTGGACGACGAGGTTGCCCTCGATGCGCGCGGTGCGGATGTTCTGCCGGCCGTCCGCGGTGGGGACCACCGAGGGGGACTCGCAGCCGGTGGTCAGCAGGGATGCGAGCAGGACGCCTCCCAGCGTCCGCTTCCAGGATGTCGTGGCGCGGCTCATGGAGTCACCGTCAGCGTGGCATAGACGCGTCGCTCGATGCGGTTGCCAAAGGGGTGTTGGGAGTGCGCGCCGCCCAGCTGGCTGCCCACCAGCGCCACGTCCACCGTGTTCTTCACGGCCGTGTAGCCGACGCGCGCGTTGATGATGGTGTAGGCGCCCAGCGCGTTGGCGTGCGGCTCCAGGATGGTGGGGTCCGCGGCGTTCGGCTCGCGTTCGATCCAGGTGGTGGAGGAGGTGAAGGCCGCGTCCACGCCGAACTCCAGGTCCACCTGGGTGCGGTAGGTGATGCCGCCGTACAGCTTGAACTGCGGCGCCTGGCTGCACGGGCCGCAGTCCTCCTTCTCCTCCAGGTCGGACGTCACGTTCTGGAACGCGGCGCTGGCCTTCAGGCCCAGGCCGTCCACGGGGGCCAGGGTGATGCCGGCCTCCACGCCGCGCGCGGTGTAGATGGAGTCCTCGTTCTGGAAGCGCGAGCGGCCCACCAGGTAGTTGCCGGTGGCCTCGTCGTAGGACTCGCCCGCGGGCAGCCGCTCGAAGGCGGACAGCACGATGAGGTCCTTGACCCGGTTCTGGTACAGGGCCACGTCCCAGTCCATGCCCAGCTCCGCGAACTCGCCGCGCCAGCCCAGCTCGAAGGCGGTGAGGCGCTCGGGCCGCAGGGCCGTGTTGCCGGTGGTCATCGCGCTGGCGCCGTTGACGCCCTGCACGGGGACGAGCAGCCGCGTGTAGCTCTCCAGGAACGTGGGCTCGCGGAAGGCCGACGCGGCGCTGATGCGGAAGGCGTGGCCCTCGATGGGGATGTAGAGCGCGGAGATGCGCGGCGAGTGCGCCAGGCCCGGCGTGCCGCCGTCGAGCAGCGGGTGGCGGTCCACGCGGTAGCTGGCCACCAGGCGCAAAGGCTCCACGATGCGCCACTCGTCCTGGACGAAGGCCGCGGCGTGCAGCTCCTCGCGCAGCGGGCCCAGGTAGTCCCAGGCCACGCGCTTGAGGCGGCCCTCCACGCCCACGTTGAGCTGGTGCTCGCCCGCCAGCTGGAAGGAGCGGGCGAAGAGCAGCTCGGCGTTGAACAGGTTGGAGCTGATGTCCGTGCCCAGCGAGCGCTGGCCAATGGCCTCGTACTGCGGCCCCGCGTGGCCGGAGATGTGGTTCCAGAACGTCTTGAGCTTGAGCGGCCCCAGCTCCACGTCGCCCTTCACGTACGCGTTGAGGCCGTCCATGAAGTAGTTGCGCAAGAGGCCCAGCGGATAGATTTCCGTCGCGTACCGGTGCACGCCGCCGGACAGGCCCACGGTGCGGCCCTCGGCGAAGGTGTACGTCGTGGCCAGCGTGCCGCGAGCGCCGCGCATGCCGATGTCCGGGTCCGGGTCGCGCAGGACGATGTCCGGACGGCCGCTCTCGTAGTCGCGGCTCCACTTGTCCGCCTGCGTGTACGCCACCGCCGCGCGGTAGCGCAGGGCGCCGGAGTTGCCGTGGCTCTGGAACGAGCCCGCCACGCTGTTGCCGGTGCCGCCGGTGACGTTGAAGCGCGCGCGGGGCCCGGTGCCCGGGGCCTGGGTGATGATGTTGATGACGCCGAGCATGGCGTTGGCGCCGTACAGCGCGCTGCCCGGGCCGCGGATGACCTCGATGCGCTCGATTTCATCCAGCCCGATGGGGATGGTCGACCACAGCGTCAGGCCGAGGAAGTCCTGATACTCCGTGCGGCCGTCCACCAGCACGAGCACCTTGTTGGCGATGCGCTGGTTGAAGCCGCGCAGCGACACGTTGGCGCTGCCGATGCCCAGGGACATGACGTCCGCGCCGGGCACGCGCCGCAGCAGCTCCGGCAGGCTGGTGGCGCCCGACAGGCGGATGTCCTCGGCGGTGATGACCGTGGTGGCGTTGGGCGCCTCGAGGGAGGACTGGGCGCGGCGGCTGGCCGTCACCACGCGCTCCTCGTAGGGCACCGCGCCGTCGTCCTCGCCGGCCGCGTCGGAGACGCCGGGCAGCACGGAGGGGATGTACGTGGAGGACATGCCGGCGCTGGCGCCGCCCGCGGGCATGGACTCCGCCCGCTCGATGGCCTTCTCCAGCCGCTCCAGCAGCGCGCCCAGCTGCTGCTGCGACTGGACGCTGGCGGGGGGCGGCGGCATGGGCAGGGCGGACCTGTCCGTCTCCGCGACGGCCTCCGTCGCCTTCACCTTCTCCTCCAGCGCGGCGATGGTCGCCTCCACCGACGCCGCGTCCGCGGGGCTGGAGGCGATGTAGCGGCGATACGCGTCCAGCGCCTCCTTCGAACGGCCCGCGTCCTGGTAGGCGCGGGCGATGTTGAAGAGGACGTTGGGGTGCGGCTTGATGGCGTAGGCCTGCTCCAGCTCGGCGATGCCCTCGTCGTACTGCTTCTGGGCGATGAGGCTCATGCCGGAGCGGAAGTGTCGCCGCGCCTCGAGGCGGGCGTCCGCCAGGGCCTGCGACGCGCAAAGACACAGCGCGAGCAGTCCCGCTCGTTCAAAGGTCTTGATGGCTTTCACTAGTAGGGGTTGTCCTTGAATTTGTCGCTCGAGTCGGGCGCCCGGTTCGGGCGGGGGCTCGGCTTCTTCTTGAGCCGGATGAGGACGTGCTTCGACGCGCCCGTCCCCACGGCGGTGGTGGTCTGCGAAACGTAGCCGTCCAGGCTGACGGTCACCTCGGCGCGCGCGCGACCGTCCTCCCCGGTGGCCACCTCGAGGCTGGCGGGCGTGGTGCCCAGGTCCTCGCCGCGGTACTTCACCCGGGCGCCAGAGGGCTCGCTGTCGATGGTGAATTGCACCATGGACCCGGCGGGGCGCACCAGGGGCGCCAGCGCCAGGTCCTCGTCCTCGGCGGAGGGCGTGTCCGTCGCGGGCGCCGCCTTCTGCGCCGCCGGCTGGGGCGGGGCGGGGGCCTGGGGCGTGGCGCCGGGCTGCTGGACGACCGCGTGGGCGGGCAGCGGGCTGGGCATGGACGACGAGGCGCGCTGCATGAAGGCGATGACCCCGCCTCCCACCAGCAGCGCGCCGGCGAAGAGGCCGATCATCAGGCCGCGCCTCGAGCGCGGCGGCGCCTCCTCCACGGAGATGTCCAGCGCCATGGTGCTGGGGCCGGAGCCCACCGCGCTCGCCTGGATGGGGCCGCTGCGCGGGCCGCTGCCGACGCCCGTCAGGCGCGGGCCGCTGAAGACGCCGCTGACGCCCACCGCGTGGGCCACGCGGCGCATGCCGTCCAGCACCTCGTCCATGGACTGGTAGCGGTCCGCGGGGACCTTGGCCAGGCACTTCATCACCAGCGCCTCGACCTCCGCGGGCACACCGTGGCCGGGCCAGACGGAGCCGAAGGAGGGCGGCGGTTCGTTGATGTGCTTGACGATGACGTCGATGCTCTGCTGCGCCAGGAAGGGCGGCCGGCCCATCAGCATCTGATAGAGCACCACGCCCATGCTGTACACGTCGCTGCGCGGGTCGGCGACGTTGCGCGCCTGCTCCGGCGCCATGTACTGCGGCGAGCCGAGGATGATGCCCGCCTGGGTGAGCGACGTGTCCTGCGGCACGTCCGCGTCGCCGATGAAGGACTTCACCAGGCCGAAGTCGAGCACCTTGACGATGTCGTGGTCCGTCTCCTGGTTGAGGACCATGACGTTGGCGGGCTTGAGGTCGCGGTGGATGAGGCCGACCTTGTGCGCCTCGCGCAGCGAGCGCGCCACCTGCTGCGTGATGTTGAGCGCGCGCGCCCACGGCAACGGGCCCACCTGCGTGAGCAGCTGGCTGAGCGTCAGCCCGTCCAGGTACTCCATCGCGATGTAGTAGATGCCGTCGTCCGTCTTGCCGTAGTCGATGACGGTGACGGTGTTGGGATGGCGCAGCTTCGCGGTGACGCTCGCCTCCAGGAAGAAGCGCTTCTGGAAGCCCGGGTCCTTGCCTTCGTCGTTGTAGTGCGGATTGAGGACCTTCAGCGCGACCAGCCGGTCCAGCGGCGCCTGGACGGCCTTGTACACACGACCCATGCCTCCGGCACCCAGGGTCTCCAGGATGCGGAATCGCTCGTTGAGGACCCGACCCAGCAGCGGGTCCACCATGTCGGGTGGTGGGGCGCCATTCGTCGGGGCGTTGCTTTCAATCATGGCTGCCCCCACCGACCGGGAAGGCACTCGACGCTCCGGTCGAACATGCGACGGAATGCTAACACCGCAAACGTCCACTCCCCAAGCAACCTGCTGGGTTGGCGCAGTGCATCAAAGGCCGAGAAACAGGCTCGCGCGACGCAAAGTCGAGCAATGGACATCCGTGTGACGAGGGGTGTCTGGCGATTGGGATGGACAGCGTGGGCGGGCAGGGACTGGGAGTGTGGGAGGGCGGTGTGACAGGTCTGATGCTCGGCGAGCGTGGGGGCGGGCGGGGCGGGGTAGGGTGGCGGACATGAATGGCCGTTTGAGCGAGCTCCTGTCGTCCGCGCCGCCCCATCCGCGGCGGGTGGTGTGCATGACGGAGGAGACAACGGAGGTGCTCTACCGCATCGGGGCGGAGGAGCTGGTGGTGGGCGTGTCGGGCTTCACGGTGCGGCCTCCGGAGGCGCGCAAGAAGCCGCGGGTGTCGTCGTTCCTGGACGCCAACTTCGAGCGCATCCTGGAGCTGAAGCCGGATCTGGTCCTGGGCTTCTCCGACCTGCAGGCGGACCTGGGCCGCGAGCTGTGCAAGCGCGGGGTGCCGGTGTTCCTGTTCAACCAGCGCTCGGTCGCGGAGATATTGCAGGCGGTCCGGGTGACGGGGGCGCTGGTGGGGCGCGCGGAGGCGGCGGACGCGCTGGCGGCGGAGCTGACGGCGAACCTGGAGCGCCACGCGGACGCGGCGCAGGGGCTGCCGCGCAGGCCGCGCATCTTCTTCGAGGAGTGGCACGAGCCGCTCATCTCCGGCATCCGCTGGTGTTCGGAGCTGGTGGAGCTGGTGGGCGGCGAGGACGTCTGCCGCGAGTCGCGCGCGTCGCACGGGGCGAAGGGGCGCATCTTCGAACCCGAGGAGGTGGCGCGGCGCGACCCGGAGGGCGTCATCGCGAGCTGGTGCGGACGCAAGGCGAAGCGGGACAAGATCGCGTCGCGTCCGGGCTGGGCGGGCGTGCGGGCGGTGGTGGAGGATCAGCTCTACGAGGTGAAGAGCAGCTACATCCTCCAGCCGGGCCCCGCGGCGTTGTCGGACGGAGTGGACCGGCTGGCGCGCATCGTGGCCGCCATCGCCCGGGGGGAGAAGCTGCCGGTGCCGCGAGGGGCGGACCTGCGCGGGGCCTGAGGCACGCACGCGGAGCGGGGGCGCGGCTCCCCCGGAGGAGGAGTGGCGGCGGGTGCCCCGGCGCGCTACAGGACGGCCATTCAGGGAGGTACGACGTGGAAGGGTTTCCGCTGCGACTGCGTTGGGAGGGCTCGACGGCGAGCGAGTATGACCGGAACGCCGTGGCCAGCACGGGCCGCAAGCCGGACCTGCTGGTGAGCGCGGCGTCGGGTTATGGCGGGGATGATTCGCGCTGGAACCCCGAGGACCTGCTCGGCGCCTCGCTGGCCAACTGCCACCTGCTCACGTTCCTGGCGTTGGCGCGCAAGCTGCGGCTGGACGTGCGCTCGTACGAGGACGAAGTGACGGTGTTCCTCGACACGGTGGAGAAGGTGAAGCGCGTGGGCCGCATCCGCCTGTCGCCGCGCATCCGCGTCGCCCCGGGCACGGACGTGGAGAAGGTGCGCGAGATGTTCTTCAAGGCGCACAAGTATTGCTTCATCGGCCAGAGCCTCAAGGCCGAGGTGGAGATGGTGCCCACCATCGAGGTGCTCGCGGGCTGAGGCGCGCGCGTGGGGCTCAGCGCTTCGCGCGGGGCTTCTGCTCGGAGACCTTCTTCACGACCGCGTCGGTGGGCTCGAGCCTGCGGCCGTCCTGCGCGTGGAGCTCCAGCTCCTTCACCGGCTGGCCCTTGCGCGTGTCCACCAGGACGGAGCGGGGCTCGTCCGCCTGGAAGCAGTGGTGCTCCCCCCACTGTCTCAGGCCGACGAGCACGTGGAACAGGTCGCGGCCCTTCTGGGTCAGCGCGTATTCGTGGAACACGCTGCCGTCGGACGCGGGGACCAGCTCGAGGATGCCATGGGCGACGAGGTGGCGCAGCCGGGTGGCGAGGATGTTCTTCGCCAGGCCCAGGTTCCGCTGGAACTCGTTGAAGCGGCGCAGGCCGTCGAAGGCGTCGCGGAGGATGAGCAGCGACCACTCGTCCCCGATGACGTCCACCGTCCTCGCGACGGGGCACTCCGCCTTGCCGTGACTCGCGCGCTTCGCCATGTCCCGCTCTCGTGGCCCGTGGCCGGGTTGCGACTCTAGCCCGCCTTCGTTAACCCTGTGTGGTTTCATTTTGAAACCAATTTCCGGGCGGGCGGTGCATGGAGCATCCGAGCGGGGCGGGGGGGTGGGCGCGCAGCCGTTGTCGCGAGCCGTGGCGGGGCTGTTCGCGGTGGCGTGCGGGCTGGCGGTGGCGAACGTCTACTACGCGCAGCCGCTGCTGGACGCGATGGCGCTGGAGCTGGGGTTGCGTCCGGCCACGGTGGGCGTGGTGGTGACGGTGACGCAGGTGGGGTACGGGCTGGGGTTGTTGTTGCTGGTGCCGCTGGGGGACCTGGTGGAGCGCCGCCGGCTGGTCACGGGGCAGATGCTGTTGTCGGTGGTGGCGCTGGCGGTGGTGGGGTTGGCGCCCACGGGCGCGGTGTTGCTCACGGGCATGGCGGTGGTGGGGTTCTTGGCGGTGGTGACGCAGGTGCTGGTGGCGTTCTCCGCGACGCTCGCCGCGCCGGCCGAGCGGGGCCGCGTCGTGGGCCTGGTGACGAGCGGCGTGGTGATTGGCATCCTCCTGGCGCGCACGGTGGCGGGGGTGTTGGCGGACCTGGCGGGCTGGCGCTCCGTCTACGCGGTCTCCGCGGCGGTGACGCTGGTGGTGGCGTTGCTGTTGGGGCGGGTGCTTCCCCGGGAGCGGTTGCGCACGCGGCTGAGCTATCCCGCGCTGCTGCGCTCGGTGTTCACCCTGTTCGTGGAGGAGCCGGTCCTGCGCGTGCGCGCGGTGCTCGCGATGTTGACGTTCGCCTCGTTCGCCACGCTGTGGACGCCGCTCTCGCTGCTGTTGGGCGCGCCGCCGTTCTCGCTGTCGCACACGCAGATTGGCCTGTTCGGCCTGGCGGGGCTGGCGGGGGCGCTGGGCGCGTCGCGCGCGGGGCGGTTCGCGGACCACGGGCACGGGAACCGGACCACGACGGTCGCGCTGGTCATCCTGGTGGTGTCGTGGGGGGCGGTGTTGTTGACGGAGACGTCGCTGTGGGCGCTGGGGCTCGGCATCGTCGCGCTGGACCTCGCCCTCCAAGCGGTGCACGTCACCAGCCAGAGCGAGCTCTACGCGGTGCGGCCCGAGGCGCGCAGCCGGCTCGTCGCGGGCTACATGGTCTTCTATTCCATCGGCAGCGGCGCGGGCTCCCTCGGCTCGACGTGGGTCTACGCGCACGCGGGCTGGGCCGGCGTGTGCGCGCAGGGCGCGGGCATCGCGCTCGTGGCGCTCGTGTTCTGGGGGCTGACGCGGCTGTCCGCGACGCGGGCGGACGCGCGGGCGCGCTCGGCGCTGGGGTAGGGGCGGCGGGCCGTCTCGGCACCAATCCAGGCTTCCGGTGATGAAGATGCTCGCCAGGAAGGCCGCGCATGCCAGGATGTGGACGTGGCGCTCCCGCTGCTCGTCCTCATCGTCGTTCCGCTCACCGTGGCACAGCCTGGGACGGCGCCCGCGCCCGTCGCGCCATCGGCCATCGTCCTTCCCAGCGCGTCCGAAGACGCGGCCGGTGCGTCGGCTCGTCGGCTCGTCGGGTTGGCGCGGGCCCTCCAGGATGACGCCGCGGCGCGGGCTCCGACCTCGACCCCCACGTCTCCGGCCGCGGGGGGCGAGGTCGAGGTCGCGAGGGAGTCGTCTCCCTCGGGACAGGTGCCTCCGGATGCCCCGGTGCGCGAGGACGAAGACGCATCGCGCGATGACGCGCCGCCGACCTCGCCCCTGGGAGGAACGCAGGAGGGCGCTTCTCCGGAGCCCTCCCGGTCCGGGGCTCCTGCCGAGGCGCCCGGAGGCGACGTCGCCGCGTCGGGGCGGACCCCGGGCCTGTCCCAGGAGAACTACGAAGAAGCGCTCGTGGTGGAGGCGCTCGCCCGTCACGGCCGCGAGGTCGAGCCGTCGCCCGAGGGAAAGCCCCTGGTGGAGGTCCTCGTGGATACCGAGGACGTCGTCACCGAGAGCGACCCGTATCCGGACTTCCTCAACCTCTTCCACGCGCGTACCCGCGAGGAGGTCGTCCGTCGCGAGGTGCTGCTCGCGCAGGGCAAGCCCTATTCGAAGCAGCTGGCGGAGGAGACGGCGCGCAACCTGCGCGGGCTGCGGCTGTTCTCCGTGGTGCGGCTGGTCCCGTTGAAGGGCACGGAGCCCGGGACGGTGGCGCTGCTGGTCGTCACCAAGGACCTGTGGTCGCTGCGGCTCAACAGCGACTTCTCCGCGGTGGGCTCGCTGCTCCAGTACCTGCGCCTGCAGGGCACGGAGCAGAACTTCCTGGGCCGGGGAAAGAAGCTCGCGGTGGACTTCATCCTGCGGCTGGACACGCTCAGCCTGGGGCAGAGCTACACGGACCCGCGCGTGCTGGGCAGCCGCTGGTCGTTGAGCGAGTCCGCCGCGCTCATCATCGGCCGCGAGAGCGGCAAGGCCGAGGGCTCGCGAGGAAGCCTCTCCGTCAGCCGCCCGCTGTACTCCCTGTCGACGCCGTGGAGCATGAGCACCTCCGTCGCGTGGAACGTGGAGACCAACCGCGTCTACCGCGGGGCGGACATCTGGCAGCTGCCGTTCCCCGACGGCGAGCCGGTGCCGTATGTCTACCGGACCGAGGAGGTCGCGGGTTCGGCCGCGTACACGCGCTCGTTCGGCCTGCGCTACAAGTGGAACGTGGGCAGCTCGCTGGGCGCCTACCGGTATTCGTACACGCCGCCCTCCTCGTCGATGCTCACCGAGGACCAGCTCGCCTGGTTCCGCCGCAACTACCTGCCGCGCGCGGAGGACGCGGGCTACGCGTCCGTCTTCCTGCGCGCGTTCGAGGCCCGCTACGAGGTGCTCCGCGACGTGGACTCGTACGCGCTCTCGGAGGACTACCAGATGGGACACTGGCTCTCCGCGACGCTGCGCTACGCCCCGCCCGTGTTCGACGAGAACGCCCACTTCGCGGAGCTGGGGCTCGCGGCCCGCTACCGCCTGCGCCTGGGCGAGGCGCTCACCACCGTGTCCGCGGCGGGCGCCATCCGTCGCCAGCTGGGCAGGGGCGCGACGTGGAACAACCGCCACTGGGCGGCGGAACTGGCGCAGGTGTCACCCAAGGTGCTCGGCGGGCGCTTCGTCGCGCGCGGCGTGCTCGACGTGAACATCGATGACCTGTTCGACCGCATCACCTTGCTGGGCGGCGGCAACGGCCTGCGCGGCGCGCCCGCGGACGAGTACTCCGGCAAGCGGATGCTGCTGGTCAACCTGGAGTACCGGACCGCGCCCGTCGTCATCAAGACGGTGCACGTGGGCGGTGTGCTGTTCGTCGACTCGGGCAGCGCGTTCGACGACCAGCCGGACATGGTGACGTCCGTGGGCGTGGGCCTGCGCGTGCTGTTCCCCCAGTTCAACGTCGTGCCGTTCCGCCTCGACTTCGGCTACGTCCTCAACGGCGACCGGCCTCCCATCGGCAGCCGCTTCTCGCTCGCCGGCGGACAGGTGACGGACCTGCGCCCCAGCTTCCTCGACTCGCCGCTGTAGGCCGGCGCCTCACGGCGGCTCGACGCGCAACAGCTCCCGGAACAGGACCTCCGCCGCGTCGCGGAACAGCTCCCCCGACGCGAGCAGCCCTCCGCAGTGATGCGGCTCGCGGGCCAGCGTGAGCGCCACCGTCCGCTCCAGCACCGCGTCCCAGAAGGGGCCAGAACCCTCCGGCAGCAGGAACTCGCGGAGGATGGCGCGAGGCCACGGCAGCACCGTGGTCGGGTCCGCGTCGCTCAGCGACGTGAAGCAGTCCAGGTCCACGTCCAGCAGCACCCGCGAGGCGCCCTCCAGCACGTCGCGCACCGCGTCGCCCGGGGCCGGGTGGTTCCACGCCTCCGCGGCGCGGTCCACCGTGGGCACCACCACCAGCCGGTGCGCACGCCCCCGCGTGTCGACGTACGTGTCCCCCGCGAAGGCCCCCCGGGGCCGGGCGCGCGCCAACAGCAGGGCGTCCCCCACCAGCCCCGCCTCCATGGCCGCCAGGATGTGGTCGTAGTTGCGCACGTCGAGCGACCAGCGGGTGTACTCGTCCAGCGCCCTCAGCCCCGCCGAGCGGTCCGGCACGGCCTCCGGGTGGCGGGGCACCACCACGTCCAGGTGTCGGTCCAGCGTCACCAACAGCGCGGGTGGCCCTCCCTCACCCAGCGCGAAGGCCCAGGCGGGGAGGGCGAGCCGATGGGGGTCGAAGATGTACGCGTCGCTCGGCCCCCTGCCTCCCCCCAACCCCACGCGGATGACCCCCGCCAGGCGCAGGTGCCGCAGGGCGTCGTCTTCCATCTCCATACCTCGGGAATCCTCTCCCGCGTCCGGCGTTCACCCGGGCCCGCGGCGCGGCCGAGTGTAGGCTGCTCCGCACCTTTCCACGAAAGGAGTCCCGCCACGGGCGGGAACTCGACTACGCATGCGCCAGGTCCTTACCGCCGCGCTCCTGTTCGTGAGCACGGCCGCCTTCGCCCAGGAGCAGAAGCCCCTCCCCATGTCCCCCTCGGAGCGCAAGCAAGACACCTTCCTGCGACAGCTCTCGGAGACGCGAAACTTCTCCAGCGGTCGCCCCGTGGGCGTGCGCATCACCCCGGATGAGAAGCAGGTCCTCTTCCTGCGCACCCAGCCCACGTCCAACGTGCAGACGCTGTACGCCTTCGACGTGGCCACGGGGCAGACGCAGGAGGTGCTCACCCCGGAGGCGCTCCTCAAGGGCTCCGAGGAGACCCTCACCCCCGAGGAGAAGGCCCGCCGCGAGCGCATGCGCGTCAGCGCCCGGGGCTTCACCAACTACCAGATTTCCGAGGATGGCTCGCGCCTGCTGGTGCCCCTGTCCGGTCGGCTCTACGTGGTGGAGCGCGCCAGCGGCAAGGTGACGGAGCTGAAGACGGGCCCGGGCACGCTGGACCCGCGCTTCTCGCCGGACGGCAAGCAGGTGGCCTACATCCGGGACAACGACCTGTACCGCATCGACGTCGCCGCCAACAAGGAGCAGCGCGTGACGAAGGGCGGCACGCCGACGAAGACGCACGGCGTGGCCGAGTTCGTCGCCCAGGAGGAGATGGGCCGCTTCTCCGGCTACTGGTGGAGCCCGGACGCGAAGTCCTTCGCGTACACGGAGGCCGACACCTCCGAGGTCGAGAAGCTCACCATCGTCGACGTCATGCACCCCGAGCGCGGCGGCGAGGACTTCGCCTACCCGCGCCCCGGCAAGAACAACGCGAAGGTGCGCCTGGGCGTCACGTCGCTGACGGGCGCGAAGACGACGTGGGTGCAGTGGGACGCGGCGAAGTACCCGTACCTGGCCACCGTCGTGTGGCCCAAGGGCGGCGGGCCGCTCACCATCCTGGTGCAGAACCGCGCCCAGACCGAGCAGCAGCTGCTCGCCGTGGACCCCGCCACGGGCAAGACGCGCGAGCTGCTCGTCGAGAAGGACCCGGCCTGGCTCAACCTGGAGCAGGACTTCCCGCTGTGGAAGGAGGATGGCTCCGGCTTCCTCTGGTACACCGAGCGCAACGGCGGCCCGGAGGTGGAGCTGCGCAAGGCGGACGGTTCGCTGGAGCGCACGCTCGTCAAGCCGGACGCGGGCTTCCGGAGCCTGGGGCGCTACGTCCAGAAGGACGGCACCCTGTACTTCAACGGCGGCCCCAACCCCACGCAGAGCGCGCTGTGGCGCGTGAAGCCGGGCGGGGCGCCCGAGCGCGTCGCCACCGGCAACCCGGCGGAGGGCATCGAGGGGGGCTCCGCGTCGAAGGACGGCGGCCTGCTGCTCGTCAACGCCTCCAGCCTGAAGTCGATGTCGCTCACCCAGGTGCTGCGCGCGGACGGCACGAAGCTGGGCGTGCTGCCGGAGGTGGCGCAGGAGCCGCCCTTCGTCCCCAACGTGGAGGTCCGCCAGGTGGGCCCCAAGGGCTTCTGGGCCTCCATCACCCGCCCGCGCGACTTCAAGCCCGGCAAGAAGCTGCCCGTCATCGTCGAGGTGTACGGCGGCCCCACCACCACCGTGGTGCACCACTCCATGGCCGCGCACCTGATGGCGCAGTGGATGGCGGACCAGGGCTTCCTCGTCGTGAAGTTCGACGGGCGCGGCACCCCGCTGCGCGGCACCGCGTGGGAGCGCGAGGTGAAGTACGACTTCGCCACCGTCACGCTGGATGACCAGGTCGCCGCCATCCAGGAGCTGGCCAAGGTGGTGCCCGAGGTGGACATCAACCGCGTGGGCATCGAGGGGTGGAGCTTCGGCGGCTACATGGCCGCGCTCGCCGCCCTCAAGCGCCCGGACGTCTTCAAGGCCGCGGTGGCCGGCGCCCCGGTGGTGGACTGGCTCGACTACGACACGCACTACACCGAGCGCTACCTGGGCGTCCCCCAGGAGCACCCGGAGGCGTACGAGGTGTCCTCGCTGCTCACCTACGCGAAGAAGGCGGCGCCCATCGGCAAGCTGCTGCTCATCCACGGCACCGCGGACGACAACGTCTACTTCTTCCACACGCTCAAGCTCAGCGACGCCCTGTTCCGCGCGGGCAAGCCGCACGACCTGCTGCCGCTCAGCGGCCTGACGCACATGGTGCCCGACCCGCTCGTGAAGGAGCGGCAGTGGGAGCGCGTCATGGAGCACTTCAAGAAGAACCTGTAGCCCTGAAAAGCAAGGGGCCCGGTTCCACCACTGGGGACCGGGCCTCCGTTCAACGACCCTTCACGAGGAAGGGCCTGTCACGACGCGAGCGCTCAGCCCGGGCGGACGTTCTGGGCCTGCAGACCCTTGGGGCCGCGGGTGACCTCGAACTCCACCTTCTGGCCCTCTGCCAGCGTGCGGAAGCCGTCCATGTTGATGGCGGTGTGGTGGCAGAAAACGTCCTCACCACCCCCGTCCTGGGTGATGAAGCCGAAGCCCTTCGCGTCGTTGAACCACTTCACGGTACCGGTTGCCATTGCACTTCCTTGGTCTTGCGGGGCGACGCGTGAGAGTCGCCCGTTCTTCCCGCCCCCCGACGACCGGGAGACGTCCCGCTTTGTAGTGAAATGGCCGCCTGGAAGTCCAGTTGGCGGCCTGGAAAGCCCGAGTTGCGACGAACCCGGGCCTGCCTGGCGGGAGGAAGCCGCGGTGCGTCAGACGTCGAGGAGCAGGCGCTCCGGGTCCTCGATGCACTCCTTCACGCGCACCAGGAACTGCACGGCCTCGCGGCCGTCGATGAGCCGGTGGTCGTAGGTGAGGGCGACGTACATGATGGGCCGGATGACGACCTGGCCGTCGCGGGCGACGGGGCGCTCGACGATGTTGTGCATGCCCAGGATGCCCGTCTGCGGCGGGTTGATGATGGGCGTGGACAGCATGGAGCCGAAGATGCCGCCGTTGGTGATGGTGAAGGTGCCACCCTGCAGGTCGGCCAGGCCCAGCTTGTCCGTCCGGGCGCGGGTGCCCAGGTCGGCGACGCTCTTCTCCAGCTCCGCCAGGGACAGCTTGTCCGCGTTGCGCACGACGGGCACCACCAGACCGCGGCTGCCGCTCACGGCGACGCCGATGTCGTAGTAGTGCTTGAAGATGACGTCCTCGCCGTCGATCTCCGCGTTGACCTGGGGGAAGGCCTTGAGCGCCTCGATGGAGGCGCGCACGAAGAAGCTCATGAAGCCCAGCTTCACGCCGTGCTTCGCCTGGAACTTGTCGTTGTACTTCTTGCGCAGGGCCATGACCTCGCCCATGTCCACCTCGTTGAAGGTGGTGAGCAGGGCGGCGGTGGACTGGGCCTGGACGAGCCGCTCGGCGACGCGCTTGCGCAACGGCGTCATGCGCACGCGCTCCTCGCGGGCCGCGTTCGGGCGGGGGCCGGCGGGCTGGGCCGGCGCGACCGGGGCGACCGGAGCCGCGGGCGTCGCGGCTGGACGGTTGAGCTGACCGAGCACGTCCTCCTTGGTGATGCGGCCACCGGCGCCGCTGCCCTTCAGCTGGCTGACGTCCAGCTTGTTCTCCTCCGCCATCTTCTTCGCGGTGGGGGTGATGCGCGCGTCGGCGCCGGCCGCGGACTCCGGGGCGGGAGCGGGAGCGGGCGCGGCGGCGGGAGCCTGGGCGGGCTTCGCGGCGGGGGCGCCGGCGCCGGCCTCGATGAGGCCCAGCACGTCGCCCACGCGCACCTTGTCACCCTCCTTGAACGAGACCTGACCCAGCGTGCCCGCGGAAGGGGCGGGCACGTCGATGGTGACCTTGTCGGTCTCCAGGACGACGAGGGGCTCGTCCGCGGAGACGGCGTCGCCCGGCTTCTTGTTCCACTTGCCGACGACGGCCTCGGTGATGGACTCGCCCAGGGGGGGTACTTTCAGTTCAACGGCCATTCTTGGTCCCTCGGAAGATGGCTTCCTCGATGATGAGCTGCTGCTCGATTTCGTGAGTCTTGGGGAAGCCGGTTGCGGGGCTGGCGGCCTCCGCGCGCCCGATGTAGCCCAACTTCACCGGCTGCTGCGAGCGCGACGAGACGAGGTCGTGCAGGCGCGGGAACATGTAGTGCCACGCGCCCGCGTTGCGGGGCTCCTCCTGCACCCAGTAGAGCTCCGCGAGCTTGGGCAGCCTGGCGACCAGGTTCGCCAGCTCGTCGAAGGGGAACGGGTAGAGCTGCTCCACCCGGACGATGGCGATGCTGTCGTCCTTGCGCTCGTCCCGCGCCTTCACGAGGTCGTAGTACACCTTGCCGCTGCACAAGAGCAGCCGCGTCACGCCCGCCGGCGCGACCTTGTCCAGGATGACCTCCTGGAAGCCGCCGGTGGCCAGCTCGTCCAGCTTGCTCGTCGCCTCCGGGCGGCGCAGCAGGCTCTTGGGCGACATGATGACCAGGGGCTTGCGCACCGGGCGGCGCACCTGGCGGCGCAGCAGGTGGAAGATCTGCGCGGGCGTGGTGGGGTAGCACACCTGGATGTTGTCCTCGGCGGACAGGTCCAGGAAGCGCTCGAGGCGGGCGCTGGAGTGCTCGGGGCCCTGGCCCTCGTAGCTGTGCGGCAACAGCAGGGTGATGCCGCTCAGCCGCCGCCACTTGCTCTCCGCCGCGGCGATGAACTGGTCGATGATGATCTGCGCGCCGTTGGCGAAGTCACCGAACTGGGCCTCCCACAGCGTCAGGCCGTCCGGCACGTCCAGGCTGTAGCCGTACTCGAAGCCCAAGACGCCCATCTCCGACAGGGCGCTGTTGACGACGTGGAAGCCCGCGCGGCCGGTGGCGAACTGCTTGAGCGGCGTGTACTCGGCGCCCGTCTGCACGTCGTGCAGCACGGAGTGGCGGTGGCTGAAGGTGCCGCGCTCGCAGTCCTGGCCGGACAGGCGCACCGACGCGCCCTCCGACAGGAGCGTCGCGTACGCCAGCGACTCGCCCTCGCTCCACTGCAGCTCCTCGCTGTCGAGCATGCCCAGGCGCTTCTTGATGACCGTGCGCTCCACGTCGCGGTGCACGTGGAAGCCCTCGGGCACCTCGCACAGCTTCTGGAGGATGTCGCGCAGCTTCGCCTTGTCCACGCCGGTGGGCACCTGGGGCGCGTTCTTCAGCGACCCGCCCTGGTAGGGCTTCCACAGGCCCTCCAGCGCGCTGGGCTCCTTGAACTGGCTCTCCTGCCGCGCCCGTGCGAGCGCCGCGTCGAACTCCTGGAGGCAGCGCTGCTTGATGGCCTCCGACTCCTCCGCGGGGATGCGGTTCTGCTCCGCCAGCGCCTTCGCGTAGAGCGTGCGCACCGTCGGGTGCTTGCGGATGATGTCGTACATCGCCGGCTGCGTGAACGAGGGGTCGTCGCCCTCGTTGTGGCCGTAGCGGCGGTAGCAGATGAGGTCGATGACCACGTCGCTGTGGAACGTCTGGCGGTACTCCGCCGCCAGCCGCGCCACGTGCACGCACGCCTCCGGGTCATCTCCGTTCACGTGGAACACGGGGATGTCCAGCATCTGGGCGATGGCGGTCGCGTAGATGGAGGAGCGGGAGTCGTGCGGGTCGGTGGTGAAGCCGACCTGGTTGTTGATGACGATGTGGAGCGTGCCGCCGGTGGTGTAGCCCTTGAGGCCGGACAGGTTGAGCGTCTCCGCGACCACGCCCTGGCCCATGAAGGCCGCGTCGCCGTGGATGAGCAGGGGCATGACGCCCACGCGCTCGGTGTCGCCGCCGCGGTCCTGCTTGGCGCGCACGCGGCCCTCGACCACCGGGTTGACCGCCTCCAGGTGGCTGGGGTTGAAGGCCAGCGACAGGTGCACGTTCTGGCCCTGGCGCGTGACGTGGTCCGACGAGAAGCCCATGTGGTACTTCACGTCGCCGCGGCCCAGGTACGCCTTGGGGTCCTTGGGGCCGTCGAACTCGCTGAAGATCTGCCCGGGCTGCTTGCCCAGGATGTTCGTCAGCACGTTGAGGCGGCCGCGGTGGGCCATGCCGATGACGATCTCCTTCAGCCCCATCCCCGCGCCGACCTCCGCCACCGCGTCGAGCATGGGGATGAGCGCCTCGCCACCATCGAGGCTGAAGCGCTTGGCGCCCACGTACTTGGTGTGGAGGAAGTTCTCGAAGCCCTCCGCGTAGGAGAGCTTGGTGAGGATGTGCTTCTGGTCCTCCACGGAGAACGCGGTGCGGTTCTCGCTGTGCTCCATGCGCTGCATCAGCCAGCGGCGCCGCTGGCTGTCGAGGATCTGCATGACTTCCACGCCGATGCTGCCGGTATAGGTCCGGTGCAGGCGGGTCAGCAGGTCCGCGAGCTTCACGCGCTGCTGCGCGAACACGCCGTGGCTCTCCACCTCCTGCTCGCGCTCGCGCGCGGAGAAGTGGCCGTCATCCACCATGCCCACGTCCGCCACGTGGTCCAGCGGCGGGCGGGGGCGGCCGAGCGGATCCAACGCCGCGCGCAGGTGGCCGCGCAGGCGGAAGGCGAAGAGCGTCTGGTCCACCTTGGACTGCAGCTCGAGCGCCAGGGAGGAGGGGCCGGTGGCCGCGGGCGCGGCGGCCGGGGCCTGGACCGCGGCGGCCTTCCCATTGGCCTTGCCCGCGGGGGGAGCCGCCGGTACCGGCGCCTCCAACAGCTTCGTGTTGAAGATGGGACGGCCGGCGCCATCGTTTCGCTCGAACACCTCGCGCCAGCTGGCATCCACGCTGGTGGGGTCCTCGAGGTAGCGGGCGTAGAGCCCCTCGATGAAATCGATGTTGGCGCCGGAAAGGAACGTGTCCTGGAAGTTCGCCATGGCGGTGTGGTCTTTTACTGGAAGGGCGCCCCGTTGGGGGGTTTTCACGGCATCTTTGTCGATCCCCGGCGGCCCAGTTAATGCCAATGTTGAGTCCAGCTTCACCTGCGGTGTTCCCAGCCCCGGAAAAGAAGCGCGCCACGGAATGGGGGGCGGTGGACGGCCCGGGTCGACGGGCGGGCGTTTCGTCCCGTTTTCATCGAAAGGAGTGCTAGACAGCGCGCTTTCCACCCTCCTTCCTCTTCCACGAGGCCGCCGCACATGCTGCTCCAGGGCAAGAAGCTGCTCATCACCGGGGTGCTCACCCCCCAGTCGCTCGCGTTCGGCATCGCCGAGCACGCCCTCGCGCAGGGCGCGGAAATCATCCTCACCGGCTTCGGCCGGGCGAAGTCGCTGACGGAGCGCAGCGCCAAGCGCCTCAAGCCCGGCATCGAGGTGCTGGAGCTGGACGTCACCAACACCGCCCACTTCGCCGCGCTCACCCAGTCGCTCCAGCAGCGGTGGGGCCGGGTGGACGGCGTGCTCCACGGCATCGCCTACGCCCCGGATGACGCGCTGGGCGGCAACTTCCTCAACACGCCCTGGGAGAGCGTCCAGACGGCGTTCCGCATCTCCGCGTACTCCCTCAAGGAGCTGGCGGTGGCGTGCGCGCCCCTGATGACGGCGGGCGGCTCCATCGTCACCCTGGACTTCGACAACCGGGTGGCCTGGCCCATCTACGACTGGATGGGCGTGTGCAAGGCGGCGCTGGAGGCCACCGTGCGCTACCTGGCCCGCGACCTGGGCCCCAAGGGCATCCGGGTCAACGCGCTCGCCGCCGGTCCCCTGTCCACCATGGCCGCCAAGGGCATCCCCGGCTTCAAGGCCCTGGAGCAGGGCTGGGGTCGTCAGGCCCCACTGGGCTGGAGCTCCAAGGACAGCCACGACATGGTGTCCAGGACGGCCTGCGCCCTCCTCTCCGACTGGCTCCCCTCCACCACGGGCGAAATGATCCACGTGGACGGTGGCTATCACGCCATCGGGGCGCCTCCGGTGGACCCCCAGGCGGACGGCGGCGGCGACCCGGGCGGCTCCACGCCCACGGCCGAGTAGGCGGCCGGTCGAGGCGCCCGCCGGGTCCATCCGACACCCGCCTGCCCTCCAGGACGAAGGGCAGGCCCCCCCCGCTTTCTCCCGTGAGAGCGCTCACGGTAGACTCTCGAACGTTTCGCAGGCTGATTCCGCGCATCGCGGACTCCTGCGCAGGAGCCGTGGCACCGTGAGCACCAACAGCACCAAGGTCTTGCTGGTGGACGACAGCCCGACCGTTCGGAACATCGTCAAGATCTACCTGATGAACCTCCGGGTGGAGACGCTGGAGGCGGATGATGCCGCCCGCGCGCTGAAGATCCTCCAGCTCGTGCCGGTGAACCTGGTCATCGCGGACATCAACATGCCGGGGATGGACGGCATCACCTTCGTGAAGGAGGTGCGCGCCAGCCGCAACGCCCAGCTGCGCTCGGTGCCCATCCTGCTGTTGACGGCGGAGAAGAACGTGGACCTGCGCCAGCGCGGCACGGAGGCGGGCGCCAACGCGTTCATCCAGAAGCCGGTGTCCCACCACGAATTGACGGAGACCGTCCGTCAGTTCCTGTCCAAGGCCTGATGCCGTGAGCCTGCCGTCCCTGCTGCTCGTCGACGACAGCGACGCCATCCTGGCGCTGGAGCGGGCCATCCTCTCCGGCCACTACACCATCCACACGGCGAGCAACGGCCGCGAGGCGCTGGAGAAGGTGGCGCGGCTCAAGCCGGCCGCGGTGCTGCTGGACCTGTCCATGCCGGAGATGGACGGCGACGAGGTCCTCCAGCGGATGAAGTCGGACCCGTCCACCGCCGACATCCCGGTCATCATCATCTCCTCGGAGAAGTCGCGCGCGGAGGCGTGCCTGGGGCTGGGGGCGGAGACGTTCCTGGCCAAGCCCTTCCGCGCGGACGAGCTCTTGCTGGCGGTGGGGGACGCGCTGGCCAACGCGCGCCGGCGCGCGCGCACGGGTTCCCTGCTGGTGCTGCGGGTGACGGTGGGGGAGCTGGAGTTCGCCGTCCCCCTGGATTCGGTGCGGGAGGTGCTGCTGCACCCGGCGACGCGGCCCTTGCCCACCGCGCCGTCGTACCTGCGCGAATACGTGGAGGTCCGGGGCGAGGCGCTGTGTGTGCTGGACGTGGCGCGCCGGCTGAGCGTGGAGCACAAGCTGCCGCGCGTGGAGCGCATGCTGGTGGTCATCCAGGTGGACGGCGTGGCGCTGGCGCTGGCGGTGGACACGGTGAAGGACCCGGAGGAGTACGGGGCGGCGGACATCGACCGGCGCGAGCGCGTGGGAGGGGCGGACCACGGCCCCTTGCGCGAGGGGCTCATCGGCATGCTGCGCGCCGGCGGGCGGATGCTGCCCATCCTGGAGCCGCGCGTGTTCGTCGCGCGGGGCATGCTGCGCGAGCTGCCGGCGATGCTGGAGGCCGCGGAGGCCAGGCGGAGCGCATGAGCGCAGAGCTCGACCCGCGGCTTCTGTCCCGAGCGCGGGAAGTGGTGTCCTCCATCACCGGCTTCCGCGACGACGCCATCGCCACCGAGGCCATGGAGCGCGTGGTGCGCACGGAGCTGGCGCGCGGGCGCACGCCGGCGGACCTGCTCGGGGAGCTGCTCTACCCGCAGTCCCCGCTGTCCGGCACGCTGGTGCGCGCGGCGCTGGTGGGCGAGACGTACTTCTTCCGCCAGGCGGAGCACTTCCGCGCCATCGCCCAGCAGGGCGTGCCCGTGGCGCTGCGCAGGGGCGCGCTCGCGCTGCGCGGGTGGAGCGCGGGCTGCGCCAGCGGCGAGGAGGCGTACTCGCTGGCCGCGTGCCTCCTGGCGTCCGTGCCGCACGGCTACCCGGTGGAGGTGCTGGGCACGGACCTGCACGAGGCCAGCCTGGAGACGGCGCGCAAGGCCACCTACGGCACCTGGTCCCGGCGCGAGTCCGCGCCCCGGCTCTTCCCCCTGTACCAGGAGAGCGGCGAGCGGCAGGTGACCATCCTCCCCGCGGTGCGGCGCATCACGTCGTTCGCGCAGCACAACCTGCTGGCGCCGCTGCCGGAGCGCTTCGGGCGGTTCGACTTCATCCTCTGCCGCAACGTGCTGACGTACTTCTCCGTGCCGGCGCGCGAGGCGGCCATCGCGCTGCTGGTGCGCGCGCTCAACCCCGGCGGCCTGCTCTTCCTGGGCGCGGTGGAGGCGGACAAGGTGCCGGAGGGCGTGGTGCGCGAGGGCGCGCCGGAGCTGCAGACCTTCCGCCGCCTGACGCCGGGCGAGGAGGTGGCGCCCGCCCCGCCGCCGCGGCCCCTGGAGCGCGCGCTGGAGTTCAAGCCCATCCTCCCGGCGCGCCGCCCCCGGCTGGCGGTGCCCGAGCAGGCCCCCACGGCGGCGCCTCCTCCGACGCCCGCGCGGCTGCACCTGCAGGCGCTCGAGCGCATCGAGGAGGGGGACGTGGAGGGCGCGTCCTCCGTGCTGGAGTCGCTGGTGCGCCAGGCGCCGGACTACCTGCCGGGCCTGCTGGAGCTGGCGCTGTTGCGCGAGCGCTCCGGCGCGCGCGAGGCGGCCGTGCCGCTGATGCGCGCCCTGCGCACGCGGGCCGAGCGGCTGCCGCCGGACCACCTCGTCGACGGGCCGGAGGCACTGCCGGCACGGTTCTATCAGGCGTCCGCTGACGCCTACCTCAACCTGGGGGCGCTGGAATGAAGATCCTTCCTCGGACGATGGAGGAGGCTCAGGAGCAGGAGGCGGCCGAACTCCTCGA
The DNA here is from genome assembly GCF_021412625.1 of Myxococcus stipitatus. Next base: position 35,777 of record NZ_JAKCFI010000009.1, on the reverse strand, counting down.
GCGCCGCGCGTCGCGGCTGCGCGAGCAGGCGGAGACCACCGTCGAGGAGGCGGTGCATTGGATCGCCGAGTTCCCCCTGGGCGAGGAGCGCTACGCGCTGTCGCTGGAGATGCTGCGCGCGGCGCTGCCCTTGAAGATGGTGACGCCGGTGCCGCTGTCCGCCCCGCATGTGGTGGGCGTGCTGCGCTTCCAGGGCCAGGTGCTGTCCGCGCTCAGCCTGGCGTCGATGCTCGGTGGCCACGGCTGGCGCCAGGACCCGGCGGTGCTGCTGGTGGTGGACCGGGGCGACGGCGAGCTGTGCGCGCTCGACTGCGAGGCCATCCCCCGTCCCACCACGCTGCCGATGAGCGCGGTGGAGACGGCGCGCTCGCGCGCCGACGGGCCGGTGATGGAGGTCTTCACCCAGGACCGCCAGCTCATCCACCTCATCGACCTCAAGCGCCTGTTCTCCGCGCGCGCCACCGGAGGCCGCAATGCCCGTTGACCCGATGCTGCAGGGGCTGGTGGCCGGCTTCGCCGTCGAGGCCCAGGAAGTCGTCCAGAAGGTCACCATGGACCTGCTGGAGCTGGAGCGCGAGGGCCTGGAGCCGGCCGCGCTCACCAAGCTCTACGTCCGGCTGGGGCGCCACCTGCACACGCTCAAGGGCAGCGCGGCCAGCCTGGGCCTGCAGGACCTGGGCGACATCGCCCACAAGCTGGAGGACGCGCTCGCGCCGCTGAAGTCCAACCCGCAGAAGATGCCCCGGCCGGTGGTGGACGTGCTGCTGCACGGCCTGGACCTCTTCATGCTGCGCGCCCAGGCGCACGCGGACGGGCGCGGCGACGCGCTGCCGGACCCCGCCGCCGCCCTGGCGCAGCTGGTGGCGGAGGGGCCCGCGCCGGAGTCCGTCCCGACGACCGCCGCTGGCTCGCGGCCGGAGGTGACCGCCCCGGCCGCCGCGCCCCTGGAGCCGGGGGAGGAGCCGTCGCTGGCGTCGGAGGCCGCCGCGCTGCTGGCGCAGGACGCGATGCCGGAGTCGGCGGACACCGGCTGGCGCGTGAGCGTGCGGCAGGTGACGGCGCTGATGCGCGAGGTGGAGCGGCTGCGCGAGGTCCGCCTGCGCGTGGAGGAGCGCGGCCGCGACCTGGAGCGCGTGGTGGGGGTGCTCGCCAAGCAGGGCCTGCTGGCGGAGACCGCGGAGGCGCGCACGCTGCTGGCCGGCACCGGGCGGCTGCTGCGCACCGACAGCGAGGAGACGAGCGACATCGTCGACGCGCTGGAGGAGGGCCTCAAGGCCATCACCACGCGGCCGGTGCGCACCATCCTCGACCCGCTCCAGCGCATGGTGCGGGACCTGTCGCGCCAGCTGGGCAAGGAGGCGCGGCTGTCGGTGGTGGGCTCGGAGCTGTCGCTGGACCGGCGGCTGCTCGAGAAGCTCCAGGGCGCGCTGGTGCACCTGCTGCGCAACGCGGTGGACCACGGCCTGGAGATGCCCTCCGAGCGCGAGCGGGCCGGCAAGCACCACGAGGGCGCGCTCACCCTGCGCGTGGAGCAGCAGGGCAACCTGCTGTTCCTGGAGTGCTCGGACGACGGCGCGGGCGTCGACCTGGCGCGGGTGCGCAAGGTGGCGGAGGCGCGCGGCGTCGTCACCGCGGACGAGGTGGCGCGCTACAACGAGAACCAGGTTCGCGACCTCATCTTCCGCCCGGGCTTCAGCACCCGCGCGGACGTGACGGACACCTCCGGGCGCGGCGTGGGCCTGGACGCGGTGCGCGCGTCGGTGGAGGCGATGCAGGGCCGCATCGAGGTCAACAGCACGCCGGGCCAGGGCACGCGCTTCGTGATGACGCTGCCGGTGGACCTGGGCAGCTCGCCGGTGCTGGTGGTGCGCGCGCTGGAGCAGCTGGTGGGCCTGCCCATGCTGGCGGTGGAGGCCACGCAGCTGGCGCGCGCGGATTCGCTGCGCATCGGCAAGCGCAAGGCGCACCTGGAATACCAGGGGCAGCTGCTGCCGGTGGTGGACCTGGGGGCGCGGCTGGGCCTGCGGGCCCTGGCGCCGCCGGCGGAGGGGCAGCCCCTGCTCATCGTGCAGAGCGGCGGCAAGCGCGTGGCGCTGGGCGTGGACGCGGTGGTGGGGGACCGGGACCTGGTCATCCGCCCGCTGCCCTCGGAGGTCCGCGACGTGCCCGCGTGGCAGGGCGCGGCGACGCTCAGCCGGGGCGAGCTGCTGCTCATCTGCCGTCCGGACTGGCTGGTGACGGAGTCGGGGCAGCTCACGGTGACGGCGCAGCGGCGGGCCCTGGTGGTGGACGACTCGCTCACCGCGCGCGCGCTGCACCGGGCCATGCTGGAGGCCGGCGGCTTCAACGTGCACCTGGCGGCCAGCGGCGCCCGGGCGCTGGAGCGGCTGTCGACGGACACCTACGACGTCGTCATCTGCGACCTGGACATGGAAGAGATGGATGGGACCCAGCTCATCGCGCGGCTGCGCGCCAGGCCCGAGACGGCGACGTTGCCCGTCATCCTCGTGTCCGCGCACGACAGCGCCGCGGCCCGCGAGCGCGGCCTGGCGGCGGGCGCGGATGGCTATCTGAGCAAGCGCGAGTGCGCCGCGGGCCGCCTGCTCGCCGAGGTGCTGGACGTGATGAGTCGCAGGGGAGGGCGCGCGTGAACACCCGCCGAGCCATCCGTGTCCTGGTGGTGGATGACTCCCCCACCATGGCCAACACGCTGACCGCGCTGCTCACCGAGGACCCTCGCATCGAGGTCGTCGGGAGGGCGGGGGATGGCAACCGCGCGGTGCAGCTGGCGAGGCTGCTCCGTCCGGACGTCATCACCATGGACCTGCTGCTGCCGGGCCTGGACGGGCCGGCGGCCATCGCCGCCATCATGTCGCAGGCGCCCGCGCGCGTGCTGGTGGTGAGCGCCGTGGCCGAGGAGCGCGGCGTGGACCTGGGCTTCCAGGCGATGAGCGCCGGGGCGCTGGAGCTCATCGGCAAGCCCAACGTCACCAACCTCGAGGAGCTGCGCCGGTGGGGCCGCGACCTGGCCCATTCGGTGTGCCTGATGGCGGAGGTGCCCGTCATCTCCCGGCGCGCCCGGGCGGGCTCCGTGACGCCGCCGCCCACGGGCGCGCGCGTGGACGTGTTCGGCGTGGTGGCCTCCACGGGCGGCCCGCCGGCGCTGGCGGACCTGCTGTCGAAGCTGCCCAAGGACCTGCCGGTGCCGCTGCTCGTCGCGCAGCACATCACCGTGGGCTTCACCCAGGGCATGGTGCGGTGGTTGTCCCAGGTGACGTCGCTCGCGGTGGACGTGGCCCGCGACGGCGAGCGCCTGGAGCCGGGCCGCGTGTACTTCCCCCTGGATGGCCACGACCTGCTGGTGGACGCGGGGGGCATGGCGCGCCTGCAGCGCAGCCGGGGCGGCCCGTGCCCCAACGGCGACGTGCTGCTGGCGTCGCTGGCCTCCGCGTTCGGCCGCCGCAGCGGCGGCGTGGTGCTCACCGGCATGGGCGAGGATGGCGCGCGGGGCCTTCTGACCATCCGCAACGCCGGCGGCGTCACCTTCTCCCAGGACGAGGCGACGTCGGTCGTCTACGGGATGCCGCGCGCGGCGCTGGAGCTGCGCGCCACGGACCAGGGCGTGCCCCTGTCCGCGCTGCCGGAGCTCATCCTCCAGAGCTGCACGCCCCAGTCCTACCGCGTGAACGCCCGCGGCGAGGGAGGTCCTGGCCGATGATGCCTTCCCGTGATTGCATTGCCCGCGCCTCGTGCCCGCGCGCGCGTCGTCTCGTCGTCCTCCGGGTGATTCCGTGAGTCTGCCCCACGCCTCCTTCGCCACGCAGCTGGGCCAGCAGTTCCGTCAGTCGCTCGGGCTGGCCCCCAAGCTCGTCCTCGTCACCACGCTGGTCAGCGCCACGGTGGCCGCCATCCTCACCGCCACCGCCACGCGCCGGCTGGAGACCGACCTGGTCGACAGCCACATGGGCGAGGGCCAGCTGCTGGCGCGCAGCCTCGCGGTGGCCGTCGAGCAGACGGTGACGGTGGGCACCAACGTGCTCCAGCCCATGCTGGACGTCACCACCACCAGCGAGGACGTGACGTACGTGTTCCTCACCGACGCCACCGGCGCCGTGGTGGCCCACAGCCTGAAGGGCGCCTTCCCGGAGTCGCTGAAGACGGCGACGGCGGGGCAGGGCGAGGTGAGCGCCGAGGCGGGCTGGGGGCCCGTGCTGGAGGTGGAGACGGAGGGCAAGGTGCTGCGCGCCATGAACGTGGCGGCGCCGGTCGCCGGGGGCCGGCTGGGCGCGGTGCACGTGGGCATCTCCCGCGACCACATCGACGGGCTGGTGTCCGGGCTGCGCTGGCGCATGACGGGCTTCGCGCTGCTCCTGGTGGCGCTGGGCGTGGGCGTGGCGGCGGCGTTCGGGCGCAGCATCGTCCGGCCGCTGCGCGAGCTGACGGAGGTGGCCGGCCACATCGTCGAGTCCGGCGACCTCACCCGGCCCATCCAGGTGAAGAGCGGCGACGAGGTGGGGCGGCTGTCCAATTCGTTCGGGCAGATGGTGGCGCGGCTGCGCGAGGTGACGCTCAACCTCCAGCAGGCGGCCCAGGCCCTCACCCAGTCCACCGAGCACCTGAACACGTCCTCCACGGACCAGGCGCAGACGATTTCCCGCCAGGCCGCCGCGCTCCAGGAGACGCAGGTGACGGCGCAGGAAATCAAGCAGACCTCCATGCTGGCCGCGCAGAAGGCGGAGAGCGTGCTGTCGGTGGCGGAGCGCGCGGACGCGCTGGCGCGCTCGGGCGAGGCGGCCATCGAACAGACGATGGCGGGGCTCAACGACATCCGCGTCCAGGTGGGCGAAATCGCCCAGAAGATCCTCGAGCTGGGCGAGCGCACGCAGCAGATTGGCGGCATCACCCAGACGGTGAAGGACCTGGCGGACCAGTCCAACATGCTGGCGCTCAACGCGGCCATCGAATCGGTGCGCTCGGGCGAGCACGGCAAGGGCTTCGCGGTGGTGGCGCGGGAGATTCGCGCGCTGGCGGACCAGTCCATCCAGGCGACCACGCGGGTGCGCGAGCTGCTGGACGACATCGCCAGCTCGGTGACGGCCGCGGTGCGAATCACGGAGCGCGGCGCCGAGCGCATGGAGACGGGGCTCGCCCAGGTGCGCACCAGCGGTCAGAACCTGCGGGAGCTGTCCTCCATCGTCCAGGACAACGCCGCCGCCGTCCGGCAGATCGCCGCGGCGGTGAGCCAGCAGAACGTGGGCATCAATCAAATCACCCTCGCGGTGAATGATTTGTCGAAGATGATGGACGAGACGGTGGCCCGCATCGGCTCCACGGGCGAGGCGGCCACCACGCTGCAGATCATCTCCGAGCAGCTCTCCAGCGCGGTGAAGAGCTACCGCGTCGAGTAGCCGTCCGGGCCCGCCCCCCGGAAAGCACCGAGGCCCCGACTCCCCGCGAGGGGAACCGGGGCCTCGTCGTGCGTGGCGCCGCGTGGACCGGGACGCCCCGCCTAGGCCTGGGCCTGGGGCGCGGGCGTCGTCGTGAGCACGAGGCCCGTGGGGCCGACGTCGTAGCGGGCGATGCCGCCGTTCTTCAGGTCGCCGAAGAGCAGCGCCTCCGCGAGCGGCTTCTTGAGGGAGTTGTCCACGAGGCGGGCCATGGGGCGGGCGCCGAAGGCCGGGTCGTAGCCGTTCTCCGCCAGCCACGCGCGGGCGGCGGGCGTCAGCTCCACGGTGACCTTCTTCTCGTCGAGCATCTTCTGGAGGAGGCGGACCTCCTTGTCCACCACCTTGAGGATGACCTCCGGCGGCAGGCCGGAGAACAGGATCCACCCGTCCAGCCGGTTGCGGAACTCCGGCGTGAAGGTGCGCTCGATGGCCTTCTTCGCGCGCGTGGCGTCCGCGGGCTTCGCCAGGTCGCCGAAGCCGATGGCCTTGGTGCTCATCTCCTGGGCGCCCGCGTTGGTGGTGAGGATGAGCACGACGTTGCGGAAGTCCGCCTTGCGGCCGTTGTTGTCCGTCAGCGTCGCGTGGTCCATCACCTGGAGCAGGATGTTGAAGAGGTCCGGGTGGGCCTTCTCGATTTCATCCAGCACCACCACGGCGTACGGGTGCTTGCGCACCGCGTCCGTGAGCAGGCCGCCCTGGTCGAAGCCGACGTAGCCCGGCGGCGCGCCGATGAGCCGACTCACGGTGTGCTTCTCCGAGTACTCGCTCATGTCGTAGCGCAGGAACTCCACGCCCAGCGCCTGGGCCAGCTGCTTGGCCAGCTCCGTCTTGCCCACGCCCGTGGGCCCGGAGAACAGGAACGAACCGATGGGCTTCTCCGGCGCCCTCAGGCCGGAGCGCGCCAGCTTGATGGCGCTGACCAGGTCCTGGATGGCCTGGTCCTGGCCGAAGATGACCCCGCGCAGCTCCTTGTCCAGGTTCTGCAGCTGCACGCCCTCGCTGGCGGACACGCTCTTGGCGGGGATGCGCGCCATCTTCGCGACGACGGTCTCCACGTCCGCGCCGGTGACGGTGTTGGTGCGCACGCCCTCGGGCTTGAGCCGCTCGGCCGCGCCGGACTCGTCCACCACGTCGATGGCCTTGTCCGGCAGGAACCGGTCGTTGATGTGCTTGGCGGACAGCTCCGCGGCCGCGCGAATCGCCTCCGGCGTGTACTTCACGCCGTGGTGCTCCTCGTAGCGGCTCTTGAGCCCCTCCAGGATGAGCACCGTGTCCTCGACGGAGGGCTCCGCCACGTCGATCTTCTGGAACCGCCGCGACAGCGCCCGGTCCCGCTCGAACGCGGACTTGTACTCCTGGTACGTCGTAGACCCGATGCAGCGCAGCCGCCCGCTGGCCAGCGCCGGCTTGAGCAGGTTGGACGCGTCCATGGAGCCGCCGCTGGTGGCGCCCGCGCCGACGATGGTGTGGATTTCGTCGATGAAGAGGATGGCGTCCTTCTGCTCCTGGAGCGCCTTGAGCACGCCCTTGAGCCGCTCCTCGAACTGGCCCCGGAACTTGGTGCCCGCCAGCAGCGCGCCCATGTCCAGCGAGTACACGACGGCGTTCTTCAGCGCCTCCGGCACCCGGCCCTCGTGGATGTAGAGCGCCAGGCCCTCCGCGATGGCCGTCTTGCCCACGCCCGCCTCGCCCACGTAGAGCGGGTTGTTCTTGCGGCGGCGGCACAGCACCTGGATGGTGCGCTCCAGCTCCTTGTCGCGGCCGATGAGCGGGTCGATGCGCCCCTCCTTGGCCTCGAGGTTGAGCTGGGTGGTGTACGCCTCCAGCGGGCTCTTGCGCGGCGACTCGCCCTCGTCGTCGTCCCCGACGGGCACGCCCTTGCCCTCGCCGGCCTCGCCCTCCTCACCCGCTTCGTCCTTGGTGATGCCGTGGGAGATGTAGTTGAGCAGGTCCAGCCGGCTGACGCCCTCCTGCTGGAGCAGGTAGAGGGCGTGGCTCTCCTCCTCTCGGAAGAGGGCCACCAGCACGTCGCCCCCGTCGATGAGCTTCTGCTCGGCGGACAGGGCGTGCATGGCCGCGCGGTGGAGCACCCGCTCCACGCCGATGGTCTGCTGCGGGTCGGCCTCCACCCCTTCGGGCAGGCGTTCGACCGTCTCCTCCAGGAAGTTGGACAGCCGCTCCTGGAGCCGCTTCACGTCGGCGCCACAGGCCTTCAGCACCTCGCGCGTGCGGGAATCCTTGGTGAGCGCCAGGAGCAGGTGCTCCAGCGTCAGGTACTCGTGGCTCATCTTCCGCGCCTCGTCCATGGCGGTGCGGAAGCTGGCCTGCAACTCTTTGGCGATGAGGGGTCCTGCCACGGTTCAGCCTTCCTCGGGTTCCATGGAGAGCCGCAGGGGGAACCCATTGTCCCGCGCGGCGGCTTCCACCGTCTTGAGCTTCGTCTCGGCGACCTCGAACGTATAGACGCCGGCCACTCCGACTCCGTTGTAATGAACGTGCAGCATGATCTGCACGGCATCCGACTCCGACTTGTGGAAGACCTCCTTCAGGACGGCCACCACGAACTCCCGGGTCGTGTAGTTGTCGTTGTGGAGCAGCACCTTGTAGAGCGGTGGCTTCTTGAGCTTCTGCTTGGGAACGGTCTCCGTGACGACGGAGCCATCATGCTCGTGCTTCTGCGACATGGGATTCTGGACTCCCTTTGATGACCAGGGGAGCAGGCCGTTTCAGGCCTCCCCCTTGAAACCCGTCTCCGCCCGCCATTGCGGCAGCCCGCCTCGGACGGCCGCCCGCTCGTGCTCCAGGAAGCCACGCACGGCCCGCTCGAGCCCCGGGTGAAGGAGCAGGTGGGCACTATACGTGAGGTGGGGCTCGAAGCCCCGGGTGAGCTTGTGCTCGCCCCCGGCGCCGGGCTCGAAGCGCGACAGCCCGCTGGCGATGCCCTCCGCCACGGGGTGATACAGGCAGACGTTGAAGTGCAGGAAGGGGTGCTCCTCGAAGCACCCCCAATAACGGCCGTACAGCACGTGGGCCGCGCGGAAGTTGAACGCCCCGGCGACCAGGTGCTCGCCCCGCCGCGCCTCCACCAGCTCGCAGCGGTGGCGGAACGACGTCAGCATGCGCGCGAAGAAGTCGCGCGTGAGCAGGCGCGTGCCCCACGGGTACTTGTCCACCGTGGAGGCGTACAGCCGGTACACCGTGTCCGCGTCCACGTCCGCCAGCGCGTCGCCGCGCAGCGTGCGCACCTGGATGCCCTGTTCGAGGGGGGCGCGCAGCTCGCGGCGGACCTGGTTGCGGCGCTTGGCGTGGAAGCGGGCGAGGAAGTCCTCCAGCGTCCGGTAGCCGGCGTTGCGCCACTGGTACTGCACGCCCAGCCGCATCGCGAAGCCGCACGCCTCCAGCCCCGGCAGCTGCTCCTCGGTGGGGTACAGCACGTGGACGCCGGACAGCTGCTCGGCGCGGGCGAACTCCCGCGCGCCCGCGTAGACCTCCGCCTCGCGCGCGGCGCGGTCCTCGCCCGGGGCCACGAGGACGCGGCGGCCGGTGGCGGGGGTGAAGGGCACGGCGAGCACCAGCTTCGGGTAGTAGCGCAGCCCGGCGCGCTCGGCGGCGGCGGCCCAGTGCGTGTCGAAGACGAACTCGCCCTGGCTGTCGTCCTTGATGTAGGCGGGGGCGGCGGCCACCAGGGATGGGCCCCGCCACAGCGTCAGGTGGCGCGGGTGCCAGCCGCGCTCCGGCGCCGCGCTGCCGCTGTCCTCCAGCGCCGCGAGGAACGTCCACTCCAGGAAGGGCTCCGCCGCCGCGTCCACGAGCCCGTCCCACAGGGCCCGGGGAACCTCATGGATGGAGGGGAGGATGCGCAGGGTGGTGGGCGGCGAGGTGGACATCGGCGTCGTGCGCGGTGGGACCGGACGGCAGCCTATAACGATGCTGGCCCCCCCTCGCCACGGCCGGCCAGCCGCTACCGCCCGCGTGTCAGCTCGGCGGCGAGGAAGCGTCCAGCCTCGGCCAGTCCCTCGGCGGCGCGCCGTCGTCCATCGTCGGTTTCCATGACCCGGCGGACCGCGTCACTGGCGGTCCCCGCCTCCAGGTCCGCGAGCACGAGGAACGCGCTCCATGCGGGCGTCAGCGGCGCCACGCGCCCGGGCCGCAAGGGCCGCTCCGACAGCGTGGTGGCCACCTTCTCCAGCAGACCGTCCTCCTTCAGACGTTTCGTCGACCCGAGCAGGGCCGTCCACGTCGACTCCAGCAGCGCCCCGAGCATCCGCCCGGACAGGGCGGACGTCAGCCGCTGCGCGGCCTCCTCCTCGTCGAGCCGGTGGGCCTGGGCATAGGTCGGAACGAGCCGGGCCACCACCACGGCGCGGGTGGCGAGGTGGGCGAGTCGGGGAGGGTAGGACATGGGGGCTCGGACGCCCCGGTGGCCCGACCGTCACCGGGATGGGGGCGGCGGCTACCAGCGGACGAGCAGACGGTAGCGCTCCGGGGTCCGCTCCTCCACGGTGATTCGGGGCTGGGCGTTCGCCACCTCCAGCATGCGCTCCAGCCCCCCGGCCACGACGTCCGGCCGGTTGTAGCGGTCCGTGAGCACCAGCCGGCGGCCCCGCTCGCCCACCGGGGTGCACGTCACCTCGATGTCCGGGCGGCCCATCAAACCCAGGTAGCGGGGGATGCGCTCGATGGCGCGCGCCGGACCAATCATGGGCAACGCCACCGCCACGACACGCCCCAGCAGCGTCTGCGCGAAGCCCTCCACCACGGTGCGCCCCACCTGGCGATAGGCGTCCTCGTCGCCCAGGTGCGCGAAGCACTCCTGGCGCGCCAGCGCCACCGCCCGCTGCCACACCTCCACCGGGTAGTCCACCTCCGGCCTGCGGGGGTCGTAGCCCAGCGCCTCCACGGCCTGGAGCAGCCGCTCGTCCGCCTTCAGCCCGCGCACGAACAGCCCCTCCAGCACGCTGCTCGGGATACGGGGCGCCACTGGAAGCGGCGGCTCGGCGGGACGGCGGAGGGGGCGGATGGGCATGGAGGGAGGCTCCCGAGGGGAGCGGCGCCCGCTCACCCTACCGGAGAACGACATTGACCGCGAATTGCGGGTCTTCTTGGTTTTGGGCTTCCGCCCGCGAAGGGACGCGGCGGGGAGGCTGGGGGTGTTTGATTCCCCGAGGCTCGGGTTGCTATGGGGCCGCGAGCGCCTTACAGGAGAGGACCGAGGAGAACTGCATGTCGGTGAACATCCAGCTGGAGTGGACCCCCAACCCGAGCACGCTGAAGTACGTGGTGGACCGGAGGTTGTTGGCGGGTGGCGCGGTCAGTATCACGAATCCGGAGGATGCCCAGGCGAAGTCTCCGCTGGCCCGCAAGCTGATGGATGTGCGCGGTGTGACGGCGGTGATGATTGGCACCAACTTCGTGACGGTGACCAAGGGCGACGAGGGCGAGTGGGACGAGCTGAACGACCAGGTGATGGCGACGCTGGACACGCACCTGACGGCGAATGAGCCGGTGGTGGACGAGGCGGCGGTGGCCGCGGCGCGTCAGGCGGTGGTGGAGGCGGGCGGTTCGGTGGAGGCGCGGGTGCGCGAAATCCTGGACGCGGAGATTCGCCCGGCGGTGGCCATGGATGGTGGTGACATCACGCTGGACCGCTTCGAGGACGGCATCGTCTACCTGCACATGAAGGGCTCGTGCGCCGGGTGTCCGTCGTCCACGGCGACGCTGAAGATGGGCATCGAGTCGCGCCTGCGGGAGATCATCCCGGAGGTTCTCGAAGTGGTGTCGGTCTGAGGCGCAACGTCAAGGCCTCCCAGGTCCGGCGGGAGCTCCTGCCGGACCAGTCCCAGGCGCTCCTGCGCGAGCTGCACCTGCTGACGCGCGAGGGGCACCTCAACGCGGACGCGCTGCGCAAGCTCAAGCAGGTCAACCACCTGATGGGGTTGTTGCGCCCGGCCGTCGAGGACGTGCGCGCGCGCCACCCCGAGCCGGTGATGGTGGACGCGGGCAGCGGCAACGCGTACCTCGGGTTCGTGCTCTACGAGCTGTACCTGAAGGACGCGGAAGGGGGCACGCTCTTGTCCGTGGAGGGGCGGCCGGAGCTGACGGAGCGGGCGAAGGCGCGCGCCGAGCGGCTGGGCTTCTCGCGGATGCGGTTCCAGACCGCGCACATCGACGCGGCGGAGTACCCGGAGCGCATCCACCTGCTGATGGCGTTGCACGCGTGTGACACGGCGACGGACGACGCGCTCCTCGCGGCCATCCGGCACGGCGCGGACCACGTCGCGGTGGTGCCCTGCTGTCAGGCGGAGGTCGCCGCCCAGCTGAAGGAGCGGCGGCAGGCGGGGCACGGCTCGATTCCGCTGCTGTACGCGCACGCGTGGCACCGGCGGGAGTTCGGCTCGCACCTGACCAACGTCATCCGCGCGCTGACGCTGGAGTCGTTCGGCTACCAGGTGACGGTGACGGAGCTGACGGGCTGGGAGCACTCGTTGAAGAACGAGCTCATCCTCGGGCGCCGGGTGCACCGCGAGAACCGGCGGGCCCGCGTGCAGCTCGAGCGGCTGCTGGCGGAGACGGGCGTGAATCCGAAGCTGACGCGCGAGCTGGGCGTGAAGCCCGCGGCCTCGGGTGTCGGCGTGCCCGTGGAGGCGTTGCCGGAGGCGCCCGTCGTCGAGCCGCCGGAGTCGTCGACGCCCGCGGAGTGACGCGGGCGTGGGGCTCCGGCCTTCCGGGCACATGGAGTAGAAGGGCGCCATGGCGGAGACGGTGAAGCGGTCGGAGCTGGTGGCGCTCGTCGACATGGACGGGACGCTCTGCGACTACCAGGGCGCGATGGTCCGGGACCTGGAGCGGCTGCGCGGTCCCTCCGAGCCTCCGCTCGGAGCGGCGTGGGACGAGCCGTGGATGCGCGCGCGGCAGGACCTCATCCGGAGCCAGCCCGGCTGGTGGATGCGGCTGGAGCGCTGGCGGCCGGGCTTCGACGTGCTGGCCGAGCTGCGAGCCCTGGAGTTCGAGCTGCACGTGCTCACGAAGGGGCCGGCCAACTCGACGAACGCGTGGGCGGAGAAGCTCCAGTGGTGCCAGCAGCACGTGCCGGACGCGCGCGTCACCGTCACGATGGACAAGGGCCTGGTCTACGGGAAGGTGCTCGTGGACGATTGGCCGGAGTACATCCATCGCTGGCTCATGTGGCGTCCCCGGGGGCTCGTCATCGTCCCCGCGCAGCCCTGGAACGAGGGCTTCTGTCACGCGAACGCCGTGCGCTACGACGGGACGAACCTCGCCGAGGTGAAGGCCCGGTTGGAGGCGGTGCGCGCCGCCGCGCGGACCCCGACTCGCGCGGAGTAGCGCGGGGGGCGGTCAGAAGGGCGCGGCGCTCTCGAAGGTGACGCGCTGGCCCGTCGCGGGGTGCTCGAAGGTGAGCGACTCCGCGTGGAGCATGAGGCGCGGGCCGTCCCGGCCATAGAGGCGGTCGCCGACGATGGGCGCGCCGAGCCCGAGCGGGTGCGAGGCGTGGACGCGGAGCTGGTGCGTCCTGCCCGTGTGCGGGAAGAGGGCCACGCGGGTGCGCGCGGACGCGCGCTCGAGGATCCGCCACTCCGTCACTGCGGGCTTGCCGTGGACGGGGTCGTGGATCTGCCGGGGGCGGTCGTCCAGGTCCACGCGCATGGGGAAGTCGATGTGGCCGTGCTCCCCCTGGATGAGGCCGTCGACCCAGGCGATGTAGCGCTTGTGGACCTGGCGCTGTTCGAACTGGCGCTGGAGCGCGGCGTGGGTCCGGGGGTCGAGCGCCGCGACGAGCAGGCCCGAGGTGTCCAGGTCGAGGCGGTGGACGAGCAGGGGACCGGTGGCGCGAGGGTAGCGGGCGCGCAGTCGGGTGAGCACCGAGTCGGTGAGGGACGCCTCCCGGCCCGGGACGGACAGCAGGCCGTGCGGCTTGTCGATGATGACGAGGGCGGTGTCCTCGAACAGCACGCGCAGGCCGTGGGTGGGTGGTGGGAGTGGGGCGAACGCGCGCGGCGGCGCGACCTCCAGGCCCTTCAGCATGAAGGGGAGCAGGGGACCGCACTTGTCGCGGCACGCGGGATAGAACGCGCCGGAGACCCGGCCTCCCGCGGGAGGAGGCGCGCCCCACCAGAACTCCGCGAGCGCGAGCGGGCGGAGTCCCAGGGCCTGGGCATGCGCGAGCAGCTTCGGCGCGGCGCAGTCGGCGGCGCCGGACGGGGGCTCTCCATGCGGGAAGAGGGCGCGCAGGAGACTGCGCTCCCCGAGCGCGTTGGGGATTTCATACGTATCGTGGATGCGCCGCATGAGCGCGCGGCTCACCGCGTGACGCAGTCGCTCGAGCGCGCGGACCCTGCGCTCCAGCCTGGCGAGACGGGGCGCGAGGCGCTGGCGCTCCTCTTCGTGCGCGGCCTCCAGTCGCCGCCGCTCGGCCTTGTCTCCCCGACTCTCCTGGTCGAGCGCATGGAGCGCGGAGGCGAGTGGTGAGCGGGGCTCATCCAGCGGAGGTCGCGCCGCCTTGTCTCCACGACCCTCCTGGTCGAGTGCATGGAGGGTAGAGGCGAGAGGCAGGCGGGGCTCATCCTGCGGAGGTCGTGAGGCGGCGTCGCCCAGACTCGCTGGCGCGAGCGCATGGGGCGCGGAGGCAGGCCGCGCTCGTTCTTCCTTCGGCGATGAGCGTTCCACACCGTCGTCGGGTTGCTCCAGTCCCTCCTCCCCGACTGGCTGTCTCGTTTCGACCCGTGCCCCGGTGCCGGTCGAGGCATCCTGCCCTCCCGTCCGAGACGCTTGGAGTCGCGCCCGACGAACATGACGGTCCTTCCGCCGGGCGTCGTGTCGCTGCTTCAGGTCGGACAACTCGCGTGCATGTCGCTCGGCCAGCGCCGCGCTCTCCGCGCGCAGCGCGACGTACTCGGGTGCGCTCCGTGCCGCCGCCGCGCGAGCGGTGAGCGACTTCACGGTGGCCTCTCCCTCGGGCTCGAGCCGCTCGCGCAGCCCCCGGTTGAACACGGGCGGGACGTAGCCCTCCACGTCCCAGCGGCCCGCGAGCATCCCCGAGAACGCGCGCAGGAAGCCGAGCTCGCCCGTCGGCAGCCGCGCCACCAGCACGCCGAACATCTTGCCGCCCTCGGCGCTCTCCAGCAGCGACGTGGGGAGTCCTGGCGCGATGTGGCCCGCGCGCAGCTCCGCCTGGAGCTGCTCCGCCGCTCGTCGCGCGAGCAGCGCGGGACCCAGCTCGTCGAAGGGGCTCGGCAGGCTCCCCGCGTCCTCGGAGAGGTCCTGCCCCGACTCCATTGGCGTGATGCGCGCGGCCACGCTCCACCGCTAGCACGAATCCCGGGCGGGCGGCGACGGCCCGGGAGCCGAGCCCCGTGCGCTACCCGAGCGCCGCCCTGCCATCCGGCTTGCGCTGGAACTTGTAGAGCACGAAGCCCACCGCGAGCGCGATGGCGCCCGCGATGAGGTTCTTCCGCTCCGCGCTCAGCGCGAAGACGACGCACAGCGAGGCGGCGGCGATGGGAATCACGGGGCCGCCAGGGATACGGAACGCGTTCGCGGGCTGCTGGAGCTTGCGCCGCAACACCGGCACCGCCACGGCCGTGCCGAAGTACGTGGCGAGCCGCGCCACCACGGAGAGCGTGGCGAGCAGCTCGAACGAACCGGAGAACGCCAGCGGCAGCGCGATGGCCGTCTGGGTGAGGATGGCCACCGTGGGGGTGCGGTAGCGCGGATGCAGCGTGGCGAGCGCGGCGGGCCCGAAACCGTCCTGCGCAAGCGCATACAGGTACCGCGGCCCGGCGAGCACGGTGTTGCTGTTGGTCCCGAGGATGGACAGCACCCCGCCCACCGTCATCAACAGACCTCCCCATCCTCCGAGGAAGCTGGCGGCGGCGTCGGCGAGCGGCGTCTTCGCGTTCGCCACGCCAGGCAGCGTCCCCAACGCCACCCACTGCACCGCCGTGTAGATGAGGGTGACGACGCCAATCTGCACCACGAGCGCGAAGGGGACATCCCTGCGCGGGTTCTTGAACTCACCCGCCGGCGCCGCCGTGTTCTCGAACCCGGCATAGGCGAACAGCAGCAGCAGCACCGCGGCGCCCAGGCTCCCGTCCGCCTTGGGCGTCACCGACGTCGCCAGCGGCACGGATACGAAGAAGAGACCGGCGGTGATGAACACCAGCAGCGGCACCGTCTTGGTGATGGCGAGGAACACGGCGGTCCGCGCGCCGCCCTTCACGCCCACGACATTGATGGCGGTGAGCGCGAGCAGGGGCAGGGCGATGGCCAAGGCCTGTCCCAGTCCGGCGTTCGCGCCGGGCCACAGGAAGCCCAGCGCGCGGGAGAAGCCCACGGACAGCGAGGCCACCGAGGAGACCCGGGCCAGCCACGTCATCCAACCGACCTGGAAGCCCACCAGCTCGCCGAAGGCCTCGCGGGTGTAGAGATAGGCGCTGCCGGGTTTGTCGAAGTAGCTGGCCGCCTCAGCGAAGCAGAGCACGAGCAGGAACACCGCCAGTCCCGCGACCACGACGGCGCCCGTGCTCGCCGAACCCAGGTTCGCCGCGGCCGCCGCTGGCAAAAGATAGACGCCACTGCCAATGACGTCGTTGATGGAGAAACCTACGAGTTCCCAGCGCGAGACTGCGCGCCGCATGCCCAGGTCTTGGGGAGTCGAGTCGGTTCCGTTGGTCATGGATGGGGTGTGGGAGGAGACACCCACTGGAGCACAGGCGCGACGACTCTGCCAGACCTCGCCCCTCATCTCCTCTCGATGCAAGCCATTGGTGGGGCGGTGTCAGCGCGTCTGGCTTTCCGTCCGGCGAGGGCATCCCGGAGTCGTGGGCGCCTCCGCGCCGCGAGGCTTGCTATTTCGTCAGGAGCAGCCGGCAGCGCAGGCCGCCATTGCGGACCGGCAGCTCCCGCGCGCCGGAGAGCGCCAGGGCCTTGATGAGCGACGTGTCATCCGGCACGAGGAGCGCGGCGCGCCAGCCCGGGAAGCCACGGCGGAGCGTGTCTCCGAGCGCGCGATACAGGCCGGGCAGGTCGTCGGCCTCGCCCACGCGCTTGCCGTAGGGCGGGTTCGCCACCAGCAGGCCGGGAGCACCCGGGGGCGCGGTGAGCACGCGGACGTCGCGACGCTCCAGCGTGAGCGTCACGCCCGCGCGCCTCGCGTTGCGCCGAGCGGTGCCCAGCGAGCCCGCGTTGATGTCGAAGCCGTGCAGCGGCGCGCGTGGACCCGGGAGCTGCTCCGCCGCCGCCGTCGTCTTGCGCGTGCTCCAGCCCTTCGCGTCGAAGCCGGGGAAGGACTCGAAGGCGAAGCCCTCTCGCAGGCCGGGCGCGCGGCGCATGGACATCCACGCGCCCTCCACCAGGAACGTGCCGGAGCCGCACATCGGGTCCACCAGCGGTTCGACGCCGTCATAGCCCGCGAGTTGGAGGATTCCCGCGGCGAGCGTCTCCCGCAGGGGCGCGCGGCTCACCTCCTGGCGGTAGCCGCGCCGGTGCAGCGGCTCGCCGCTGGTATCGGCGCTCACGGTGAACGACTCGCCCTCCGCGCGCACGAGCAGGGTGAGCCCCGGGCCGCCCTCCTCGTCGAGCGGGCCGGCCTTCCCCACCGAGGCGAGGTTCCACGCCCGCGCCGCGGCGGACAGCACCACGTCCGGGCCGGGCACGCCCGTGCGCTTGAGCGCCACCGAGAGCCGCGGCGTCGCGCGCCCATCCCACAGGTGCGCGAGCTTCAGCGACGCCAGCCCGCGTGTCAGCGACGCGATGTCGTGCGCCTGGAAGGCGCCCACGCGCCACAGCACCCGGCTGGCGGTGCGCAGGCGCAGGTTGGCCTCCTGGTGCAGCCCGGCGGGGCCGGACACCTCCACGCCGCCCTCCACGCGCCGGGGCTTCCACCCGAGCGCGGCGGTCTCCTGTTCCAGCGCGGGCTCCAGGCCGGGGAGGGTGGAGATGAAGAGGTGCTCGTCGGCGCGGGTGTTCATCACGGGGCGTTCCATTGTCCGCGCTCCGGTGGAGACCGCAACGACTCAATGCGGCCCCGTGGGGGCCTCATCCGCTCCGGCCGCCGGGCCCTCCCGGCTGGCGGGGTGGCGAGGGGCCGCGAGGCGCCGCCGCTCGCGTGCGTCGTCATGGAGAGAGCGCGGCGGGACGCTCCACGGGGGCTCCCACGCGGCGCTGCCTCCCGCGCGCGTCTCATGGCGAGGGCGCGGGGGGAGGGCTCCACGGGGACGCCCGCGCGGCGTTGCCGCCCGCGCGCGTCTCATGGCGAGGGCGCGGGGGGAGGGCTCCACGGGGACGCCCGCGCGGCGTTGCCGCCCGCGCGCGTCTCATGGCGAGGGCGCGGGGGGAGGGCTCCACGGGGACGCCCGCGCGGCGCCGCCGGTCGCGCGCGTCTCATGGCGAGGGCGCGGCGGGAGGGCTCCACGGGGACCCTCGCGCGGCACGGCCGCTCGCGCGTCGTCATGGCGAGGGTGCGTCGGGACGCTCCACGGGGGCACCCGCGCGGCACCGCCGCTCGCGCGTCGTAATTGCGAGGGTGCGTCGGGACGCTCCACGGGGGCACCCGCGCGGCGTTGCCGCCGCTCGCGCGTCGTCACGGCGAGGGCGCGGCGGGGGGCTCCACGGCGCGGGGCGCCCGCGTGTCGGGCGGGTCGTCCGCGTAGACGCCCTGGTAGCGCGGGGGCAGCAGCCGGGCCACCCGCCGCATCATCGCGTCGACCAGCGCCTGTCGCGGGTCCTCCGCGCCGGCCACCTCCGCCTCCAGGTCCTCGACGCGGAACGCGGGCCCCACGCGCACGCGGACATGGGCCTTGTAGAGCCGCTCGCCGCCCATGTCCCGGTCGTTGATGGGCATCAGCTGCTCGGTGCCCGTCAGCGCCACGGGCACCACGGGCACGCCCGCGCGCTTCGCGATGAGCGCCACGCCCTTCTTCGCCTGTTGCAGCGCGCCCGTCCGGCTGCGCCCGCCCTCGGGGAAGATGAGCACCGCGCCTCCGCCCTTGAGCGTCTCCACCGCCTTGCGCATCGCCTCGATGTCGGGCGAGTTGGGCTTGATGGCGATGGTCTCCATCGTCTCCGACGCCAGCCGCGTCATCACCGTGCTCTGCAGCTTCACCCCCGCGAGGAACACGAGGCGCCGGGGCCGGAAGGCCCGGTCCAGCGTGAAGCCGTCCGCGTTCGACAGGTGGTTGCAGATGAGCAGGCACGGGCCGTCCGGCAGCAGGCCCCTGCCCTCCACCACCTCGTCTGCCAGCGCGTCCCAGACACCATCCATCAACAGGCGCACCACCTGGCGACGGGCACCGTCCGGCAACCTGGCCATCAGCGCGAAGAGCAAGCGGAGCACGCGAGAATCTCCTCCATCTCGAGGGGCCGACCCCGGGAGCATGGACCGACCGGAGGAGGGGACATCCGGTCGGTTTTCGCCAGGGCTTGAGCGCCGCCACTGGTCTCCAGAAGAAGATGTAGTTCCATGACGCGCCGAGGTCAGCGGCCTTGACGCGGCTGCTCGCTGCTCGCAGGCCTTCCCGTCGAGCAGCCAACGCTCCGGGCCGACTCCAGGGTAGGGCCTGGAAGGCTCCGTCACGCTCCGGTGTCGGGCGCCGGCCGTACACGCCGTGCGGCGGGTCATCGGCATGGGGCCCGGGTTGCGCTATGGGGGGGACATGAGCGCCGCTGAAGCCGCCCCCTCGCGCAGCAGGAAGCCCGTGGAGTACGAGGTCACCGTCGACCGCGTCCGCATGGACACGCACGACACCGCGACGCTGTTCCTCGACTTCGGGGACAGGCCGCCCGAGTACAAGGCCGGGCAGTTCCTCAACATCGACCCGCACCAGTTCCCCGCACTCGGGCGCCTGTCCGCCTACCTGCAGGAGCAGAAGGGGCGCAAGGAGCCCCAACGCTCCTACTCGCTGGCCTCCGCGCCCCACGAGCGGTTCGTGGCCATCACCGTGAAGGACGAGGAGTTCATCCCCGGCCTCACCCGCTATCCACCGCTGCTGTCGCCCTTCCTCGTCCACGGCCGGCTCACCGGCGCGCGTCTCAGGGTGCTGGGCTTCATGGGGCCCTACGTCCTGCCGGACGACGTGGACCAGCGCACCGACCACATCGTCCACCTGGTGGCGGGCTCGGGCGCGGTGCCCAACTTCGCCATCCTCAAGGACGCCCTCCACCGGGGGCTGAAGCCGCGACACACCTTCCTCTTCTCCAACAAGACGTGGGGCGACGTGCTCTACCGCGAGGAGCTGGAGGCCCTGGAGCGCCAGCACCCGGACCGCGTGCGCGTGGTGCACACCCTCACGCGGGAGACGGACGAGTCGCGCTACGGCCCCCGTGTCCGCAAGGGCCGCGTCCACCAGGCCCTGCTGGAGGAGCTCATCCCGGACCCGGGCTCGTGTCTCGTCTACGCGTGCGGCCCGGCGATCACGCCGTGGGATCGCCGCAAGGCGCTGGAGACGCGCACCCCGGCCACGCCGCGCTTCATCGAGACGACCATCGGCCACCTCCACGCGCTGGGCATCGAGGACAAGCGCATCAAGCGGGAGACCTACGGGTAGGCGTCGAGGGCAGCACCACCTCGAAGCGCGCGCCCCGGCGGGGCCGGCCGCTGGCATGCACCCGCCCACCGTGCGCGAGCACCACCCGCTTGACGATGGCCAGGCCCAGCCCGCGCCCGTTGGCGCGCGTGAGGAAGAACGGCTCGAAGATGCGGCGGGGGTCCACGTCGGGGATGCCCGGGCCCTCGTCCTCCACCACCAGCCGTTGGCCCTCCGGCACCGCGTCCACGCCCACCTTCACTCGCCCGCCCGGGGGCGAGGCCTGGACGGCGTTGCGCACCAGGTGCGTCGCGGCCAGCTGCAGCAGCGTCTCGTCCCCCTCCATCTCCGGCAGGTCCGGCGCCTCGTCCACGGTGAAGCGCAACGTGGGCGCGTCCGGCGGACCATGGAGCTGGCCCAGCGCGCGCCGCACCAGCTCTCCCAGGTGCAGGGGGCGGGGGCGCAGCTCCAGCGGGCGCACCACGTCGAGCAGGTCCCGGACGATGTCCTCGAGCCGGATGGCCTCCTCCTCGAGCATGCCCACCGCGGCCTGTCCGGTGGGGCCCAGGTGGGCCTCGCGGCGCAGCACGGCCACCGAGTTGAGGATGGCGCCCAGGGGGTTGCGCACCTCGTGCGCGACCACGCCCGCGGCCTCGCCCAGCACCGTCAGCCGCTCGGTGGCCACCAGCTCGTCCTGGAGCCGGGACACCTCCTCCAGCCGCACCGCCGCCATGTGGTGGTGACGCACGTTCTCCAGCACGCCGCCCAGCATGCGCGCGAACAACTCCAGCGTGCCGGCGCCCGCGGGGGTCAGCCCCTCGCCCTGCACCGTGAGGACGCCGAAGGGACGCCCCTCCACGAGGATGGGCGCGTCCAGGGCGCGGATGCCCGGCGGGTACGCGCGCTGGATGTCCTCGAACACCTGGCTCGAGTGGATGCGGTGGGCCACCCCGAGCGCGTCCTGGTGGAAGGCCGCCTTGCCCTGGGTGAGCACCTCTTCCAGGTGCGGCAGCATGGCGCGCGGGAAGCGCACCTGGGAGATGGGCATGCCGTACACGCGCTCGGCGTGCTCGACGACGGCGGCCTGCTGGCGCATGGGGCCGTGGCGGAACGAGTCCCCGTCGATGAGGAGGACGGCGACGTAGAAGCCCTGCTGGTGCACGGCCTCCACCGCCGTCTCCAGCACCTGCTGCTCGTCACGGCTGTGCAGCATGTCCGCGGCCGCGGCGCCCAGCGCCTTGGTGAGGCGCCGCGCGACGCCCTCGCCCTCCGCGTCCTGCATGAGCACCACCGTCTCCTCGGGGGTGGCGCCTTGCGCGTACGTCGCCGTCACCACGCGCTGCTGTCCATCCGAGCGCCGCAGCCGCAGCCACAGGGGGCGCTCCGGGCGCACCCCGCGCTGCAGGTGCGTCACGTGGAAGGTCTCCACCCACGCCCGCTCCTCCGGGACGAAGCGGGCGATGAGCGCGGAGACGGGCGTCGAGCGCACCTCCTCGACGGAGATGCCCAGCAGCGACGCCATGGCCTCGTTGGCCAGCAGCACCTGCTCCCCCCGGATGACCGACGCGGGGGTGGGCAGCCGGTCGAGCAGCCAGTAGTCGGGAGGCGCGGCGGGGGCGTCAGCGGGCAAGGGCGTCGTCCGAGGGGGCTGCGGGGCCGGCCCCAGAGGGGCGGAAGGAGGGATGCAATCGGATCCACTGGACCCCGTAGGAAAGAGCAGAGGGGGTCATGCTCACAGGGGAGAACACGATGAACTTCATGAACGTGATGGACCGGGATGACTTGGAGCTCAAGGCGGTGGTGGCGGTGATGGCCACCTTCGTGATGACGGGAGCCGTCCTCCTCGGCCAGCTCCTGTAGCACGCGTCGCTTCGGGGGGCGGCTGACACCCCCCGGAAGGCTACTTCGGGGGCTTGCGGCTCACGAACTGCTGGATGAAGTCCCGCTCCTCCTTGCGGAGGCTGCTGAGCCGCAACCCGTAGCCGCGCGGGTTCTTTCCGTCGTCCAGGGAGTTCTCCCAGATGACGGAGCTGCGCAGGGTCATCACCCGTGGCGGGTCGTCGAAGCGCAACGTCAGCTCCACCAGGGTGCCCAGCCGCAGCGGCTTGTCCGTGGCGATGAAGAGGCCGCCCGAGGACAGGTTGATGATGCGGTGGTCGGTGAAGATGCCCGTGTTCTTCATGGACACCTTCACGTCCGCGTGGATGCGGTCGTCCTGCCGCCGCTCCAGGCCCACGAACTCCGCCGCGGAATAGGTCGGCGCCGCGGCCGCCTTGCGAACCGCGGGGGCGGGCGCGGGCGGTGGAGGCGAGGGAGGCGGCGGCTGGTGCGTGCGCTGCACGGGCGGAGACACCGGCGCGCGCGCAGCCACGGGGGCCGCGGGCACCGCGTGCATCACCGGCGGCGGGCGGACCGGGGCAGGCACGGGCGCGCGGGCCGCCACGGGCGCCGGGGCGGGCGCGGGCGCCACCACGACGGGCGGCGGCGCCGGAGCGACGACGGCCGCGGGCGGCGGTGGCGGCAGCGGGCCGTTCATGTCCAGCCGGGGCGGCTGGGGCCGGGGCTGGATGGCGCCTTGCGAGAAGAGCACCTCCGCCTCGCGCATGCAGCGCGACAGGAAGTCGAAGATCTCCGCCGACACCTTGCGCAGCTCCGGATGCGTGTCCGGCGCCAGGTGCTCCGGCGAGAAGCGCTTGGCCATGCGGAAGAAGGACAGCCGCACCTCGTCCAGCGTGGCGTTCGGCTTCGCGCCGAACACCTCCAAGGGCGGCAGGTTCTGCAGGCCCCGCAGCTGGGTGCGCAGGCGTTCGGCCTGCTGCTGCTCCACGGAGGGCGTGGGCCGCGCCGCGGCGAACAAGTCCCTCAGTTCGGGCAGCTCCTGGAGGGCCACCCATTGGGTGCCATCCCTCGAGGCGCGCACCGCGGCCTTCATCCTCCCGGAGGCGATCAGTTCACGTAAGGACTGGAGGGCCAGGGGGCCCAGCACTCGCCCGAGGTTGTCCGCTACCCAGTAACCGACAGCAGGAGACGACACGCAAACACCTCGAGGATCAATGTGCGAGTGCCTGGCGCACGGCCGAGGCGATTTCCAGGGGATGGAAGGGCTTGCCCACGAAGCCCACCGCGCCCGCGGCCATGGCCTGCTCCACCACGGGCTCCGCGTCCATGCTGCTGATGACGAGCACGCGCGTGCCGGGAGACACCTGCTTGATGGCCCCGAGCACCTCCAGGCCGCTCTTCTTCGGCATGAAGAGGTCGAGGAACATCACCGCGGGCTTCTCACGCGCGGCCACCGCGAGGCCTTCCTCGCCGTCCGCGGCCTCGAGCAATCGCAGCTCGATGCCGGTATCGGCGATGACGTCCTTCAAGATGCGGCGCACGAAGCTGTCGTCGTCGACGAGCAGCAGGGTCGGGGTGTCGGACATGGCATCGCATGATACTTGGACAGGCGAACATCCGCGCCAGGACACGACGCGCCTGCCTGCCTTTTTGGGTTAAGGGGTGAGCATGTCCTCCGTCGACCACGCACTCTCTCACTTCGAGTCCCAGAAGCACGCCTATCTCGAGGACCTCATGGCCCTCGTGCGCATACCCAGCGTCTCGTTTCCCGGCTTCGACCCCGCCCGGGTACGACAGAGCGCCGAGGCCACTTCTCGACTCTTGAAAGACCGTGGTTTTGAAAACGTTCAGCTACTCGAAATCGAGGGGGCGCATCCGTATGTCTACGGCGAGGTGCTGAGGGCACCAGGTGCACCCACGTTGTTGTTGTATGCGCATCACGACGTGCAGCCGGCGGGGGACGAGGGGCTGTGGAAGAGCCCGCCGTTCGAGCCCCAGGTGCGAGACGGGCGGCTGTACGGGCGGGGGTCGGCGGACGACAAGGCGGGCATCGTGGTGCACACGTCCGCGGTGGAGGCGTGGCTGAAGGGCGCCGGGCGTCTGCCGTTGAACGTGAAGGTCATCATCGAGGGCGAGGAGGAGATTGGCAGCAACCACCTGTCCACCTTCCTCCAGAAGCACGCGGCGCTGCTGAAGGCGGACGCCATCGTGCTGACGGACACGGCGAACTTCGACACGGGGCTGCCCTCCATCACCACGGCGCTGCGCGGGCTGGTGACGGTGGACGTGGAGGTGCGAGCGTTCAAGCAGGCGCTGCACTCGGGCATGTGGGGCGGTCCGGTGCCGGACCCGGCGATGGCGCTGTGTCGGATGCTGGCCACGTTGACGCACGCGGACGGCTCCATCGCCATCGACGGCATCCAGGAGCGGGTGCGCCCCATGACGGAGGCGGAGCGCCGCGACCTTGAGTCGCTGCCGGGCACGGAGGCGTCGTTCCGCGAGCAGGCGGGGATGGTGCCGGGGGCGGAGCGGCTGGGGAAGGGGACCCACCCGTACGAGATGAACTGGCGCCAGCCGAGCATCGCCATCAACGCCATCCAGGCCAGCAGTCGCAAGGACGCGCGCAACATCCTCTGTGACGCGGCCTGGGCGCGGGTGGGCATCCGCATCGTCCCGGACCTGGACCCTCGCGACGTGGAGCAGCGCCTGAAGGACCACCTGCGCAAGGTGTGTCCCTGGGGGCTGGAGGTGTCGTTCGAGACGGAGGGCGCGTCGGGCTGGTGGTACACGGACCCGTCGCATCCGGCGTTCCAGGCGGCGTTCCGAGCGCTGGAGAAGGGCTACGGGACGAAGGCGGTGGCCATCGGCTGCGGCGCGTCCATCCCCTTCGTGGAGCCCTTCGCGCGGGAGCTGGGCGGCGTGCCCGCGCTGCTCATCGGCGTGGAGGACCCGTACACGTACGCCCACTCGGAGAACGAGAGCCTCCACGTGGGCGACTGGGAGAAGTCCATCCGCGGCGCCATCCACCTCTATGAGGAGCTGGCGCGGGCGCTGGCGGCGCGGGGGTAGGCGCGCCGGCGCTACTTCGTCTTGAAGCCCAGGTGCGCGAGGGCCGACTTGACCCAGTCCTTGATGGACACGGTGTCGAAGGGGACGGCCTCGCGGCCGGGGTACTTCTTCTCGAAGTAGCTCACGGCGGCGACGCCCATGGCGAACGCGGTGCCGCCGCTGGCGGCGCCCTTGAGCAGCCAGCCCGCGACGGGAATCCAACCCACCGTCTCGCCCACGACGGCGCTCGCGGCCTTGCGCGCGACGATGCCCGCGCCCAGCGTGGGGATGAGCCCGAGCGACTCGCCCAGGGAGAGCTTCTCTCCGTAGATGCCGGCCACGTGGTAGATCATGTACGCCTCGATGGCGGACGTGAGCGCGGTGTGCGCGCCCGGCACGGGGATGGGGAGGGCGGCGGCGCCGGCGGCGCGCAAGGCGCTCTCCTCCACCCAGCTTCGAGCGCTCTTCTCTGCGGACATGGGGCGTGCTCCCGATTCAGGTTCACACGGCACCATAGCCGACGCGCCGCTCAGCGCGCGCGGAACCGGTCCGTGGCGTCCAGCAGCGCGGCCGTGGTGCCCGGCTCGTTGGCGGAGTGGCCCGCGTCCGGCACGACGACGAACTGCGCCTCCGGCCACGCCTCGTGCAGCGCCCAGGCGCTCTCCATGGGACACACCACGTCGTAGCGTCCCTGGACGATGGTGGCGGGGATGTGGCGGATGCGGTGCACGTCGTCGAGCAGCTGCGTGTCGGAGCGCAGGAAGCCCCTGTTCGCGAAGTAGTGGGCCTCGATGCGCGCGAACGCGAGGGCGAAGTCCTCCGCGCTGTTGCGCGCCACCAGCTCCGCGTTGGGACGCAGGTAGCTGGTGCGCGCCTCCCAGATGCTCCACGCCTTCGCCGCCTCCAGGCGCGCCACCGGGTCGTCCCCGGTCAACCGGCGATGATAGGCGCCGAGCAGGTCTCCGCGCTCCTCCGGGGGAATGGGCGCCACGTAGTGCGCCCATGCGTCCGGGAACAGGGTGCTGGCGCCGCGCTGGTAGAACCAGTCGAGCTCCTGCTTGCGCAACAGGAAGATGCCGCGCAGCACCAGCTCCGTGACGCGCTCCGGATGCGTCTGCGCGTAGGCCAGCGACAGGGTGCTGCCCCACGAGCCGCCGAACAGCTGCCAGCGCTCGATGCCCAGGTGGACGCGCAGCCGCTCCATGTCGGCGACGAGGTCCCACGTGGTGTTCTCCTCGAGGCTCGCGTGTGGCGTGCTGCGGCCGCAGCCCCGCTGGTCGAAGAGGATGATGCGGTACACGGAAGGGTCGAAGAAGCGCCGCTGTCGCGCGTCCGTGCCGCCCCCCGGCCCGCCGTGGACGAAGAGCACGGGCTTGCCCCGGGGATTGCCGCACTCCTCGAAGTACAGCTCGTGGAGGGAGGACACCTTCAAGCGTCCCATCCGGTAGGGTTCCAGGGGGGGATACAGCGCTCGCGGGGACGGGCTGGACTCGGACATGCGTCTTCCGGGACGGCGGGTTCGGCCGGAACCTACCAGAGCCGTTTCCAGGCGCGGCCAGGGCGGGGGCGGTGCGGGGTTGCTCGGGATACGCGCTCGGAGGCCCGCGCGGGAGACTGTCGGGCAAGGCACACGCACGCCATCCCGGGAGGCGTGCGAGCGGGATGTAACGGCGAAGTTGCCTGGGTGCGACGCGGCGTTTGCGGGAGGGATGGATGCTCCATGGCGAACCCCACACCCCTGGAGCGTTCCATGAACATCGCCTCCCTCATGAACACCCCGCCTCCCGCCGACGCCACGCCGCGCCCTGGTCGTCTCCAACTGGCGCGGGTCCAGGCCACCGTCCTGCTCCAGGGCGCGCTGAGCGCCATGGAGGACAGCGTGAAGGCCTTCCGCCACATGCGCGACGTGCTCACCGGCGCCTACGCCCAACACCGCGCCTGAGTCGCGTCTCCATGCGAGCGCGGCGGCCTCGAGGTTCATCGACCGCGCCGCCTCGCGAGCCGACCTGACCAATCACCCCGCGGAGTCGACAGGCGTCGACGCTCCGCCCGGGTTCGCGAGGGCGTCCCCAAAGACACCCTCCACCCATCACCCAGGGGAGCCGACAGGCATCGGCGCTCGGCCCGGTGCTTGAGGTCTCCCCAAGAGGCGCTCCACCCATCACCCCGCGGAGTCGACAGGCGCCGCCGTCGGCGGCGCCTCCTCCTTCGGAGGCGGAGGCACGCCCCGACCCGCCGCGGCGACCATCCGGACCTCGGAGCGGTCATCCAGCGCGAGCCCGTCGCCCTTGGGCTCCGTCTCCGTCACCGCGACGACGTCGCCGCGATTCAAGTGGAAGAACTTGTCGTTCTTCTCCGTGCGGTGGCGCTCCTGCATCGCCAGGCCCACGCGGCCGTCCGGGCCGCAGCCGATGTAGCGCTGGCGCCCCTTGCCCTCGAGCGACTCGGACACGATGCGGAACAGCTTGCCCGGAGGCAGGGCCGGCCAGTCCTCGCCCTTGGGCGCGAGCACGAGGTAGCTCATCTTCAGCGCCTCCTTGTGCAGGCTCGCCGCGCGCGCCAGCTCCTCCACCACGCGAGGCATGGGCCACGCCCGCTCCGCGTGGCACCAGTCCGTCTCCTTCACCAGCGCGGGACACGCGCCCCGGTACATGCACGGCGCGCGGACCGCGTACCCCCGGGCCACCATCGCGTCGCGCACCTGCAGCAACCCCCGGCTCGTCTCCCGCAGCGCCGGCTCCATCACCAGCAGGCTCCCGCCGCGCTTCACCTTCGCGAGCGCCGCCTCCAACAGCGCGGCGCGGGGCGCCGTCGCCGCCTCTCCCGTGCCGTACAGCTCGTTGACCACGTGCCCCATCGTGACCAGGTCGTATTGCCCATCCGGGAGCGCGGCGCCCTTCTTCGTCGGGTCCCACTCGCGGGTGGCCAGCGCCTCGCCGGCCTCGGTCGCCAGCGCGCGCGCCAGGTTCAGCGCCGCCTTGCTCCGGTCCGCCGCCGTCACCTCGCCCGCGCCGGCGTCCATGGCCGCGAAGGCCACCGGGCCCGGACCGCTGCCCAGGTCCAGGGCCTGCCGGGGGCGGTTGGGCAGCTCGCCCAGCACCTGCCGGGCCTGCGCATAGGACACCGGCCAGTAGAACAGCAGGTAGGCGCCCAGGAGCTTCGGGTCGTCCATGTACCGCGCGCCCGCGAGCTGTCGCTCCCGCGTCAGCCCCAGCGACAGCTGTCGCACGCCCGCGGCGACCTCCTTCACCTCCTGGGGCGTCAGCCGCGTCTCCGGGCCGTCACCCCGCCCACGCGACGCGCGCCACACGGCGATGAGCCGCGGCATCCACCGCTCCAGGTCCTTGCTGTATGCGTTGCTCATCCCGCCAGGCCTTCATCCATCCCAGGGAGCGCCACCCGGTCGGCGCTCGTGTCAACCCGTTGTCGCACCGCCACTCCCTCAACTCCGCAGTCGCCACCCGGGGGCGTCCGCGTTAAACCCTTGTCGCACATGATCTCCGTCCACGGCCTGCGCAAGCACTACAAAGTCCACAAGCGCCCACCAGGCCTCAAGGCGGCCCTCCGCTCGCTCGTCCACCGGACCTACTCCACCGTCAAGGCCGTGGATGGCATCTCCTTCGACATCCGCCCCGGCGAGCGCGTGGGCTTCCTGGGGCCCAACGGCGCCGGCAAGACGACCACGCTGAAGGTCCTCTCCGGCCTGCTCCACCCCTCCGAGGGCGAGGTGCGGGTGGATGGGCACGTGCCCCGGCTGCGCGAGGAGGCGTTCCTCAAGAAGATCATGCTGGTCATGGGGCAGAAGCAGCAGCTCCTGTGGGACCTGCCCCCGTCGGAGACGTTCGAGCTCAATCGCGCCATCTACGACGTGCCCCCCGCCCAATACAAGCAGACGTTGGACGAGCTGGTGTCCCTGCTGGAGATTGGCGACCTCATCGGCAAGCCCACCCGGCAGCTGTCGCTGGGCGAGCGCATGAAGTGCGAGCTGGCGGCGGCCCTCATCCACCGCCCCCGGGTGCTCTTCCTGGACGAGCCCACCATCGGCCTGGACGTGTCCATGCAGGCCACCATGCGGACGTTCATCAAGGAGTACAACGAGAAGTACGGCGCCACGCTCATCCTCACCAGCCACTACATGGACGACGTGGCCGCGCTGTGCCCGCGCGTCATCGTCATCGACAAGGGGCTGCTCTCCTACGACGGCAGCCTGGACGCGCTGGTGCAGCGCGTGCGTCCGGAGAAGCGCGTGGTGCTGCGGCTGGCGGAGGAGGTGGACGGCGCGCGGCTGGCTCCGCTGGGCAAGGTGGTGACGCACGAGGCCGGGACGGCGGTGCTCCAGGTGCGCCAGGACGCGGTCAACGCGACCATCTCCCGCGCCCTGTCCGGCCTGCCCGTGACGGACCTCACCGTGGAGAACGCGCCCCTGGAGGAGGTCATGAGCGAGCTCTTCGCGGAGAACAAGGCGCGCCGGCAGCAGGCGGACGCGGACGCCACGTCGGTGCCGGCATGAGCCTGCGGACCGTCGCGCGCGCGCTGCCCACCATGCTGCGCGTGGGCTTCGCGGAGGCGGTGGCCTACCGCGCGGAGATGCTCGTCTGGGTGCTGTCCACCACCATGCCCCTGGTCAACATGGTGCTGTGGATGGCGGTGGCGAAGAACGCGCCGGTGGGCAACTACGGGCGCGAGGACTTCGTGGGCTACTTCCTGGCCACCTTCGCGGTGCGCCAGCTCACCAGCGCCTGGGCCGCGTGGCTCATCAACTGGGAGGTGAAGCAGGGCACGCTGTCCATGCGCCTGTTGCGTCCCATCTCCCCGCTGTGGGCCTACGCGTCGGAGAACGTGGCCGGCATCCCCATGCGCCTGGTCGTGGCGCTGCCGGTGGTGGTGCTGAGCGTGGTGCTGGTGGGGAGCAAGGCCGTCCCCCAGACGGCGCTGGGGTGGGGGCTGTTCCTCGTCGCCGTGGTGGGCGGCTGGGCCATCACCTTCCTGGCGAACATCGCGCTGGGCGCGCTGAGCCTCTTCATGGACAGCAGCCAGAAGATGATGGAGGTGTGGATGGTCCTCTTCTTCGTCTGCTCCGGCTACATGTTCCCGGTGGAGCTCCTGCCGGACGGGCTGCGCGCGCTCATCGACTGGCTGCCGTTCCGCTACCAGATGGGGTTGCCGGTGGAGATGATGACGGGGGCGCACGACCTGTCGACCGCGCTGGGGCTGCTCGCGCGGCAGTGGGCGTGGGTGGTGGGCATGTTCGCCATCGCGATGGCGCTGTGGCGCCACGGCGTGAAGCGCTTCGCGGCGTTCGGAGGGTAGGGCGATGGTGCGACGCTATCTGCGGCTGTTGGGCGTCCAACTCAAGGCCTCCGGCCTCCAGGCGCTCCAGTACCGCGCGGACTTCTTCACCGAAGGGCTGACGTCCCTCTTCTGGATCTTCACCGCGTTGGCGCCGCTGTTCGTCGTCTACGACCAGCGTCCGGAGGTGGAGGGCTGGAGCTTCGGCGAGGCGCTGCTCGTGGTGGGCTGGTTCACGCTGCTCCAGGGACTGCTGGAGGGCGCCATCAACCCCAGCCTCACCGGCGTGGTGGAGCACATCCGCAAGGGCACGCTGGACTTCGTGCTGCTCAAGCCCGCGGACGCGCAGTTCCTCGTGTCCACCCAGCGCTTCCTGCCGTGGCGCGCCTTCAACGTGCTCACCGGCCTGGCGCTGTTCGGCTACGCGTTCTGGCTCCTGGGACGGTTCCCCTCGCTCACGGGGCTGCTGGCGTCCGTGCTGCTCCTGGGCACGAGCACGCTGCTCTTGTACTCGCTGTGGATCCTCACGGTGAGCGCGGCCTTCTTCGTCGTGCGCGTGGACAACCTCACCTACCTGTTCTCGTCCATCTTCGACTTCGCGCGCTGGCCCTCCAGCGTGTTCAAGGGCGTGGCGCGCGGCTCGCTGACGTTCCTCTTCACGTACGTCATCCCCCTGGCGCTGATGACCACCTTCCCCGCGGAGGCCATGCTGGGCCGGCTGCCAGCGCTGTCGCTCGTGGGCGCGGTGGTGGGCTCACTCGTGTTCGCGTGGCTGGCGCGGCGCGTCTGGCGCTACTCCATCGGCCACTACACCTCCGCCAGCAGTTAGTCGCTCGCACGCCGGGTGAGCGCGCGGCGCGTCGTGAGCTTGGTGGGTTGTCCCAACCCCACCTGTCGGGTCGGGTAGGGGCATTCTTTTCTGGGTGGAGATTGGCCTCCGTCTCGGGGACTGGGGTATGGGCCGCCGCGTGCGCCTGTCGTGGCACACCCCCCCCAAGGAAAGGACCCCACTCATGAATCGTTGTTCCAGGCTCGGCCTTCTGGCCGTGCTGTCGATGACGCTCGTCTACGCGGGCTGCTCACACGAGGATTTTGTAGGTCCGATGGAAGAGGACGGCGCGGCGCGGCTGGCGGCCGGGCCGGGTTGGATGGGCACGGCGAGCATGTCGTTGCAGCGGATGGAGCACACCGCGACGTTGCTGCGCTCCGGATGGGTGCTGGTGGCCGGAGGCCAATCCGCGACGAACGCGGAGCTGTATGACGCGGCGGGAGCGCGGTGGATCGCCGCGGGGACGATGATGACGGCGCGGCGGCGTCACACCGCGACGGCCCTGGCTGATGGCCGGGTCCTGGTGGTGGGAGGCGACTCCGCGGCCTCGGCGTCGGGGACGGCCGAAATCTACGACCCGTCGACGAACGGCTGGGTGTCGACGGGCGGCCTCGACACGCTGCGCTCCGGACACACGGCGACGTTGTTGCCCAACGGCCGCGTGCTGGTGGTGGGCGGCGAGAATGGCGCGGGCGCGGGGTTGGCCACCGCGGCGCTGTACGACCCCACCACGGGCACCTGGACAGGCACGGGGAGCCTGCGCCGGGCGCGGGTGGGGCACACGGCGACGCTGCTGAACAACGGCCAGGTGCTGGTGGTGGGCGGACGCAACGGCCCTCGGGGGAGCTTCCTGAGGGACGCGGAGCTGTATGACGTCGCCTCGGGCGTGTGGACGCCGGTGGCGAGCATGTTCACCGCGCGCTCGGGCCACAGCGCGACGCTGTTGTTGTCCGGAAAGGTGCTGGTGGTGGCGGGCTTCGTGGACGACATCAGCGCGTCCCGCAACGCGGAGCTGTACGACGTGGGGGCGAACACGTGGACACCCATCGCCCAGCTGTTGCCGGAGCAGCGCGCGCAGC
Source organism: Myxococcus stipitatus (assembly GCF_021412625.1). The sequence continues at coordinate 3,706 of NZ_JAKCFI010000009.1, read as the reverse complement.
ACACGGCGACGCTGCTGCACTCGGGCGAGGTGCTCATCGCGGGAGGCACGGACGGCGGCGACCCGTATCTCCAGAGCGCCGTGCTCTACGACCCGGTGCTCGCGCGGTGGCTGTCGGTCGGGACGATGAGCGCCAGCCGGCTCGGGCACACGGCGACGCTGCTCCCGCAGGGAGACGTGCTCGTCGCGGGGGGCAGCCCGGATGGCGTGCAGCGCTCCGCCACGGCCGAGCGCTTCTCGGTGCCCACGCCGCCGTGGAAGCCCACGACGCCCATGGTCGACGCGCGCTACCACCACACGGCGACGCTGCTCGCCTCGGGCCTGGTGCTCGCGGTCGGCGGCACGTCGTCGGGGAGCACGGCGCTGGGCGCGGCCGAGCTCTACAACGAGCACCTGGCCACCTGGACGCCGACGGGCGCCCTCGCCACTCCCCGCTACCTCCACACCGCGACGCGGCTGCCGCAGGGGCAGGTGCTGGTGGTGGGGGGCCAGTCCACCCCGTCGCTCTACCTGTCGTCGGCGGAGGTGTACGACCCGGCGTCGGGGCTCTGGAAGGCGACGAACGGGCTGTCCACGCCGCGCTCCCGCCACACGGCGACGCTGCTGGACTCCGGACAGGTGCTGGTGACGGGAGGACGTCAGACGACCAGCTACAGCAGCACGCTGGCGACGGCGGAGCTGTATGACCCGTCGTCCGGTACCTGGCGCGCCACGGGCAGCATGAACGTGCGTCGGGTGAACCACACCGCGACGCCGCTGTTGTCCGGGAAGATCCTGGTCGCGGGTGGCACGACGCCCTCGGGGGACACGGCGTCGGCGGAGCTGTACGACCTGCACACCGGACAGTGGACGACGACGGGGCCGATGGCGGGCACGCGCTATGGACACATCGCGGTGTCGCTGCCCGGCGGCAAGGTGCTGGTGGCCGGAGGGTGGGGACAGGGAGGCGCGCTCGCGACGGCCGAGGTCTACGACCCCGCGCTCGGCCTGTGGACGACGGTGGCGCCCATGGCGAGCGGCCGGTATGGCGCGCTCGCGTCGGTGCTGGGCACCGGACGCGTGCTGGTGCTCGGCGGCGATGGCGGAAGCGCCGTGGGCCTGCTGGCCTCCTCCGAGGTGTTCGACCCCGCGACGGGTCAGTGGATGCCGGGCGGCGCGATGACCAACACCCTGGCGAACACCGCGGTGACGCGACTGGCGGACACCGGACGTCTGCTCGTCGTCGGCGGCTTGGGCGCCACCGGCGCGACCTCCGCCGTGGACTTGTACACACCAGCTCCCTGACGTCCGCGCCCCCACCCGCTCCGGAGCGTCAGGTCGCGAGCGGGTGGGGGGCGCGGTGAACGTGTCTGTGTCGACTTTGCCGCGACTCGTTCTCGTCGCGGGTTGTCCGGGGCGGTTCCCCGGGCCCTAGGATGCGCGGCTTCCCCCGACGAGAGGAGTCGGTGATGAGAAGGGTTCACGCATTCCTGGTGGTGGTGGGTGTGCTGTGCCTGGTTCCCCAGGCGCGCGCGGGCGCGGCGAAGACGACGTATCCCGTGGTGTTCGCGCATGGCATGGGGGGCTTCGACGACCTGCTGGGCTTCGACTATTGGGGAGACGACTACGGGCAGTTCGTGGGCGACCCGTGTGACGAGCTGCTCGAGGTGACGTGCAATCCCGACCTGGACGTGGGGCAGCGCGCGTTCGTGGCGCAGGTCCAGGCGTTCCAGTCCTCGGAGGTGCGTGGGCTGGACCTGGCCAACGACATCGAGGGCTTCATGACGACGGCGGGGGCGTCGAAGGTGAACATCCTCGGCCACTCGCAGGGGGGCATCGACGCGCGCAAGGCGGCGCGGGTGCTGCGCGAGCGGCGGGGCGCGACGGCGGTGGCGGTGCTGGTGAGCGTGTCGTCGCCGCATCGGGGCTCTCCAGTGGCCAGGTACGTGCTGGACCAGGGCCCGGGCGTCACCAGCGTCGTCGCGGCGCTGGCGAGGTACTACGGCGACAGCATCTACCGGGCCGGCAACGACCCCTACGCGGCGCTCAAGCAGCTCGTCTACGACGACTACGCGGCCGGCGACGGGGTGACGACGGGGGCCAAGGCGTTCAACACGGCGTACCCGGTGAGCAGCACCTACGCGGGACGCTATGTGTCGCTCATCACCGCGCAGACCGGCGCGAACGTGAACCCGGCGCTGTACCTGCTCAAGGAGTTCTTCTTCGACATCGACGGCGACGGTGCCTGCGCGGACGACTGCGACAACGACGGCGCGGGCGGGGCGGGGGACGGCGTGAAGGACGACCTGGATGACGACGGGCTGGTGGGCATCAACTCCCAGCAGATGGGCACGCGGCTGCGCTACACGGACGTCGCCATCGGGTTCGACACGGTGACGAACGACACGTCCGTGCCCGCGGTCACCAACATCAACGCGCCCGGCTCCGCCGCGAGCACCTCCGCGTCCAGCATCATCAACCAGGACCACGTGGACGTGGTGGGCGTGGGGCCGGACACGTTCGACGAGCCGGAGTTCTACGCGGCCATCTTCCAGTACATCGCGACGAACGACTGAGGACCGCGCGGCCCCAGGTGCGCGCGCTTCGAGACGGGCGCTTCGGGGCGAGTGCTCACGCTCCGGGCGGGGGCGCCTCCATCTCCTCGGACTCGACGCCGTAGTACGCGAGGCACTCCACCTCGCGGCCGCGCACCACGCGCTTGCCGTCCAGCGGGCCACCGTGCGCGGTGACGACGGTGCACTGGCCCTCGTCGCCGTCCTTGTCGAAGTAGAGCACCACCCAGTCATGCGTCGCGTCCTGCTGGTGCGCCAGCGCCGTGTTGGAGAACAGCGCCCGGATGCTCCAGCCGTCCACCGTGCGCCGCATCACCGGCAGCCACGCCTCACCGGAGGGATTGAAGCGCCGGGGCGCGATGGTCCGCAGCTGCCCCGCCCGGGCCTTGCGCAGGTACTCCTCGTCCACCTGGAGCAAGAGCCCGATGTCCGGCCGAGGCCCCTCGCCCGCGCCCTCGCGCAGCCGCGCCCGAGCCCGCCGGCTCCGGGCGAGCCTCGCCTCCAGCAGCTCCCGCACCTGCTGCCCACGTCGCGGGCCGAAGCCCTCCACCGCCTCCAGCCGCCCGTCGTGCGCCGCCTGCTCCAGCTCCTCGAGCGTGCGCACGCCCAGCTCCTCGTGGATGCGGCGCGCCAGCTCCGGGCCGATGCCCGGCACGCTCGCCAGCAACCGCTCGGGAGAGGACTCGTCCTCCAGCCGCTGCAGCAGGCCGAGCTGCCCGGTGCGCACCAGCTCCGCCACCGCCGCCGCGATGCTCCTGCCCACGCCAGGCAGCTCCCGCAGCCCCGCCTCGCCCTTCTCCGCGAGCAGCTCCGCCGCGGGCTGGGGCCACTCGGCGATGGTCCGCGCCGCCTTGCGATACGCGGACACCCGGAAGGGCATGGCGTCCTGCGCCTCCAGCAGGTCCGCCACGCGCTCCAACGCGTCGGCGAGGGTGATGTTGTCCTTCCACGAGACGCCCATGGCTCCCCCAAAAGTGGAGCGTCCGACACGCGACGTCGACCCACCATGCGGGCGGGGGAGCGCCAGGGCCTTGTATGAAGTCCACCAGCCTTCCGATTCCGGTATACACCCGGGCCGGAAGGTACCGGGAGAGGGTCGCCGTGTTCGCCTTGGGGCTACGTCCTCGGGACTGAGATTGGCGCCCTCGACCGGTG